>NZ_JAVRFI010000038.1:0-43892 GCF_031845785.1 Streptomyces hesseae
CACCCCCTGGCAGGCCAGGACCAACAGGCCCACCCCCCGCCAAACCGCCCCCACCACCTGCGCGGCCGTCGCCGCCGTCGCGATCACCGCGATCACGACGACCAGCCCCAGCAGAGGCACCACCACGCGCCGAACCAAAACGCGCTCCGCGCGTCGCCGTACGGACCACCCGATCACAGAAACGTGCAGCAAGCCGAAAGCCACGAGCGCCCCCACGTCCACCACCGACACCAGCCGGTCCAGCCCGTCCGCCCGCAGGGCCGCCCACACCGCCGCGAGCAGCGTCACCGACGCCGCGCCGAGGACGGCGAGCCGGGGCACGCCGGAGCCACGGTCGACCTCCGCGAGGCGGCCGGGGAGGCGGCGGTCGCGGGCCATCGCGAAGAGGAGGCGGCCCGCCGCCGCCTGGCCCGCCAGCGCGGCGAAGGCCGCGCCGACCGCCTTGCTCGCCGCCACCAGGTGGTGCAGCCACAGGCCCGTCGCCGCGTCGACCGTGGCGTAGAACGCCGCGCCCTGGCGCGCCGGCCGTGCCGCCAGTTCCGCCGGGGAGACGGGCGCGGGCGCGAGCAGGGCCGCCAGATAGCCCTGGAGGACGAAGAGGGCGCCCGCCACGACCAGGCAGGTGATGACCGCCCGTGCCACCTTCGGCGAGCCGCCCGCGGCCTCCTCCGCGAAGGAGGCGATCGCGTCGAAGCCCAGGTAGGACAGGACCGCCACCGATACCGCCGACAGCACCGCCCCCACCGCCCCCGCGTCGAACCCGCCCTCGCCCGTGAGGGGGGTCAGCCAGCCCCGGCGCGGGCCGTCCTGGGCCAGGGCGATGGCGGCGGTGACCACGAAGACCGCCAGCACGGCCAGCTCCATCGCCAGGACGACGAAGCCCACGGCCGCCGCCGCCCTGACCCCCCACAGGTTCAGGGCCGTCGTCACGACCACCGCGATCGCGGTCCAGACCCATGAGGGGACGGACGGCACCAGCGCGTGCATCGCGATGCCCGAGAAGAGATAGGCGACCGCCGGGACCAGCAGGTAGTCCAGCATCGCCATCCAGCCCGCGATGAACCCCGGGCCCTCGCCGAGCCCCACGCGCGCGTACGTGTAGACCGAGCCCGCCTGCGGGGCGACGCGCACCATGACCGCGTACGAGTGGGCCGTGAAGGCCATCGCGACCGTCGCCACGACGTAGACCAGCGCCACCGCCCCGTGCGACTTCGCCGACAGCGTGCCGAAGACGCCCACCGGTGCCATGGGAGCGATGAACAGCAGGCCGTAGACCACGAGGTCGCGAAAGGTGAGGGTGCGGTGGAGCGTGCCCTCGTCGGCGAAGGGGGGAGGGGTGGCCATGGGGTCAGTATTCGGGCGTCCCGGCCGGGCGGTGGCCCGGCCACGCCGGTGGGGGCGGGCCCTTACGATGGACCGCATGACAGCTACCCCCGCCCGCAAGGTTCTGCTCGCCGCCCCCCGTGGCTACTGCGCGGGCGTGGACCGTGCCGTGATCGCCGTCGAGAAGGCGCTGGAGCAGTACGGCGCCCCCGTCTATGTGCGGCACGAGATCGTGCACAACAAGTACGTGGTGAAGACCCTGGAGAAGAAGGGCGCGATCTTCGTCGACGAGACGGTCGAGGTGCCCGAGGGCAACATCGTCATCTTCTCCGCGCACGGCGTTGCCCCCGTGGTCCACGAGGAGGCCGAGCGCGGCAAGCTCGCCACCATCGACGCCACGTGCCCCCTGGTGACCAAGGTCCACAAGGAGGCCATCCGGTACGCCAAGGAGGACTACGACATCCTCCTCATCGGTCACGAGGGCCACGAGGAGGTCATCGGGACCAGCGGCGAGGCGCCGGATCACATCACGCTCGTCGACGGGCCCGAGGACGTGGCCAACGTCGAGGTGCGCGACGCCGACAAGGTCGTGTGGCTGTCGCAGACCACGCTTTCGGTCGACGAGACCATGGAGACGGTGGACGCCCTGAAGGGCCGGTTCCCGAATCTGCTGTCGCCGCCCAGCGACGACATCTGCTACGCCACGCAGAACCGCCAGATCGCCGTCAAGCAGATGGGCGCCGAGGCGGACCTGGTGATCGTGGTGGGGTCGAAGAACTCCTCGAACTCCGTGCGGCTGGTCGAGGTCGCCCTCGGTGCCGGCGCGCGGGACTCGCACCTGGTGGATTACGCCGAGGAGATCGACGAGGCCTGGCTGGAGGGCGTGAACACGGTCGGTGTCACTTCCGGCGCCTCCGTGCCCGAGATCCTCGTCGAAGGCGTCCTGGAGTGGCTCGCCGCCCGCGGTTTCGAGGACGTCGAGACGGTGAAGGCCGCAGAGGAGTCCATCACCTTCTCCCTCCCCAAGGAGCTCCGCCGCGACCTGCGGGCCGAGGCCAAGGCCGCCGTCGAGGGGTGACGTCGAGGGACGACGTCGAGGGGTGAACCCTCCCGTCCACGCCTACGCTGCTGGGCATGGACGTATTCGGCGTGGACATCGGCGGATCGGGCATCAAGGGCGCACCGGTGGACCTGGCGCGCGGTGAGCTCTCGGAAGAGCGCTTCAAAGTGCTCACGCCGAAGCCGTCCACGCCGGACGCCGTCGCCGACTGCGTCCGGCAGGTGGTCCGCCACTTCGGGCTGCCGGTCGGGCCGGTCGGCGTGACCTTCCCCGGCGTGGTGGCCGGGGGGACGACCCGTACGGCCGCGAACGTCGACAAGAGCTGGATCGGCCAGGACGCCGCCGGGCTGCTCGGCGAGCGCGTCGGCGCGCCCGTGACCGTGCTCAACGACGCCGACGCCGCCGGGCTCGCGGAGATGGCCCATGGCGCGGGCCGGGGGCGTACGGGCACGGTGATCGTGCTGACCTTCGGCACGGGCATCGGCAGCGCGGTCTTCACCGGCGGGAGCCTGGTGCCCAATACCGAGCTCGGGCATCTGGAGCTGCACGGGCACGACGCGGAGACACGGGCGTCCACGCGGGTCAAGGAGGAAGAGGACCTCAGCTGGGGCCGCTGGGCCAAGCGGGTGAGCCGCTATCTCGCCCATGTGGAGATGCTCTTCTCGCCCGAGCTGTTCGTGATCGGCGGTGGGGTCAGCCGCAAGGCGGAGAAGTTCCTGCCGCTGCTGGAGGGCGTCAGCGCCGAGGTCGTGCCCGCTCAGCTCCAGAACAACGCGGGGATCGTGGGGGCCGCGATGGCCGCTGCCGCTGCCGGAGTCGTTCCCGCTGCCGCAGCCTGACCAGGAAGACCCGGCGGACGAGCGCGATCAGCGCGGCCAGCAGGGTGCCGGAGTAGAGCCAGGCGGCGTTCAGCGACAGCAGGGTCACCAGGCTCATCACCCGGCCGCCGAGGCCCCCCGTGCCGTCGCTCAGCGGCAGCGCCCCCACCGCGAAGGCGATGGGCACGCTCACGGGCGCGGTCATCAGCTCCGCCGGGCGCACCCACAGCGCGCAGGCCGCGCTGCCGAGCAGGAAGAACACGCCGTAGATCCGGGGCGAGCCGCCCACCAGCGCGTCCAGCCCGCCGATGGTGAGCATGCCCAGCGCCGTGAGCAGGCCGCTGCCGAGCCCGGTCAGCCGGGCGGCCGGCAGGCGGTCCAGCGCGGAGGGGGAGCGCCCGGCGGCGGGTCCCCGCGCGGTGGCGCCCCGCCGCTGGCCGGGGGGTGCGGCGGGCCGGGGCACGGGGGAGCCGCGGCGGACCTTGCCCTGGGGGATGCGCGTGCTCGGTTGCTCCACGCGACCAAACTAGGCAGGCGGCCCCAGGGAATCCCAGGTTGGACACGCCGTTTGCGCCACCTTGGGCGTGTGTTCGAGGAATCCTCCGTCCGGGGCGGGTTCGCGGCCCGGACCCGTAGACTGGTGGATCGGCCGCGTCACGGGGCGCGGAAGCCTTCACTACGGGAACAACGGGAAGTCGTCACGTGTCGCTCACGATCGGAATCGTCGGTCTGCCGAATGTCGGCAAGTCGACCCTGTTCAACGCCCTGACCAAGAACGACGTACTGGCGGCCAACTACCCGTTCGCCACCATCGAGCCCAACGTGGGCGTCGTCGGCGTGCCGGACGCGCGCCTCACCAAGCTCGCGGAGATCTTCGGCTCCCAGAAGATCCTCCCCGCCACCGTCGACTTCGTCGACATCGCCGGCATCGTGCGCGGCGCCTCGGAGGGCGAGGGCCTGGGCAACAAGTTCCTGGCGAACATCCGCGAGTCGGACGCGATCTGCCAGGTCATCCGCGCCTTCAAGGACGAGAACGTCGTCCACGTCGACGGCAAGGTCTCGCCGAAGGACGACATCGAGACCATCAACACCGAGCTGATCCTCGCCGACCTCCAGACCATCGAGAAGGTCCTGCCGCGCCTCCAGAGGGAGTCGCGGATCAAGAAGGACGTCGCCCCGAAGGTCGCGGCCGTCGAGGCGGTCAAGGAGATCCTGGAGAAGGGCGAGACGCTGTTCTCCGCCGGCATCGTCCAGGGCTCCGAGAAGGCGGAGCTCCTCCACGATCTCCACCTGCTGACCACGAAGCCGTTCCTCTACGTCTTCAACGTCGACGAGGACGAGCTGACCGACGAGGCCTTCAAGGACGAGCAGCGCGCCCTGGTCGCCCCGGCCGAGGCCATCTTCCTCAACGCCAAGCTGGAGGCGGACCTCGCCGAGCTGGACGAGGAGGACGCCATGGAGCTCCTCCAGTCCGTCGGCGCCGAGGAGCCGGGCCTGGCCACGCTGGCCCGAGTCGGCTTCAACACCCTCGGCCTCCAGACCTATCTGACGGCCGGCCCCAAGGAATCCCGCGCCTGGACCATCAAGAAGGGCGCCACGGCCCCCGAGGCGGCCGGTGTCATCCACACCGACTTCCAGAAGGGCTTCATCAAGGCCGAGGTCATCTCCTTCGAGGACCTCGTCGCCACCGGCTCCGTCGCCGAGGCCCGCGCCGTCGGCAAGGCCCGCATGGAGGGCAAGGAGTACGTGATGGTGGACGGCGACGTGGTGGAGTTCCGCTTCAACGTCTAAATATGCAGGTCGGAAGGGGGCGGACGCTGACGGGTCCGCCCCCTTCCGCGTTCCCGCGCCGGCATGGCGCCGACTTTTCAGCCGCTTCGGCGAGGTGTGAGCTTGTCGAGGTCCAGGCTGATCTCGAAGGGCACCGGGCGCCGGAGGGCGCCCCGGAAGATGCCGGCGGGCGCGTATGCGCCGGTCGGCTCGTCGAGCTCGTAGACGTGCACGACGGGCGCCCCGTCCTCGTCCTCGATACACCAGTAGTGCGGGATGCCGGCCTTGGCGTACTTGTGGAGTTTCACGGTGCGATCGCGGTGGGCGGACTCGGGGGACACGACCTCGATGACGAGTTTCACGTCCTCCGGGGCGTACCAGGTGCGGTCGGGGTCATAGGGCAGGCCCGTCAGCAGGAGGTCTGGCTCGGGGCGGTTGCGGGCATCCAGGCGGATCGTCATTTCGCGCTCGACCTCGAAGCCGGCCGGTGCCTGCGCCATGAGCGTGGTAGTCAGGGCGGTGACGAGGCGGCCATGCCAGGACCGCTGGGGCGACATCATGAAGACGAGGGCTCCGTCGATCAGCTCGGTGTGGCGTGGTGCCTCGGGGAGGCGGTCCAGGTCCTCCGCGAACCAGCCTTCCGCGCGCGGCGGGCGCATCCAGTCGGGCAGTGCGGTCATGGGACAACCCTAGCGAGTCGGACCGATCCGGGGCGCGAGACCGCCAACTCGCAGCGAACCATGGACGAGGGGCCGGTCCCGCCAGGGCTGGTCCCCTTCGCTATCCGGTCGCGATCTGCCGCCAGATCGTCACCGCGGCCGCCGCCTGCATGACCAGGAAGGCGACCTGCCCGGAGAGGCCGTGCATCTGGTAGATCGACGCCAGGAGGCTCAGGCGCTTCGTCCAGTAGGGCCGCTCACGGCTGAACGTGTCGGTGTCCATCCACATGCTCGTCAGGGTCAGCACCATGAGCATCAGGACGATGTTCAGGAGAGCCAGGCCCAGGGCCTTGCGGTCGATGCCGTGGCTGAAGGCGGCGACCACGCCGATGGGGACGAGCCAGGCGACGAACAGGCTCAGGGCCCGCATCGGGCCGCGCTCCCCGGGCAGTACGCGCCACAACGCCCCCAGGACCAGCCCCGCGCCGGCGAAGGAGATCTCCTGGGTCAGGAACCTCCAGACGACATCCGGGATGCCTGTGGGCAGGTCGAGCGTGAGCGCCCACTGGTCCGGGTCGTAGGCGTTCTCGTACCAGACGGTGACCACACTCGGGAGAACGCCGAAGACGGCGGCCCAGCGCGCGGCGTTGAGGGCATTGCGCCACCAGCGCCGACGCGGGCCCCAGCAGAGGGCGACGTCGACCACGGATACGGGATCCGGCAGGCAGTCGCGGCTGCATTTGGCCGGCCGCCAGTGGTGCAATGCGCTGAGCTGGTTCTCCAGTGTTCGTCTTTGGGCGCTCTCCGGGTGCCCGTGATCGACGAGATGCAGCCGGTGGAGCAGGTCACGGCAGCGGCGGGCATCGCCCATCATTCGCCGGTATCCCGCCGGGGTGGTCAGCTCCGCCGCGACGCGGCTTTCGCCTTTCGCCGCGTTCGCCGCGAAGCATTTCTCTGCTTTTCGGTCCACTCGACCCAAAGTCGACCATCTACGGCCTGCCTTCACCAGTGCGTAGAGCGCGAGCATGTTCAGAGGCAGCCAGAGGCCGTACAGATTCGCCGCGCTTCCCGCGAACTTCGCCACCCGCAATGCGAGGACGACGGCGAAGATGGCGGCCACCAGCAGGAGGTCCCATCCCTTCGGTCCGAGGGACTTGGCTCCGGAACGGGCCCGGGAGCTGAGACGGAGCAATGCCACAAGCGCGATCGCCGTCAGCACGGACGTGTGGGTGTACGTCCACAGGGGGCCGAAGGACGGGAATTCCGCCAGTTGCCGGCCCAGGATGCCCGTGTGGTCGTTGCCGAAGAGCGAATCGGCTTCCCCCAGCCAGTTGGCACGCCGCCATCTGGATTCGAAGGACAGCACATGGCAGAGCACCACCAGGGCCGCGACCACGGCGAGTGCGGCTCCGGTCGCCGTGACCCGGCGGAGGTGCCGTCCGGCTTGGTTCCGGCCGTCTCCGGTCGAGGAGCCGCCCAGTTTTCCTTCCCGTGCGAAACGCCAGGCCCATGCGGCCATCGCGGTGAACCACAGCCACAGCATGGATGTTTCCAGCAGGGCCAATCCGGCGATGGCCAGGGGCGGAGCCGGGGCCGTCGGCATGAGCTTCGACGAGAGGCCGAAAAGCTGAGGAGACAGGATCACCAGCAGGCCGATCGCTGCGGCCGCGAAGGTGGTGACGAGCACCGTGCGTCTCGTCAGCACTTTCCTGCCGTCGCCGGAGCGTTCCACGAGGGGAAGCCATGGTTGCGCGAGGAGGACAAGGGCAAGTCCCGATGAGATGCCGATGAAGGCGCGCCAACGGCTTGTGGCGGGGTAGAGCTGGAGCAACAGAGCCAATGTCAGGGCGAGGGCCGCGCTCAGTCCGGCCCACTGAAGGGCCGTGTCGGCCAGAGTTCTGGCAGCGGCCTTGTCGTTTTTTCCGTTCTTCTTGCGGAAGGGCCACGCCGACAGGGCGATCAAGGCCGAGCCGAAGACCCACCACGAGGTGACGCCCAGGTAAGCGATCAAGGAATCGCGGCGGCTCAGGGGGGTGAGCTGCTTCGGCCGCATGATGGAGGCCTCGGTGTCCGGGCCGGGTGGGGTCCATACCCGGCGGGTCTCGTTCGCGCTCGACGCTCCGGGGGCGTCGCCGATCTCCAGGCCGCCGGGGTCGATCTCGACCGTCCGCCGGGAGACCCCGCGCAGGACCTCCGGCGAGTGGAGGGCGACTTTCCAGTTCTTGTCCGGTTCGGCGTCGACCGTCCACGGTCCCACTTCGAACTGACCGGCGCTGTTGCCGACCAGGTTCCACGACTCGTACCGCACCGCGACCACGCCCTGCTGCTCGGTCGCCTCCGAAACGTTGCGCCACTCCGGGTGCCACTCGCCGAACTTCTCCGTCGCCCTTTTCTCGTGCAGGAGGCAGCGCATGGCGTTCCGGTACTTGGGGCTGTCCGTGCTGAGCGTCAGGTCGTTCGAGAGTGGCCACTGTCCTGCCGGAATGTCGATGCTCGTGAGCTGTCGCACCTCGGCGAAGTCGATGTGGTGCTGGTCGAAGGTGAGCTTGTAGCGGAGATCGATCTTCTCGGGTTGCCGGATCGGCGGGCAGTCGGTCGCTTCGGTGGCCCGTGCGTGGGCCTGCGTCTGCGCCTGCGCCGGTAGCGCCATCCACCACCCGAAGGCCGCGAAGGCCGCGAACGCCGCGACCGCGAGTACGGCCCACCGCCACCCGGGGCGTCCCGCCTTCCGAGGGATCACCGCACCTCCAGCAGTGATGACCGAGAGCATCGCAAGATCACGCTAAGTGGCCGTATGTACCCCCGCAACGGGAGGGAGGGTTTGCGCATAGTTGCGGAAATGCCGCGGGTGAGTGCTCTCCGCATGTGCCCGGAGGTCTCAACTCGGCGTCGCTGAGCTGGACTTCGCTACTTCCTGTGAATCTCTGGGTTAAGGTTGCGGATCGCAACCTACGGTTGCCAAGCTGTTGCGGACTGTCAACCCCTTGGGAGTGGACGTGGCCTTCGGTGACCAGCCCGCATACCTTCGAGTCGCCGGTGATCTGCGGCAGAAAATCGTCGCCGGTGAGCTGCCTCCGCACACCCGGCTCCCCTCCCAGGCGCGCATCCGGGAGCAGTACGGCGTCTCCGACACCGTTGCCCTGGAGGCCCGCAAGGTCCTGATGGCCGAGGGGCTGGTCGAGGGCCGCTCCGGCTCCGGGACGTACGTCCGCGAGCAACCCGTCTCGCGCCCCGTGGTGCGTACGGGGTACCGGGCGGCCGGGGAGTCCACGCCGTTCCGGCAGGAGCAGGGTGACGACCGGGTCAAGGGCACCTGGGAGTCCCGCAGCGAGCAGATCGCGGCCGAGCCGGGGATCGCCCGGCGGCTGCGGATCGGCCCGGGTGACCGTGTGATGCGCACGGACTACCTCTTCCGCTCCGGGGGCGAGCCGTGCATGCTCTCGGTCTCCTGGGAGCCCCTGGCCATCACCGGGCGCACCCCCGTGATGCTGCCCGAGGAGGGGCCGCTGGCGGGCCGGGGGGTGGTGGAGCGGATGGCCGCCATCGACGTCGTCGTGGACAACGTCACCGAGGAGGTCAGCGCGCGCCCCGGGCTGGCCGGGGAGACGCTCGCCCTCGGCGGGGTGCCCGGCCACTGCGTGGTGGTCGTCTCGCGGACGTACTTCGCGGGCGGCTGTCCCGTCGAGACGGCCGACGTCGTGATGCTCGCCGAGCGGTACCGGGTCGCCTACCACCTGCCAGTGAAGTAGGCGTGAACGGTGTGTGAAGCATTCCTCTACTGACTTTCAAGTCAGTTCATGATCTTGGGAAACCCTGCTCCCCGGACCGTACCGACCGGTAGGAACTGCCCCTCTATGTCCAGGTTGATCCTGATGTGAAGGGGGGGCTTCCGATGTTGCAAAACTCACATAGGCCCAGGTCAGGGCCTTTTGGCAGAACCAACTCGGCCAAATCGCTCGTACGATGGCGCGGTTTGTGTCCTGCCATGGGGGAGTAGAAAGAAAAGGAGATCCGGGGTTTGAGCACCGAACAGGGTTCCCACTCGAATTACCGCCGGACCCTCGGCACGACGGCGCTGACCGCCGTCGGCCTCGGGTCGATCATCGGCTCCGGCTGGCTGTTCGGTGCCGAGCGCGCAGCCGTGCTCGCCGGGCCGGCCGCCATCTTCGCCTGGGTCATAGGCGCCGTCGTGGCGCTGACCATCGCCCTCACCTACACCGAGCTCGGCTCGATGTTCCCCAAGGCGGGCGGCATGGTGCGGTACGGGCAGTTCTCGCACGGCTCGCTGGCCGGCTACATGGCCGCCTGGGCCAACTGGATCGCGATCGTCTCCGTGATCCCGGGTGAGGCCACCGCCTCGATCCAGTACATGAGCTCGTGGAAGTTCAGCTGGGCCGAGCACCTCTTCGACGGCAAGGAGCTCACCGGCACCGGCCTCGCGGCCGCCAGCGTCCTGGTGGTCTTCTACTTCTTCCTGAACTGGTTCGCGATCACCCTGTTCGCCAAGACGAACAACGCGATCACCGTGTTCAAGGTCGTCGTGCCGGTGCTCACCGCGGGTGCCCTGGTCTTCGCCCACTTCGACACCAGCAACATCGGCTCCGCCCACGGCGGCTTCGCCCCCAACGGCTGGAGCGCCGTCTTCAGCGCCGTCGCCGTCGCGGGCATCGTCTGGGCCTTCAACGGCTTCCAGTCGCCGCTGAACATGGCCGCCGAGGCCCGTAACCCCGGCAAGTCGCTGCCGAAGGCCGTCATCGGCTCCATCCTGATCGCCCTGGTCATCTACATCGCGCTCCAGGTCGCCTTCCTGATGGCCGTCCCGGCCGCGGACCTCTCCGGTGGCTGGAACACGCTGGCCTACAAGTCCCCGCTGGCGGACCTCTCCATCACCTGGGGCCTGAACTGGCTCGCCCTGCTGCTCTACGCGGACGCCTTCATCTCCCCGTCGGGCACCGGCATGATCTACGCGGCCACCACCTCGCGCATGATCAACGGCGTCCAGGAGAACGGCCACCTGCCGAAGGTCTTCGGCAAGGTCGACCCCAAGACCGGTGTCCCGAAGCCGGCCCTGCTGCTCAACCTCGCGATCTCCTTCGTCTTCCTGGCCGTCTTCCGCGGCTGGGGCTCGATCGCCGAGATCGTCGGTGTCGCCACCGTCATCTCGTACATCACCGGCCCCGTCGCCGTGATGTCGCTGCGCCGCATCGCCCCGGACATGAAGCGCCCGGTCAAGCTGAAGGCCATGCCGGTCATCGCCCCCGTCGCGATGATCTTCGGCTCGCTGGTCATGTACTGGGCCCGCTGGCCGCTGACGGGCAAGGTCATCTTCATCATGGCCATCGGTCTGCCGATCTGGGCCTGGTACGAGCTGCGCAAGCCGTGGGCCGAGCTCAAGCCGCACCTGAAGGCCGGCTCCTGGATGGTGACCTACCTGCTGGTCATGGCGGTGGTCTCGTACGCCGGCGGCACCGAGTTCGGTGGCAAGGGCTACCTGCCGCAGGGTGTCGACATCGTCGTCGTTGTCCTGATCGCGCTGGTCTTCTACGTGTGGGGTGTGCGCAGCGCGTGGCGCAACCCGACCCTTGAGCAGGTCGAGAAGGAAATCATGGCGGCCGAGGTGGCCGAGGCTCCCGAGGAGCCGGAGCTCGCCAAGACCAAGTAGCCCGCACGGGTGGCCGAATGCGTACCTCTTCGTGAAAACCCGTATCCGGTGCGTAAAGGTCGGGCGTAGGCTCGGGCATATGCGTACTGCGGTTTCTCCGGGAACCCCCGGAGGAGTCACCGAAGGGCGTGCGCCGGTGCGCGCGGGGACGGGAGGGCAGGAGCGATGACTGACACCGGACCGGTCCTGCCCTGGCTGGTGATCCGCCAGGACGAGAACGGCAACCGCTACCGTGTCGGCCGCTACGCCACCAGAACGGAAGCGGAGCGCGTCGCCGACCGGCTCGACATGGAGGGCGACCGAAGGCTCTACGTCGTCGAACGAGTCGGCCACACGGTCACCTAGGCCCTGGGCCCACGACCTCCCGGACGCCGGGTGGTACTGAGAGATCAGTACCACCCGGCGTCTACGCTTTACCCCCATGACGACGGTGCGCGTGGTGGTGGCTGGAGCGGTGTTTCACGAGGGGCGGCTGCTGGCCGCGCGGCGCAGCGCCCCGCCCGAGCTCGCCGGACGCTGGGAACTGCCGGGCGGCAAGCTGGAGCCCGGCGAGAGCGCCCCTGAGGCGCTCGTACGGGAGCTCCGCGAGGAACTCGGCATCGAGGCCGAGCCGGTCGACCGCATCGCCGGAGAATGGCCCCTGAAGCCCGGCTACGTCCTCCAGGTGTGGACGGCCCGGCTGCTGGAGGGCGAGCCCCGCCCCCTGGAGGACCACGACGAGCTGCGCTGGCTCGCCCCCGAGAACGTCGGCGAGGTCGACTGGCTGGAGCAGGACCGTCCCGCCGTCGCCGAGGCCGCGGCCCGGCTGCGCGCCGGGGCGGACGCGTAAGCGCTACGCCGAATGCGGCAACCGGTGCCCATGGACCGGGGTGAAGAAGATAGCCCGACCCCTATACCGGGTATGTGCTGATTATTGGCCCCAAAGGGGGACATGCCGGAGCAGCCTGGGAAGTGGTCGGCGTGGGCGACAGCACGGGGACCGTGGCGCATACGCCTGGTTTCGCCGAGTGGAGCTTTCCCGCCGACGCCACGGCCGTGCGCACCGCGCGCACGCTGGTGCGCGACACCTTGCGCGAATGGGGCCTGGACTCCGTCACCGATGTGACGGTCCTCCTGGTCAGCGAGCTCGTCACCAACTCCCTGCGCTACGCCAGCGGCCCCATCGGGGTGCGCATGTATTCCCACGCGGGACCCACCCTTCTGGTGGAAGTCTCCGACCCGCTGCCCGACCTGCCCCGCGAACGCGTCGCCGAACCGGACGACGAGGGCGGCCGCGGACTCCAGCTCGTCGCCCTGGCCTCCCGGCGCTGGGGCACCCGCCCGGGAAACACCGGGAAGACGGTGTGGTTCGAGCTGTCCCTGCCTGGTTAGTAACCCGGTGGGAAGACATAGCGGGTTGAGACCGTGCTGTGATCGTGAAGTCCGTGTTCCGAAGGCCCCCTGTGCTGGATACTCGGCCTTCTGATGCCGGTGCGAGCACGAGAGCCGGAGGGGACGGGCACGTGAGCGAAAAGCCAGCGGGTACGGCGGGCAGGCCAGAGAGCAGGGACGCCACGGCGATGTGGCAGAACAGTCCGCCCGGCTCCCTGTACGACCACATCCGCGTGGCGTCGTTCTCCCTCGGCCCGGACGGCCGGATCGACCAGTGGAGCGAGCGCGCCGCCGAGCTCTTCGGAATAGGTGCCCGGCAGGCCGTCGGCCGGGACCCCCTGGAGATCCTGGCCCCCGTGGCGGACGGCCGGCGCCGTCGCCACCCCGCCGCGCCCTTCCTCACCGAGGGCGGCCTCGACGGCCGGGCCTGGACGGGCCTGGTGCCCTATCAGCGGGACGGCGACCGCCAGGAAGGCCTCGCCGAGATCTATGTGATGCCCAGTGAGAACGGCCGGGGCGACCGTGCCGCGCTCTGCGTCGCCGTCGACGTCCGGGCGCTGCGCGGAATAGAGACGGACATCGCCGCCTCGGAAGCCGTTTTCGGCCAATCTCCGCTCGGCTTCTTCTTCTTCGGCACGGACCTGAGGCTGCTGCGCGTCAACGAGAGTTTCGCCCAGACTTTCGGCCGCCCCGCCGCCTGGCACCGCGGCCGCACCCCCCACGACTTCCTGCCCCGTACCGAGGCCGACCGGCTCACCGCCGCGCTCCGCCAGGTCCTCGACACCGGCAAACCGGTGGCGGACATCCAGCTCGTCGGCCCCGTGCCCGGCCACAATGAACGCCGCCGCTGGTCCGTCTCGCTCTACCGGCTGCACAGCGGCAGCGGCCGCCCCATCGGGGTCGCCGCGATCGCCACCGACGTCACCGGACGCCGCCGCGCCGAGCGCGAGGCCGCAGGCGTCCGCCGCAACCTGGCCCTCCTCAACGAGGCCGGCGCCCGCATCGGCAACTCCCTCGACCTGGAGAAGACCGCCCGCGAGCTCCTCGACGTGGCCGTACCCCAGTTCTGCGACCTGGCCTCCGTCGACCTCTACCAGGGCCTGCTCGCCGGTGACGAGGCCCCGCCGGGCCTCGCCGACGGCAGCGCCGAGCTGCGCCGCGTGGCCTACTCCAGCGCCGTCTCCGGGGCGCCCGTCACCGGGTCCGGCCCCAAGCCCGTTCAGGTCGGCGAGGTCCACCGCTACGCGTTCCACTCGCCGTGCGCCCAGGCCCTGCGCACCGCCCACGTCCAGGTCGTGCCCGGCCGTGAGAGCGAGGACGGCGACGGGGGGCTCGGCGCCGTCGTGCAGTCCACCCTCGCCGTGCCGATGGTCGCCCGGGACGCGGTGCTGGGCATCGCCCAGTTCTCCCGTACGAAGGGCAGCGAGCCCTTCGGCGAGCGGGACACGGCCCTCGCCGTCGAGCTCGCCGCCCGCGCCGCCGTCTGTATCGACAACGCCCGCCTCTACCGCCGCGAGCACGAGCGCGCCCTCATCCTCCAGCGCAGCCTGCTGCCCCCCGGCGACCCGGAGGCCGCCGGCGTCGAGATCGCCTGCCGCTATCTGCCCGGCAACGCCGCCACCGAGGTCGGAGGCGACTGGTTCGACGTCATCGAGCTGCCCGGGCACCGCACGGCCCTCGTCGTCGGCGACGTCATGGGCCGCGGACTGCGCGCCGCCGTCGCCATGGGCGAGCTGCGCACGGCCGTCCGCACCCTGGCCATGCTCGACCTGGAGCCGGCCGAGGTGCTCTCCGCGCTCGACGAGATCGCCCACGGCCTCGGCCGCCCCGGCGGCAAACAGTCCGCCTCGCGCGGCGTGCGCGGCAGCGTCCGTCCCGCCGACCTCTCCGAGGTCTACCTCGCGACGTGCGTCTACGCCGTCTACGACCCGGTCACCCGGCGCTGCACGGTCGCCAACGCCGGCCACCTCCCGCCGGTCCTCGTCGAGGCCGGCGAGCCCGCGATGCTCCTGGAGGTGCCGCCCGGCATGCCGCTGGGCGTGGGCGGCGAGCCCTTCGAGGAGACCGAGATCGAGCTCCCCGACGGGGCGCTGCTCGCCCTCTACACCGACGGTCTCGTCGAGTCCCGCGACCACCCCCTCGACGAGGGCCTCCACGCCTTCCGCGAGGCCCTCGCCGACCCCGAGCGGCCCCTGGAGGACGTCTGCGACCACGTCCTCAGCGCCCTGGACACCCACCACGGCGAGGACGACATTGCCCTGCTGATGGCCCGGCTGCGCGGCCTGCGCCCCGGCTGCGTCGGCGACTGGACCCTCCCGCCCGAGCCCCGCTCGGTCGCCCGCGCCCGGGAGCTCGCCCGCCGGCAGCTGGAGGGCTGGGAGCTGGGCGATCTGGTCGACACCACGGAACTGCTGGTCAGCGAGCTGGTCACCAACGCCCTGCGGTACGGCGAGGGCGAGATCCGGCTGCGGCTGCTGCTGGACCGCACGCTGGTCTGCGAGGTCTGGGACAGCGGGCATGTGCAGCCGCGGCGGCGGCGGGCGCGGGATACGGACGAGGGGGGGAGAGGGTTGCAGCTCGTCGGCTTGCTCAGTGCGGCGTGGGGCAGCCGGCGGATCCCCCACGGGAAGACGGTGTGGTTCGAGCTCGGGCTCCCCGATGGGGATTCGCCGGCGCCGGATGCGGTGGAGGCCTTGCTGAGCCTGTACTGACCGGGTGCGCCGGTTTGTGGGCAATCGTTCCGCAGGGCGGAACGGGTGGGCACAAACCGGCCCACCGGGCCGCACCCCGTTCACCCCGCCAGCCGCCCCCTGGTGGCACCGCCACCGAACGTCGCCGGTAGCAACCCCGCCAGGATGATCCCTCCGAGCAGCGCCCCGCCGAGCGCCCGCGCCGGCGGTGGCGCGTCGTCGTCGGGGTACGACGTGCCGTACGTCAGCACGTCGTCCTCCGCCAGCGCCCGCGCCTGCTGCGCGAGCGCCATCGCACGCGTCGCCTCCGCGACGGTCGTCGCCACGTCGTGGCCCCCGCACAGGCCGATGTGCCGCTCGGCCTCCGTCAGCCGGGTCCGCGCGCGGCAGCCGATCGCGCCTCGGTGGGTGCTGATGTAGTCGCGGGCCGCCGAGACCTCCGCGCGGGCCGTGAGGACCGTGCGCGCGGCGCGGGCCTCGCCGGTCACGGCCTCGTCGAGGAGGCGCAGGACCTCCCGGGGGTCGTAGGGGCCGTGGGCCATCGCCCGGCGGGCGGCCTTCAGCGCCGGGGCCGCCTCGGGCCGGCCGGAGGCCTCGGCCAGGACGGCGTGGAGCCGGGTCGTGGCGGCGGTGAGGGCGTGGGTGTGGCGCAGCACGGCGGCGGTGAGGGTGGCGGCCTGGGAGAGGGCGGCCTCGGCGGCGCGCACGGAGACCGCGGCGTGGTCGGGGTCGGCGACCAGGAGTGCCGTACGGGCCTCGGCGAGCGCGGTGTCGGCGAAGGAGAGCCGGTCGCGGGCCTCGCCGGGGTGGTCCGCGACGGGGGCGAGGGCCTTGCGGGCGCGGCAGTGGGCGAGCGCGGCGAGCGCCGCCTCGGCGGTCGCGACGCGGGGGGTGAGGCCGCGGGCGGTGGCCTCGGCGCGGTCGACGATGGCGGCGGCGTTGGCCTTCAGGCCCCGCAGCCGGTCGAAGGCCTCGGATTCGGCATCCAGCCGCCGGTTGGCGCTGGTGCAGCGGGAGCAGATCTCGTCCAGGGCGTGCCGGCGGATCCGTTCCTCCTCGTAGGGGGCGTCGTCCAGGTGCTGGCGGAGCCGGAAGGCGTCGGCCAGCTCGCCCCGGGCGTAGGCCACGGCCTCGGCGAACGGCCGGGTGGCGGCCGTGCCCAGCTGGGCGGTGGCGAAGCGGAGCTCCTCGGCGCTGGTGCGGACCGCGTCGTCGGTGTCGACGAGGTTCGCCGACGCCTCGGCGTCCAGGTCGGGCAGCGCGGTGAGCGGCTGTGCCAGCCGGGCCAGGCCCGGTTCGGTGCTGGTGGCGACGGTCGGGCGGGTGCGGGCCGTCCCGGGGCGGCGGCGGGCGGCGCGGGCGCGCCGGGAGCGCAGGGCGAGGCCGGTGAGGAGGACGAGGGCGCCGCCCGCGATGGGCACCCAGACCGCGCGATCGCCGGGGAGCAGGCCGTCGCCGCCCGGGTCGCTGGTGCCGGGCTTGATGACGGGGGCGTGGACCGGCTCGCCCCGGAGCACCGACCGGTAGCCGTCGGCGGCGCCGATGGCGGCCCCGGCCCAGTCGTGCTCCCTGAGGGCGGGGGCGATGGCGGCGGTGGCGACCTGTTCCAGCTGGTCCTTGCGGAAGCCGGACGTCTTGTCGGCCGAGACGGCGTACTGGCCGCCGTGGGTGGCGATGGCCAGCAGGATGTCGTGGGGGCCGAAGCCGTTGCGGTCGGCCGTGGCGTCGGCCCAGGCGTGGGCCGCGCGGCCGGAGAAGTCATGGACGTAGGTGACGTAGAGCTGGACGTGGTGGTCGGTGTGCAGCCTTTCCAGGGCCGCCTCGACCTGGGTGCGCCGTTTGCCCAGCGCCCCGACCGTGTCGGTGATCCGGCCGGCGGCGTCCAGGTCGAGCGGGGTGTCGGCGCGCGAGGCGGGCACGGTCGGCAGGAGCAGGGCGCACAGTGCGACGAGGGCGCAGATCATGGCCCAGCCCGGCGCCCTCGGCCCGTAACCCCACGAAAGCCGCGTCACGTTTTGGAGCGTATGACCGGATTGGCCGACCCGCTACCGGGGGCGTGCGAGGTTATACGGAGGGTGTTCACGCCCATGTGCGGGCGCCTCCGCCGTCACGCACGCCGCCGTTGCGCGCCGGGTGTTGTGCGCCCGCTCGGGCGTACTCCGGCTACGCCGGATGGTGGAGTGAGAGGGAACCGGGGGCGTTAGCCCTTCCGGCGCCCGATTTTGTTCCCCAGCCACACCAGTGGGTCGTACGAGCGGTCGACGACCCGTTCCTTCAGCGGGATCAGGGCATTGTCCGTGATCTTGATGTGCTCGGGACAGACCTCGGTGCAGCACTTGGTGATGTTGCAGTAGCCCAGGCCGTGGTCCTCCCGGGCGCCCTTCCTGCGGTCGACCCCGGCCTCGGCGGCCGCGTCCAGGGGATGCATGTCCAGCTCGGCGACGCGCATCAGGAAGCGCGGCCCGGCGAACGCCTGCTTGTTCTCCTCGTGGTCCCGGACCACATGGCAGGTGTTCTGGCACAGGAAGCACTCGATGCACTTGCGGAACTCCTGGACGCGGTTCACGTCCTCCTGCTTCATCCGGTACTGCCCGGGCCCCAGCTCCGCGGGCGGGACGAAGGAGGGGACCTCGCGCGCCTTGGCGTAGTTGTACGACACGTCCGTGACCAGGTCCCGCAGCACCGGGAAGGCCCGCAGCGGGGTGATCGTGACCGTCTCCGCCGGGTCGAACACCGACATCCGGGTCATGCACAACAGCCGGGGCCGGCCGTTGATCTCCGCGCTGCACGAGCCGCACTTGCCCGCCTTGCAGTTCCAGCGCACCGCGAGATCCGGCGCCGCGGTCGCCTGGAGGCGGTGGACGACGTCGAGGACGACCTCGCCCTCGTTGACGGTCACCTCGAAGTCGGTGAGGCCGCCCCCGTCCGCATCGCCCCGCCACACCTTGAAGCGGGCCTGATAACTCATGAGGTGAGCTCCTCGTCGGTCAGGTACTTCGCCAGTTCTTCCTTCTCGAAGAGCTCCAGCAGATCCGGCCGGATCGGCGGGGCCTCCTGCCGCTCCAGCCGGACCAGCCCCAGCGCGGAATCCGCCGCCGCCGGCTCGGCCGACTCGTCGGCCAGCCGGCAGACCAGATTGATCCGCCGCCACCGCCGGTCCATCCCCGGATGGTCGTCCCGGGTGTGCCCGCCCCGGCTCTCCTCGCGCTCCAGCGCCGCCCGGGCCACACACTCGCTGACCAGCAGCATGTTCCGCAGGTCCAGAGCCAGGTGCCAGCCCGGGTTGAACTGCCGGTGCCCCTCCACCCCGGCCCGCCGCGCCCGCGCCCGCAGCCCGGACAGCCGGTGCAGCGCCTCCTCCATCTCCCCGGACCGGCGGATGATGCCGACCAGGTCGCTCATGGCCTGCTGGAGCTCCTGGTGGAGGGTGTACGGGTTCTCGGCCGCGCCCTCCGGGACCTGCCCGGCGCCCCGTGGGCTCTCCGCCCCGAAC
Source organism: Streptomyces hesseae (assembly GCF_031845785.1). Taxonomy (NCBI): domain Bacteria; kingdom Bacillati; phylum Actinomycetota; class Actinomycetes; order Kitasatosporales; family Streptomycetaceae; genus Streptomyces; species Streptomyces hesseae. The sequence continues at coordinate 18,847 of NZ_JAVRFI010000038.1, forward strand.
GGCCGCAGCGCCTCCGCCTCCGCCAGCTCCACATCGGCGTCCGACACGACGGGCGCCGCCTCCGTGGCGAACCCGGCCGCGTACCGCGCCGCGTGCAGCCCCGCGCGCCGCCCGAAGACCAGCAGGTCGGAGAGGGAGTTGCCGCCGAGCCGGTTGGAGCCGTGCATCCCGCCCGCGACCTCGCCCGCCGCGAAGAGGCCCGGCACGCCCATCGCGCCCGCGGTGTCCGGTTCCACCTCCACGCCGCCCATGACGTAGTGACAGGTCGGGCCGACCTCCATGGGCTCGGCCGTGATGTCCACGTCCGCCAGCTCCTTGAACTGGTGGTGCATGGACGGCAGTTTCCGCTTGATCGCCTCGGCCGGCATCCGCGTCGAAACGTCCAGGAACACCCCGCCGTGCGGGGAGCCCCGCCCCGCCTTGACCTCGGCGTTGATGGCACGCGCCACCTCGTCGCGGGGGAGCAGCTCGGGCGGGCGGCGGTTGTTGTCCGGGTCGGTGTACCAGCGGTCGCCCTCGGCCTCGGACTCGGCGTACTTCTCCTTGAACACGTCCGGGACGTAGTCGAACATGAAGCGCTTGCCGTCGCTGTTGCGCAGCACCCCGCCGTCGCCGCGCACCGACTCGGTGACCAGGATGCCCTTCACCGACGGCGGCCAGACCATCCCCGTCGGGTGGAACTGCACGAACTCCATGTTCACCAGCCGCGCCCCCGCCAGCAGCGCCAGCGCGTGCCCGTCGCCGGTGTACTCCCAGGAGTTCGAGGTCACCTTGAAGGACTTGCCGATGCCGCCGGTCGCCAGCACCACCGCCGGCGCCTCGATGACGAAGAAACGGCCGGACTCGCGTTCGTAGCCGAAGACACCGGAGACTCTCCGGTCCTCTTTCAGGACCCGCGTGACCGTGCACTCCTGGAAGATCTTCAGCCGCGCCTCGTAGTCCCCGTACTCCCGTTTGTCCTCCTGCTGGAGGGAGACGATCTTCTGCTGGAGGGTGCGGATCAGCTCCAGGCCCGTACGGTCGCCGACGTGCGCCAGGCGCGGGTACTCGTGGCCGCCGAAGTTCCGCTGGGAGATCCGCCCGTCCGGGGTGCGGTCGAAGACCGCGCCCCAGGTCTCCAGCTCCCACACCCGGTCGGGGGCCTCCTGGGCGTGGAGCTCGGCCATCCGCCAGTTGTTGAGGAACTTGCCGCCGCGCATGGTGTCACGGAAGTGCACCTGCCAGTTGTCGTTGTGGTTGACGTTGGCCATGGAGGCGGCGATGCCGCCCTCCGCCATCACCGTGTGCGCCTTGCCGAACAGCGACTTGCAGATCACCGCGCAGCGCAGCCCCTGCTCGCGTGCCTCGATCGCCGCCCGCAGCCCGGCGCCCCCCGCGCCCACCACGACCACGTCCCAGGACTGCCGGTCCACCCGAGTCATGTGAAAGAAGGTCCCTTTGTTCGTTTGTCAGAGGAAGCGCGCGTCGAGAAGCGCGCGTCGGAAGGTGCGCGCTCAGAAGAAGCGCGGGTCGCTGAAGGCGCCGCTCGCGACCAGATAGACGTAGAGGTCCGCCACCGCCACGCTCACCAGGGACGCCCAGGCCAGCTGCATGTGGCGGGCGTTGAGCGCGCTCACCCAGCCCCACATGCGGTAGCGCACGGGGTGCTTGGAGAAGTTGCGCAGCCGGCCGCCGACGATGTGCCGGCAGGAGTGGCAGGACAGGGTGTACGCCCAGATCAGCCCGATGTTGGCGAGCAGGACGAGCGTGCCGAGGCCCATATGGCCCCAGGCGCCGTCCGCGTCGCGGAAGCCCAGGATCGCGTCATAGGTGAGGATTCCCGCGACGATCACCGCGAAGTAGAAGAAGTAGCGGTGGACGTTCTGGAGGATCAGCGGGAAGCGCGTCTCGCCGGAGTACTTCTTGTGCGGCTCGGGCACCGCGCAGGCCGGGGGAGAGGCCCAGAACCCCCGGTAGTACGCCTTGCGGTAGTAGTAGCAGGTCAGCCGGAAGCCCAGCGGGAAGATCAGCACCAGCAGGGCGGGTGACAGCTGCCACCACGAGCCGACGACCCCCCAGTCCGCCCCGCCCTTCATCGGCACGCAGTTGTCCGCGAGACAGGGGGAGTAGAACGGCGAGACATAGGGGGCCGCGTAGTAGTCGGCGCCCGCGAAGGCGCGCCAGGTGGAGTACACGACGAAGGCGAGCAGCCCGGCGGCCGTGACGGCGGGCGACAGCCACCAGCGGTCGGCGCGCAGATGGGGAGCCGGGATCGCCGCGCGCGAGGAGTGGTGGACGCCGCCGCGCGCGGGCGCCCGGCCCGCGGCGGCGGTGGTGGTGGTTTCGGGGTCGATACCAGTGGCCAAGGGGGACTCCGGTCAGGAGTGGACGGTGGACTCTCCGCTGTGCGGGAGCCGCTAGGGCGCGCGCCGGACCCGGGAGCCGAGCCCCTCCTCGTCCGCGTCCCGCCACAGCGACGCGTCGTACGGGGCGTCGGGGACCTGCACCATCTGCTGGATCTGCTGGGCCGGCTGCTGCCGCCCGGGCCGCCCCGCGCTGTCCCGCAGCAGGGCCAGATCGTCACGCAGATGCTCCGAGTGGGTGCGCAGCCGGCGCACCTCCAGCCCGCCCTTGCCCAGCTGCCGCTCCAGCCGGTCCACCGTGCGGCCCAGCTCGTCCAGGCTGCGCTGGATCGCGTTCAAGTCATCGTTGACGGACATGATGTGGCCTTCCGCTTCGGTGATGGCGGGTGGCGCCCGGTCATGCGACAGAGAGTGTCGCGCGTCACACCCCTTGAGGGGAAGATAGCCGCCGCGATCGCGCCAATGGCGGAACGCGTTCACCCCGACCCCCTTTGGCTGCCGAATCGTTCGGCCGGGTGGGTGGCCTCGGCCGGGGCGGCGACGTGTCGGCACGGCTTCGAACGGGCCGTCGCTTTCAGTGGGCGGCAGCAGACGCCCCGGCGCGGCGCCACCGCGCCGGCCGCGAACGATCCCGGACCGGTCCGGCGGAGGGAGCACCCATGCCACGCGTGGCGCCCATGTCGTCCCCGCCGTCGCCCCCGCCCGGGGCCGGTGACGCCGACCGCCCCCGCCGTGCGCGTCGTCCCCGCCGTCCGCGCAGGGGGGCCGTCCTGCTCGTGGCCGCCGTGCTGCTGCCCCTGCCGCTGCTCGCGGGCTGCTCCGGCGGCGGTGGCGAGGAGGACGACGCCGAGGGCCCGCCCGCCCCCCGGGACATCGCGACCGTCCCCCGCGCCAAGGTCGCCGACCGGTCCACCCTGACCTGGGCCGTCGACGCGCTGCCCGCCACCTACAACGCCTTCCAGGCCGACGCGGACGCGGCCACCCAGCGGGTCGCCGGGGCGGTGCTGCCCACCCTCTTCACCCTCGACGAGCGGGGCCGCCCGCAGCGGGACCCGGACTATCTGGTCTCCGCCGCCGTCACCCAGCGCCGCCCCCGGCAGGTCGTCGTCTACAAGCTCAACCCCAAGGCCGTCTGGGGCGACGGCAACGCGATCACCGCCGCCGACTTCGAGGCCCAGTGGAAGGCCCTGCGCGGCAAGGACAGCGCCTTCTGGGCGGCCCACAACGCCGGCTACGACCGCATCGACCGCGTCGAGCGCGGGGCCAACGACCGCGAGGTCAAGGTCACCTTCGCCAAGAGCCTCGCCGACTGGCCCGCGCTCTTCACCCCCCTCTACCCGAAGTCGGTCATGGCCGGCGGCGCCGGCTTCAACGACTCCCTCCGCAAGGAGGCGCCCCAGGCCGCGGGCCCCTTCCAGATCGCGGCCCGGGACGACAAGCAGGGCACCCTCACCCTCGCCCGCAACCCCCGCTGGTGGGGCGACCGGGCCCGGCTGGAGAAGCTGGTGTTCCGGGCCGTGCCGCGCGAGCAGCGCGTGGAGGCGCTGGCGAGCGGCAAGGCCGACCTCGCCGAGCTCACCCCGGCCGCCGCCGAACGCATCATGAAGGTCACCGCCGCGCCGAAGGAGAAGTCCGACAAGGACGGCCGGTCACCGGGGCTCACCGGGAGCCGCACCCCCGTGACCCCGCCGGCGGGCCACCCCTCCGTCGTCGGCAGCCCCTCCGCGCCGGGCGGCCGGGCCCGCCCCGACGGCTCCCGGCTGGACGGGGCGAACAAGCCCGCCGCCGCCGATGTGACCGCCCTGCGCGGCCTGGTCGTCCGCAAGTCCCTGGAGCCCGCCTACACCCAGCTCGCCCTCAACGCCGCCTCCGGGCCGCTCGCGGACGAGCGCGTCCGCCGCGCCATCGCCCGGGCCGTCGACCGCAAGGCCCTCGCCGAATACGTCCTGACCCCGCTGGGCCTGCCCGCCGTGCCGCCCGGCAGCCACCTCCTGGTGCCCGGGCAGCCGGGCTACGAGGACAACAGCGACGCCGTCGGCTCCGTCGACCCCCACGCCGCCATGGCCCTCCTCACCGACGCGGGCTGGAAGGAGGGGCACGGCGCCGGCCCCGCGAAGAAGGCCGACGGCGGCGGTGGCGTGTCCGGCCTGGGCAACGGGAAGGGCGACGACGGGGACGATGACGACGGCGACGGCGGTGACGACCAGAGCAACGCGGACGCCGTCGCCGACGGCAAGGCCGGTCATGACACCGCGTACGACAACGGGGGCAAGGCCGGGGACGCCCCCGCCCGCTTCAAGGACGGCAAGAAGCTCGTCCTGCGCCTCCTCCTCCCCAAGGGCAGCGGCGCCGAGCCGCTGCGGGCCGTGGGCGAGCGGATCGCCCGCCAGCTCGACGCCATCGGGGTCCGCACGGAGCTCGTCGCCGTCGACGACGGCGGCTTCTTCAAGGACCACATCGCCTCCGGCGACTTCGACCTGGCCCTCTACGGCTGGCCCACCGGCCCCTTCCCGGCCACCGAGGCCCGCCCCATCTTCGCCAAGCCCCAGCCCGCGGCCGACGGCTCCCTGGTCGTCGAGCAGAACTACACCCGCGTCGGCACCGACCAGATCGACCGCCTCTTCGAGGAGGCCTCGACGGAACTCGACGCGGACGCGGCACGCGATCTGGTGGGCCGGGTGGACGCGCGGATCTGGGCGGTGGCGGCGGCGCTCCCGCTGTACCAGCGGCCGGAGCTGGTGGGGGCCCGCAGAACCGTGGTGAACGCCGGCGCCTTCGGACTGGCCAGTCCGCGCTACCAGGACATCGGCTTCGAGCGGTAAAGGCCCCCGGACCCCTGTCTGCGGCATATAAAATTGCAGGTCAGGTGGGATGACCATGGTCCCGGAAAGCCAATCGCGGCGGCGCCCCGTACCATGGAGTGAGGCCGTGGCGTGATCTGCCCGGCAAGGCACGCGTACCGGACCGTACGCGCCGCCATCCACGATTCCGGGAGAAGCGCCGCCAGTATGCCCACGCGCCACGACATTCGTAACGTCGCCATCGTCGCCCACGTCGACCACGGCAAGACGACCATCGTCGACGCCATGCTCAAGCAGGCCGGCGCCTTCGCCGCCCACCAGCTCGAGTCCGTCGACGACCGCGTCATGGACTCGAACGACCTGGAGCGTGAGAAGGGCATCACGATCCTCGCCAAGAACACGGCGGTGAAGTATCACCCCAAGGACGGCGGGGCCCCGATCACGATCAACATCATCGACACCCCCGGCCACGCCGACTTCGGTGGCGAGGTCGAGCGCGGTCTGTCGATGGTCGACGCGGTCGTCCTGCTCGTCGACGCCTCCGAGGGCCCGCTGCCCCAGACCCGCTTCGTGCTCCGCAAGGCGCTCCAGCAGCGGAAGCCCGTCATCCTGTGCATCAACAAGACGGACCGCCCGGACTCCCGGATCGACGAGGTCGTCAACGAGACGTACGACCTCTTCCTCGACCTGGACGCCGACGAGGACCAGATCGAGTTCCCGATCGTCTACGCCTGCGGCCGTGACGGCATCGCCTCGCTGACCAAGCCGGAGGACGGCACCGTCCCCGCCGACAGCGACAGCCTGGAGCCGTTCTTCTCCACCATCCTGGCGCACGTCCCGGCCCCGACGTTCGAGGAGGAGGCCCCCCTCCAGGCGCACGTCACCAACCTCGACGCCGACAACTTCCTCGGCCGCATCGCGCTGCTCCGCGTGGAGCAGGGCGAGCTGCGCAAGGGCCAGACCGTGGCCTGGATCAAGCGCGACGGCTCGGTGCAGAACGTCCGCATCACCGAGCTGATGATGACCGAGGCGCTCACCCGCAAGCCGGCCGAGGTGGCGGGCCCCGGTGACATCTGCGCCGTCGCCGGTATCCCCGAGATCATGATCGGTGAGACCCTGGCCGACCCGGAGAACCCGGTCGCGCTGCCCCTGATCACGGTCGACGAGCCGGCGATCTCCATGACCATCGGCACCAACACCTCCCCGCTGGTCGGCCGTGGCGGCACCGGCAAGGGCGCGGACGCCAAGGCGGCCGTCAAGGACCGCAAGGTCACCGCCCGCCAGGTCAAGGACCGTCTGGACCGCGAGCTGATCGGTAACGTCTCGCTGCGCGTCCTGGACACCGAGCGCCCCGACGCCTGGGAGGTGCAGGGCCGCGGTGAGCTGGCGCTGGCCATCCTGGTCGAGCAGATGCGCCGCGAGGGCTTCGAGATGACGATCGGCAAGCCGCAGGTCGTCACCAAGGAGGTCGACGGCAAGACCTACGAGCCCGTCGAGCGCATGACGATCGACGTGCCCGAGGAGCACATGGGCGCCGTCACCCAGCTGATGGGTGTCCGCAAGGGCCGCATGGACAACATGTCCAACCACGGCTCCGGCTGGGTCCGCATGGAGTTCGTCGTCCCGTCCCGCGGCCTGATCGGCTTCCGTACGGAGTTCCTGACGAACACCCGCGGCACCGGTATCGCCCACTCCATCCACGAGGGCCACGAGCCGTGGTTCGGCAACCTCCAGACCCGTAACAACGGTTCCCTGGTCGCCGACCGCGCCGGTGCCGTCACCGCCTTCGCGATGACGAACCTCCAGGAGCGCGGCGTGCTCTTCACCGACCCGGGCACCGAGGTCTACGAGGGCATGATCGTCGGCGAGAACTCCCGCGCCGACGACATGGACGTCAACATCACCAAGGAGAAGAAGCTCACCAACATGCGCTCCTCCTCCGCCGACTCCTTCGAGGCGATCGTCCCGCCGCGCAAGCTGTCGCTGGAGCAGTCCCTGGAGTTCTGCCGCGACGACGAGTGCGTCGAGGTGACCCCGGAGGCGGTCCGCATCCGCAAGGTCGTCCTGGACCAGAAGGAGCGCGGCCGCACGGCCTCGCGCGCCAAGAACGGCTGACGATCCTCGTCTCCCACCGACGGCCCGGCCCCCGCACACCGCGGGGGACCGGGCCGTCGGCCTATCCGGACACCGGCGGCTCGTCCTCCTCCAGCAGCCCCGAGCGCGCCACGAGATAGGCGAGCTGCGCCCTGCTGCGGCTGCCCAGGGCCTCGGCGGTCTTCTTGATGTGGGTGGCCACCGTGCGGGTGCTCAGGCCCAGGCGGCCGGCGATGGCGTCGTCGGTGTAACCGCTGACCATCAGGCTCAGGACCGTCCGGCGGGTCTCGTTGGTGAGCAGCTGCGGGCGCTGGTGGCTGGGCGTGTAGACGATGGGCTCGGCGCGGGCCCAGACGTTCTCGAAGGCGGTGACCAGGAAGCGGATGATCCCCGGGTGCTCGACGGCCAGGGCCGCGCCGCTCCGCTCGTAGCGGTGGTCGGGGATGAAGGCGATCGTCCGGTCGCAGACGATCAGCCGGTCGAAGACCTCGTTGAGGGTGCGCAGTTCGGCGCCCGCCGCCGACATCCGCTCGATGTAGGCGAGGGTCGGGCCGTGGGTGCGCACGGTGTGCTGGTACAGCGTCCGCTGCCGTACGCCGCGTGCGCTGAGCCCCAGGTCGCGGGGGAGCGCCTCCTCCAGCAGCTCCGGCGCCCGGCCGCCGCCGGGCTGGGCCGTGAGCATCTCCTCGCGGCAGGCGCTCACGGCCCGCTCCAGGGCGGTGCTGATCGCCTCCTTCCCCTGGAGCAGCCGGACGGACCGGTCCCCGCAGGGGCGCGCGGCGCGGTGGACGGCCTCCGCGGCGGCGACCGAGGCCCGGATGGCGGCCAGGGCCTGCTGGTGGTCCAGGAGGGCCTGTTCGACGGGCCGGGCCAGCGCGGCCGCCACGACGTCCGGGGCCACGGGCAGAAACCGGCCGACCTCACCGGGCACGGGTTTGAGCAGCCCCAGAGTGGTGAGACATCCGGGCACCTCGCCCTCGATCCCGCCCTCCTCCAGGGCCTGCCGGTAGGCGTCCAGGCCCGCCGGGCACACCTCGACGAGGTCGACTACACCGGGATTACTCCCCTTTGTGCACATCTGCTCCCCCTTCAGGTTCCTCAATTGCATGATCATGATGCCAGTGACGGCTGTCTTCCGATTCGGTTCCTCGGGCAGGATCGATTTATCGAAGCGAGGGCGATCACGCCCCGCCGGTGAATAGGGGGACGGGAGCCATGCGGCTCACGAATTCTTTGCGGAAATTTATTGGCGCGTTCACGGTCGCTCTTGCGGTGGGACTTGGCGCGCTGGCTCCGACGGGCGGGGCCACGGCACCGGTGGCGGCGGGAGAGGTCGCTCAGGCCACGCAACCCGCGCCGACCCCGGCAGTTCCGGGCGATTCGGCCTGGGGCTGACGGGCGGAATCCCCGGGTCCGTAAACCGCTGACGAAATCGGAGACAAAGAAGTGACGACGGCTGTGCGCGCCATGGAATCCGGCGTGGTATTCGATGTGTATCGACGGAAGATAGACCAGCTGAAGAGCGACGGCCTCTACCGGGAATTCATTCCGTGCGGCCATCTCGCCGAGGACCCCGGTCAGACGCTCCACCACGGGCGCCGGGTGCAGGTCTGGTGCAGCAACGACTACCTCGGTATGAGCCAGCACCAGGACCTCATCAAGATCCAGTCCGAGTCGACCGCCCTCCACGGCACCGGCAACGGCGGCTCGCGCAACATCGCCGGCACCAGCTCCACCCATGTCGAGCTGGAGGCCAGGCTGGCCGACTGGCACGGCAAGGAGCGCGCCCTCATCTTCTCCAGCGGCTATGTGGCCAACTTCGAGACGCTGAGCACCCTGATCGCGGCGGTCCCGGACCTGGTCGTCTTCTCGGACGCCCTCAACCACCGCTCGCTGATCGAGGGCATCGTCCGCAGCGGCTGCGAGAAGGTCGTCTTCCCCCACAACGACGTCGAGGCGCTGGAGACGGCCCTCGCCGCCTACGGCCCCGACCGCCCGAAGCTGATCGTCTTCGAGTCCGTGTACTCCATGGACGGCGACTGCTCGCCCCTGACGGAAATCCTCGACCTGGCCGAGCGCCACAACGCGCTGACGTTCCTCGACGAGACCCACGCCATCGGCATCATGGGCGCCACGGGCGCCGGGCTCTCCGAGCAGCTCGGCGACCACCGGGCCACCTTCATCCAGGGCGTGTTCGGCAAGGCGATCGGCACCGTCGGCGGCTATGTCGTGGGCCCCGACGTCGCGATGGACTATGTACGCTCCACCGCCCCCGGCTTCATCTTCACCACCGCGCTGCCCAAGGCCAGCATGGACGCCACCCTCCGGGGCCTGGAGCTCGTCCAGACCGGCAATGACCTGCGCCGCGACCTGATGGCCAACGCGGAGTACCTCAAGGCCCGGCTGCGGGCCGAGAACATCGACTTCATCGACGCCGAGAGCCACCTGGTGCCCGTGATGGTCCCGGGCAGCGACCGCGTCCGGCGGATCTCCCAGCGCCTCTTCGCGGAGTTCGGGATCTACGTCCAGCCCATCAACTTCCCCTCGGTGCCCCGGGGTGGCGAGCGCTTCCGCGTCACCGCTCCGCCCTACCGCACCCATGAGCAGATCGATCGATTCGTCGGCGCGCTGAAGCAGTGCCTGGCAGAGGACTGAGAGAGACACCGTGAAGATCCGTGAGATCACCCCGTTCATCGGCGCCGAGTTCACCGGTGTCACCTACGAGGACCTGACCCGTCCCGAGGTGTTCCAGGAGCTCGTGGACCGGCTCCACCGCCATGAGCTCGTAGTCGTACGCGAGCTGGACATCACCCCCGAGCAGCAGATCTCCCTGGCCGCGCGCCTCGGCCGGCCGGTGCCGTTCGTCATCCAGAAGTACCGCCACCCCGAGTACCCCGAGATCATGATCTCGTCCAACGAGGTCAAGAACGAGAAGCCGCTCGGCGTCGCCCGCGTCGGCAACTTCTGGCACCAGGACTCCACCTTCGTCGCGGACCCGGCGCCGTACACGATGCTCCACGGCGTCAACGTGCCGCAGACCAGCGGCCACACCCTCTACGCCAGCGCGCTGGACCTCTACGACCGGCTGCCGCAGGAGTGGAAGGACAAGCTCGCCGGGCGCACCGGCGTCCACACCGTCGGCAAGCGGCTGCGGATCCGCCCCGAGCACGTCGGCCTGTCGGTCGCCGAGTTCCGCGCGCTCATCGACATCGAGCACCCCAAGGTGGAGCACCCGCTGGTGCCCACCGACCCGTTCACCGGGCGGCCGTACCTCTACGGCTCCCGCGAGTACATGGACTCGGTGCCGGGCTTCGACCACAACGAGAACGAGGAGTTCTTCTCGCTCGTCGACGAGCTGCTCGCCGACGAGGACCACGTCTACACCCACCGCTGGACCCCGAAGGACCTCGTGGTGTGGAAGACCAGGACGACCTTCCACCAGGCCACCGCCGTCGAGCCGGGCGTCTCCCGGACCGTCCACCGGGTCAGCATCGACGCGGGTGAGTGAGCCGTGGGCGGCATAGTCGACTTCGACGTCCGCTTCCCCGCGTCTTCCTTGAGCGTACGGGAGATGTCCGCCTCCTCGGGCGTGCCCGAGGACGGCATCCGCCGGATCACCCACGGCGAGGGCTTTCCCGTCCTCGGCGAGCGGGAGCAGGCGTGGGAACTCGCGGCCGAGGCGGCGCGGGCCGTACTGGCCCGCACCGCCGTCCGCCCCGCCGACATCGGACAGGTCATCTACGCGGGCTCCGGCGACTGGGACAAGCCGTTCTGGTCGCCGGCGGCCCGGGTGGCCGACGCGCTCGGCATCGAGGGGGCGCACGCCTTCGAGGTCGCCAACTTCTGCAACGCCGGCATGACCGCGCTGCGGATCGCGACCGACGCCATCGAACTGGGCCGGACCGGATACACCCTGGTGCTCATCGGGGACCGGCTCAGCCGCATGGTCGACCACACCGACCCCGGCTCGAAGGCGCTGTTCAACTTCGGGGACGCGGCGGCCGCCGTGCTCCTCTCCGGCGGCGACCTGTCCTTCTCCCTGCTCCACTCGGCGATGCGCACCGACCCCTCCTGGTCGGACTACTACTACGGCGAGCACCGGGACAACCGGGTCGTCATCCGGCGGGCCCCGCACCGCGCCGGCCTCGCCGACGCCTACGTCGAGAACTTCGGCGCGCTCGTGGAGGAGACCCTGGGGGCCCTGGGCAAGGAGCTGACGGACGTCGCCTACTTCCTGATCAACCACGGCGACAAGGACATGCACGAGCGGCTGCTGGAGACCATCGGCCTGCCGCGGGAGAAGAGCGTCTTCAACTACCACCGGCTGGGCCACATGGGCGGAGCCGACACCCTGATCGCCCTCCAGGGCCTGCTCACGGACAAGAAGCTGGCGCGCGGCGACCTGGTGCTGCTGGCCAGCAGCGCCATGGGCTTCAGCTGGGGGATCACGGCCTTGGAGTTTCACGCATGAAGATTCTGGTTATCCACCAGGTCCCGTACCGCAAGATTTCCTACCATCTCGGCCTCGACCACGAACGGCACGAGGTCACCTACATCGGGCACCCCGACCGCATGGCGGACCTCCCCGCGGACCTGCGCTGCCGGCGGATCGAACTCGCCGACGGCGAGGAGCTGGTGGCGGGCGTCACCGCCCGCGTCTCCCGGGCCGACGGCTATGAGGGGATGCTGTCCCTCTCCGAGTTCGGCATGCTGGAGTCCTGGCACATCCGCCGCCACCTGGGCCTTACCGGGCCCTCGCTGGAACACCTCGAACGGGTCCGCGACAAGGTCAGCATGAAGCGGGCCCTGGCCGACTCCGGCATCCGCTACCCCCGCTTCGAGGCCGCCCCCGCGCCCTGTGACGCCCTGCCCTGGACGGGCCGGACCGTCATCAAGCCGCGGCAGGGGGCCTCCAGCGAGGGCGTCACCGTCCACGACACCGCTCGTGAGGCGCTGACCGCCTACTGGAAGCTGGACAACCGGCCGGACTTCCAGCTGGAGGAGTACATCGACGGCGCGATCCTCCACGCCGACGGCCTGGTGAGCGGCGGCACGCTCGTCGAGCTCGCGGTCAGCCGGTACGTCAACAAGCCCGTCGACTACCTGGGCGGCGCGCCGCTGGCCTCCCACCAGGTCCCCGACCGCCACGGCCGCTACCGGGACTTCGCCGAGCGCGTGGTCAAGGCGCTGGAGATCGAGGCCGGCACCGTCCACCTGGAGCTCTTCGAGACCGAGGAGGGCGAGCTCGTCTTCCTGGAGGTCGCCAACCGCATGGGCGGCGCCGGTGTCGTGGACGCCCACCTGCGTCACACGGGGGTGCACCTGCCCTCCCACGAGATCGCCATCCGGCTGGGCCTGGAACGGCCGGCCCCCGCCGAGCCCAGCGGCCGCCACCACGGCTGGCTGGCCGTCCCCGGCCACCACCTCGACCCCGCCCCGGGCCACACCATCCACGTGCCCCCGGAGCTGCGGGACCACCCCGCCGTGGACGCGCTGTACGTCCTCGACCGCGAACGGCCGCTGCCCGACCACGTCACGTACCACGAGTGGCTGGTGCCCGTCTTCATCGAGGCCTCCCACGACGACCCGGAGGAGCTCGGGGCGTTCCTGCGGGAGTGCGCCCGGTCGATCCGCGTCGAGCCCGCCAAGGCCGGTGGGCTCGTAAAGGCCGGTGGGCTCACCAAGGCCGGTGGATGAGATGAGAACCGTCTGGCAGGACCCGAGAGCACGCCGCATGCTCGGCGCGATCCTGATGTCCAGCCTCGGCTTCGGCCTGAACATCCTCGCGCTCGGCCAGCTCCTCTTCGAACTCACCGGCAGCACCGGCGCGTTCGTCACCGTCCTGGCCTCGCAGGGGATCGGCGCGATCTGCGTCCTGCCCTTCTGCGGGCCGGTCGTGGACGCGCTGCGCTCCACCCGGGTCTATGTGACGGCGGCCCTCGGCAAGGCCGTCTGCGTACTGGCCATCGCGGGCTTCGCCGCCGCGCCCGTCGGCGACCCGGTGCCGTTCATCATGGCGGCGGCCGTCCTGCTGGCCGTCTTCGACAACATCGAGCGCGCCGCGCTCTTCAAGTTCACGGCGCACCACATCGACCGGGGCCTGGTGGTGCGGTTCAACGCCGTCACCGGCATGGCCTTCCAGGTCGGTGTGGTGATCGGGATGGCGCTGCTCGGCGTCGTCCTCGCCTTCGGCACGCCCGCCAGGGCGCTGCTGGTGAGCGTGGTCGCCTCCGCCCTGTGCGCGAAGGTGGCCTCGGGCGTCCGGCCGGCGAAAGCGGAGAACACCCGGCCGCTGTCCCCGGCCCTGCTGCGTGCCGCGCTGACGGGCATGCTGGGGGACTGGGGGCAGATGTTCCGCCGCTACCAGGGCGAGGCCGTCGTCTTCGCCATGGTGGTGATCTGCGCCGCCGACTTCCTCTTCGCCAACAGCATGAGCACCCTGGTCGTCCCGCTGGTCGACCGCTTCTACGAGGGCAGGAGCTGGTACGTCTCCGCGCTGGAGGCCACCTTCGGCGTGGGCATGGTCACCGCCTCCTTCTTCACCTCCCGCACCGCGAAACAGCGGCTGCTGCCGTTCTGGCTGGCGGCGCAGGCGGCGATCGCGCTGCTGCTGTCCGTCAGCGGGACCCCGGCCGTGCACTTCCTGGCCTTCCTGCTGGGCGGCTTCGCCAACCTCAACAGCCTTGTATGGCTGCTGGCTTCGCTTCAGCAGCACGCGGGCGAGGGCGACAAGGCCAAGATGGCCTCGCTGCGGCTGCTGGCCATCGGCCTGGGCTCCGTACTGCTGATGCCGGCCGTGGGCCGGGCGGCGAAGATCTCGCTCGGCACCGGCTATGCCGGGGTGGCCGCGATCATGCTCGCCTTCGCGGTGTGCGGCGTCTGGGTGGCCGCGCGCTTCCGGCCCCGGGTGGCCGTGGGCTGAGCCCGTCCCCCCATTTGTTCCATCCCCCCACTCCATCGCTATCGCCAGGGATTACTGATGTCGACCAGATCCACGCTCGCCAGACTGGCCGTCTGCGCGGCCACCGCATGCGCCCTCGTGAGCACCACCGCGCCCGCCGGCGCCACCGGCCCCGGCGGCGGGGAGCTGCGCGTCTTCGCCGAGGAGCCGGGCCATCTGATGCCCGGCAACGTCGACCAGAGCGAGAGCCTCATCGTCGACTCGGTGCTCTACAGCGGGCTGGTGCGCTACGACCCCAAGACCCTCCAGCCGGTCAACGTCCAGGCGGAATCCATCACTCCGTCCGCCGACCAGAAGGTCTGGACCGTCAAGCTCAAGAAGGGCCTGACCTTCCACAACGGCGAGCCCGTCGACGCCGACGCCTACATCAGGGCCTGGAACTACACCGCCTACGGCCCCAACCAGCAGGCCAACAACGACTTCTTCCACAGCATCCAGGGCTACCCCGATCTCCAGCAGGGCAAGGCGAAGAGCCTCTCCGGCCTGAAGAAGACCGACCGCCGGACGTTCACGGTCACCCTCTCCGAGCCCTACAGCGGCTTTCGGACCATGCTCGGCTACATCGGCTTCCACCCGCTTGCCAAGGCGTGCCTGGCCGACGTCAAGGCCTGCGACGAGAAACCGATCGGCAACGGCCCCTACCGGATGGAGTCGTGGGAGCACAACAAGGTCATCCGGACCGTCCGCTTCGACGGCTACAAGGGCCCCAAGGGCAAGTCCAAGCGCATCACGTTCAAGCTGATGGACAACGTCTCGGACGGCTACGCGGCCTTCGAGCGCGGCGAGCTCGACGTGATCCGCAAGCTGCTGCCCGGCGACAAGCTGCGCGACGCCCGCCAGAAGCACGCGGACGGCCTCATCGAAGTCCCCATGGCCTCCCTCCAGCGGATCGCCTTCCCCACCTACGACGCGCGCTTCAAGGACAAGCGGGTGCGTCAGGCGCTGTCCATGGCCGTCGACCGCAAGGCCCTCGTCGACGACCTCTACCAGGGCGCGCATGTGCCCGCCCAGGGCTTCGTCTCCCCGGTCTTCCCCGGCGCCCGGAACTCCTGCGGCTACTGCGTGTACGACCCCGAGCGGGCGCGGAAGCTGCTGGCGGAGGCGGGCGGCTGGCAGGGCGGCAAGCTGGAGCTGTGGACCAACTCCGGCGCCGACCACCAGGTGTGGATGGCCGCGCTCGGCGAGCAGCTCAAGAAGAACCTGGGCATCGACTACGTCGTCAAGGCCGATCTGCCCTACTCGCAGTACGTGGACAAGATCCACACCAATAGCATGACCGGGATGTTCCGCAGCGGCTGGAACTCCGACTACCCGAGCATGGAGAACTTCCTCAACCCGCTCTACGGCAAGAACGGTTCGACCGCCGTCACCGGCTGGACCGACCCCCGCTTCGACGAGCTCGTCGCGCAGGGGAACCGGGCGGCGAACCAGGACGAGGCCATCGCCTTCTACCAGAAGGCCGAGGACCTGGTCGCCGAGGACATGCCCGCCATGCCCGTCTGGTACGTCAAGGGCTCGACGCTCCACTCGTCGAAGGTCAGCGGCGTCGTCGTCAACCCCGTGGGCGGGGAGCCCATCCTCGCCGACGTCACCCCGGCCGCCACCACCCGGAAGAAGTAAGGACACCGCCATGCCCACCGCATTCCACGCCGTACACCAGGTCGCCGCGCCCAAGGGGATGCCGACGGCGGACGACTTCGCCACCGCGTCGGGCACCCTGCCCGACCCGGCGGCGGGCCAGGCCCTGGTCGAGAACCTCTATCTGTCCGTCGACCCCTATATGCGCGAGTGCATGAACGGGGTCTGGGAGCTGAACGCCCCCCTGGAGGGCCGCTCCGTCGGACGGGTCCTCGCCTCCGAGGATCCCCGGCTGGCCGTCGGGGACCTGGTCTTCCACCGGCAGGGCTGGCGCACCCACGCGCTGATCACCGCCGACGAGGCACGGGTGATCCGGCAGGCCGAGGGCGTCCCCCTCAGCGCCTACCTCAGCGTGCTGGGCGGCACCGGGCTCAGCGGCTATGTGGCACTCACCCGGATCGCCCGGCTCCAGGAGGGCGAGTCCCTGTTCATCTCCGCCGCCGCGGGCGGCGTCGGCACCGCCGCCGGGCAGCTCGCCCGGATCCTGGGCGCCGGGCGCGTGATCGGCAGCGCCGGGTCGCCGGCCAAGGTGCGCCACCTCGTCGAGGACCTCGGCTTCGACGCCGCCTTCGACTACCACGACGGGCCGGTCGCCGGCCTCCTGCGCGAGGCCGCGCCCGACGGCGTGGATGCCTGCCTGGAGAACGTCGGCGGCGACCACCTGGAGGCCGCCATCGACGTCGTCCGCCCCCACGGCCGCATCGTGTGGTGCGGCGCGGTCTCCACGTACAACGACCCCGAGCACCCCCCGGCCGCGCCGCGCAACCTCTACGAGGTGGTCGGCAAGAGCCTCCGCCTGGAGGGCTTCCTGGTCCGTGAGTACCCCCACGTGCAGGAGGAGATGGAGGAGGCGCTGATACCCCACATCCGCTCCGGGCGGCTGGTGCCGGACGAGACGGTGGCCGACGGCTTCGGCCGGGTCGTCGACGCGTTCCTCGGCATGCTGCGCGGGGAGAACACCGGAAAGATGATCGTCAGGGTCGCCGGGGTATAGGCCCGGTCGGAGGAGGAGGCCGAGATGTCCCGGAATCCCGTCGTCGCCGTCGTCGACGCGTATGGCACCGCCCGTCACCTCGGCCCGCTCCTCCGGGAGCGCGGCTACGCGCTGCTGCTCGTACGCGGCCCCGAGGCGCCCCCGCACGAGCCCGACGACGGTGACCCCGCCGCCGAGCTCGTCTGCTCCGAACGCCCCGAGGAACTCCTCGGGGCCGTCGCCGCGCACCGCCCTGTCGCCGTGCTCACCGGCGCCCCGAGCGGGGCGGGGCTCGCGGACCTCCTCTCCGAGGGGCTCGGGCTGGCCGGCAACGGCACCGGGCTGAGCGCGGCCCGCGACGCCGGGCCCCTGCCGGGGGAGGGGCCCGTGGAGGGTACGTTTCATGTCAATACGGTCAGCCTGGACGGCCGGCACCACATCTGCGACATCTGGTGGGCGCCGCGGCCCCCGGGCGCCGACCTCTGGGACCCGGCGGGCGACGTGGAACTGCTCCCCCGGCGGGGGGAGCGGCAGGACCGGCTCGCGGACGCCGCCTTCGCCGCGCTCGACGTCCTTCGATTACGTACCGGCCCGGCGCACTGCGTCTTCCGAAGCACCCCGGACGGGCCGCGGCTGATGGGCGTCCGGCCGGGAATCGCCGGACGGCTTCCGCTGCTTGCCCGGCAGGCCCTCGGGGCGGGGCAACTGGAGTGGACCGTCGACGCGTATGTCGGGCCGGAATGGTTCCGGATGCGCGCGGGGCGCGACTACGGCGCGTACTGAGGACGGACCGCCGTGGCGGGAGAGGTTGTCCGGAAGTCGGTCCCCCACGTCCGGATGTTGTGTTAACAGTCCGTTTCAGGCGTGTCTGTCTGTAGTTGCTTTGTCCGGATTTACCGGTGTCGGCGAAGATCGATGTGACCAAAGCGAGACCCTGTAAGTGTGGTTTAAAGGGCGGTCGTACTCAATAGTTGGGTTCACTGAGCTCGGGTCAATGGGTCACGCGCTGTGGGGAGCGCCGACTCACGAGCACACTCGAGGTGCCGGTTCCGTCTTTCGCTGTCAGGGGTGTCAGCGGGGGACCGGCGCCTCACTTGTAGCGAAAAGTGGACTCTTGAGGAGGCAAACCCATGCGCGGTGCCAGGAGCGCCAAGTGGGTCACGTGCGCGATAGTCGTGGCTCTGGCCGCGACGGCCTGTGGCGGTGACAAGAGCGACAGCGGTGGCGGTCTGACGGACGGAAAGGTCGACCCGAACGGGACGATCACCGTTCACACGGGCGAGCCGCAGAACGCGCTCCAGCCGGCGAACGCCAAGGAGCAGCAGGGACACCGGGTGCTGAACACCCTGTTCTCGACGCTGGTGACGTACGAATCGGGCACTGCCAAGATCGTGAACGTCAACGCCGAGTCGGTGACGTCCTCGGACGCCCAGCACTGGACGGTCAAGCTCAAGCCGGGCTGGAAGTTCCACAACGGCGAGACCGTGACCGCGCAGTCCTACGTGGACTCCTGGAACTGGTCGGCCAACACCAAGAACAACCAGATCAACTCGAACTGGTTCAGCGACATCGAGGGCTTCGACGACGTCCACCCGGCGGAGAAGGGCGCGGAGCCCAAGTCGGACAAGATGTCGGGCCTGAAGGTCGTCAACGACAACGAGTTCACGGTCTCGCTCAAGAACAAGGTCCCGTACTTCAACTACAAGCTGGGGTACATCGTCTGGGCGCCGCTGCCCACGGCCTTCTTCAAGGACCCCAAGGGCTTCGGTGAGAAGCCGGTCGGCAACGGCCCCTACAAGTTCGACTCGTGGGCGCACAACGACAAGATCGTCGTGAAGCGCTTCGACGGCTACACGGGTCCGAACAAGGCCAAGAACGGCGGCATCACCTTCAAGAACTACACCACCGCCGACGCCGCCTACAACGACCTCCGCTCGGACAACCTCGACTGGATCGAGCAGATCCCGGACACCTCGCTCACGACCTACAAGCAGGACCTGGGCGACCGCGCCGCCACCGTCGAGTACTCCGCGATCCAGGACGTCGCCATCGCGTACTACTCCGACCAGTTCAAGAGCATCGACAACAAGGTCGTCCAGGGCCTGTCGATGGCGGTCGACCGCGAGACGATCACCAAGAACACCCTCCACGGCACCCGTGTCCCGGCGAACAGCTTCGTCGCCAAGGGCGTGCTGGGCTACCAGGCCAACTCCTGCGGCGAGGCCTGCACCTTCAACCCGGAGAAGGCCAAGCAGCTCATCAAGGAGGGCGGCGGCGTTCCGGGCAACAAGATCTTCATCCAGTACAACGCCGACCTGAACCACAAGCCGTGGGTCGACGCGGTCTGCAACAGCATCCGCACCAGCACCGGTGTGGACTGCGTCGGCGACAGCAAGCCCAACTTCAAGGCGGACCTCGACGTCCGTGAGAAGAAGCAGGTCAAGTCGCTGTACCGATCGGGCTGGAACCTCGACTACCCGGTCAACGCCAACTTCCTGCGTGACCTCTACGGCTCCAAGGCCGACGGCAACCAGGGCGGTTACGAGAACAAGGAGTTCGACGAGCTCGCCGCCAAGGCGGACAACGTCAACTCCCTCGACGAGTCGGTGAAGCTCTACCAGGACGCCGAGAAGGTCCTCACCAAGAAGCTTCCCGTCATCCCGCTGTGGTACTACGCCGTGAACTCCGGTCAGTCCACCAAGGTGTACGACAAGATCAAGTACGGCCAGGACGGCGAGCCCCTCTTCTGGGCCATCCAGGTCAAGCAGAAGTAACACCAAGGGCGACAACGCCCAGGTACTCGTACACCCGCAAGGCCGGTGCCGCCGCCCCGTCGGCGGCACCGGCGCTCCCGCACATCCCCGGCACCGCAATTCCCCCCACACGCAAGGGAAGTCAGGCTGTCCGGCGTCGCGGGCTGCGACTGACTTGGAGGCATGATGGGGCGTTACGTCGCGCGGCGACTGCTCCAGATGATCCCGGTTTTCATCGGGACCACGCTACTGATTTTCCTGATGGTGCACTGGCTCCCCGGCGACCCCATCAGGGCGCTGTGGGGCGACAAGGTGCCCGACCCGGCCCAGGTCGAGGCGCTGCGCCACAAGTACGGCTTCGACCTGCCGCTGTGGCACCAGTACTGGAACTACATGGTCGATCTCGTCCAGGGCCAGTTCGGTGAGACCTTCGGCGGCCGGCAGGTCTCCGATGTGATGGGCGAGGCGTTCCCGGTCACGATCCGGCTGGCGATCGTCGCGTTCGTCTTCGAGGTCGTCCTCGGCATCACCCTCGGCGTCTTCGCGGGCCTCAAGGCCGGCAAGGCGCTGGACACCGCCGTACTGCTCTTCACCCTGCTGGTGATCTCGGTCCCGGTCTTCGTCCTCGGCTACATCTTCCAGACCGTCTTCGGAGTCGAGCTCGGCTGGGTCACCCCCAACGTCAAGGATTCCGAGGACATCAGCCAGCTGATCCTGCCGGGCGCCGTGCTCGGCTCGCTGTCGCTGGCGTACGTGGCGCGGCTGACCCGCACCACCATCAGCGAGAACCTGCGCTCCGACTACATGCGCACCGCGCTCGCCAAGGGCCTGCCCCGGCGCCGGATCGTCGGTGTCCACCTGCTGCGCAACTCGCTGATCCCCGTGGTGACCTTCCTCGGCACCGACATCGGCGCCCTCATGGGCGGCGCGATCGTGACCGAGGGCATCTTCAACGTCCAGGGCGTCGGCCAGCAGCTCTACCGGGCCGTCAATCAGGGCGAGGGCACGACCACCGTCGGAATCGTCACCGTCCTGGTCCTCGTCTTCCTGTTCACCAGCCTGATCGTCGACCTGCTCTACGCGGTCCTGGACCCGAGGATCCGGTATGCCTGACGTGACCAAGACCCCCGGTACGGCGGCGTCCGGCACCGCCGAGGACGGAGCCGCCGTCGCGGCCCTCGTCACCGCCCCCGCGGCCGCCGGCAAGCCCCGCAGCCTGTGGAGCGACGCCTGGCGCGACCTGCGCCGCAACCCGTTCTTCGTGATCTCCGCGCTGCTGATCGTGATGCTGCTGGTGATGGCCGTCTGGCCGTCGCTGTTCACCAGCACCAACCCGCGCAACGGCGACCTCACGCACCACTTCCTCACCAAGCCGGAGTACGGCGACGTCTTCTCGGCCGACTGGTTCGGCTACGACAAGCAGGGCCGCAGCATCTACGCGCGTGTCGTCTACGGCGCCCGCGCCTCGATCAGCGTCGGTGTGCTCGTCACCATCGCCGTGACGCTCCTCGGCGGCCTGGTCGGCATGATCGCCGGCTACTACGGCGGCTGGGTCGACTCGCTGCTCTCCCGCGTCACCGACATCTTCTTCGGCATCCCCTTCTTCCTCGGCTCGATGGTCATCCTGGTGAGCTTCTCCGACCGGAAGGTGTGGGTCGTGGCCGCCGCCATGGCCTTCCTGGGCTGGACCCAGATCGCCCGCGTGATGCGCGGTTCGGTGATCACCACCAAGCAGTCCGACTACGTCACCGCCGCCCGGGCGCTGGGCGCGGGCACCGGGCGCATCATGTTCCGGCACATCCTGCCGAACGCCATCGCGCCCGTCATCGTCGTCGCCACGATCGCCCTCGGTGGCTACATCGCGGCCGAGGCCACGCTGTCCTACCTCGGTCTCGGCCTCTCCGAGCCGACGATCTCGTGGGGCATCGACATCTCGGACGCCAAGGACTCCATCCGGGACAACCCGCATGTGATGTTCTTCCCCGCCGGCATGCTCTGCGTCACCGTGCTCGCGTTCATCATGCTCGGCGACGCGGTGCGCGACGCCCTCGACCCCAAGCTGCGCTGAGGGAGGCGTACGTGACCACGACCGATAAGACCGCGAACGTTCCCGAGCAGGGGACCGACGGCGACAAGAGCACCCCGCTGCTCGAAGTGCGCGACCTCCATGTGGAGTTCCACACCCGCGAGGGCGTCGCCAAGGCCGTCAACGGCGTCAACTACACCGTCGACGCCGGTGAGACCCTCGCCGTGCTCGGCGAGTCCGGTTCCGGCAAGTCCGTGACCGCGCAGGCCATCATGGGCATCCTCGACATGCCCCCCGGTAAGATCCCGCAGGGCCAGATCCTCTTCCGCGGCCAGGACATGCTCGCCATGTCCGCCGACGAGCGGCGGAAGATCCGCGGCCGGAAGATCGCCATGATCTTCCAGGACGCCCTGTCCTCGCTGAACCCCGTCCTCAGCGTCGGCTACCAGCTCGGCGAGATGTACCGGGTGCACCAGGGCCTTTCCAAGAAGGAGGCCAAGGCCAAGGCCATCGAGCTGATGGACCGGGTCCGCATCCCGGCCGCCAAGCAGCGCGTCGACGACTACCCCCACCAGTTCTCGGGCGGTATGCGTCAGCGCATCATGATCGCGATGGCGCTGGCCCTGGAGCCGGACCTGATCATCGCCGACGAGCCGACCACCGCCCTGGACGTCACCGTCCAGGCCCAGGTGATGGACCTGCTGGCGGAGCTCCAGCAGGAGTTCAACATGGGCCTGATCCTGATCACCCATGACCTGGGAGTCGTCGCCGACGTCGCCGACAAGATCGCGGTGATGTACGCGGGCCGGATCGTCGAGACCGCCCCGGTCCACGAGCTCTACAAGCGCCCGGCCCACCCGTACACCAAGGGCCTGCTCGACTCCATCCCGCGCCTGGACCAGAAGGGCCAGGAGCTCTACGCGATCAAGGGCCTGCCGCCCAACCTGCTGCGCATCCCCGCCGGTTGCGCGTTCAACCCGCGCTGCCCCATGGCGCAGGACGCCTGCCGCACGGACGTCCCGGTCCTCCACCAGGTGACCGAGCGGGACGGCGCGGAGCTCGCCGGCCGCGGCAGCGCGTGCCACTTCTGGAAGGAGACGATCCATGGCTGAGACCGGTAAGAAGGACGAGGCCGCGGACGCGACCCCGAACGTCTCCGAGGTGCACGTCAGCGACGCGTCCACGACCCAGGAGGTGGAGGCCGTCCTCGACGCCCCCGTCGAGCGCGGTGAGCCGATCCTCCAGGTGCGCAACCTGGTCAAGCACTTCCCGCTGACCCAGGGCATCCTCTTCAAGAAGCAGGTCGGCGCGGTCAAGGCCGTCGACGGGATCTCCTTCGACCTCTACCAGGGCGAGACCCTCGGCATCGTCGGCGAGTCCGGCTGTGGCAAGTCCACCGTCGCCAAGCTGCTGATGACACTGGAGACGGCCACCTCCGGCGAGGTCTTCTACAAGGGCCAGGACATCACCAAGCTGTCCGGGCGCGCGCTGAAGGCGGTCCGCCGCAACATCCAGATGGTCTTCCAGGACCCGTACACCTCGCTCAACCCGCGTATGACGGTGGGCGACATCATCGGGGAGCCCTTCGAGATCCACCCCGAGGTGGCCCCCAAGGGCGACCGCCGCAAGCGGGTCCAGGAGCTCCTGGACGTCGTGGGCCTCAACCCCGAGTACATCAACCGCTATCCGCACCAGTTCTCGGGCGGCCAGCGCCAGCGCATCGGCATCGCGCGCGGCCTGGCCCTCAACCCCGAGATCATCATCTGCGACGAGCCCGTCTCGGCGCTGGACGTCTCGGTGCAGGCGCAGGTCATCAACCTGATGGAGAAGCTCCAGGACGAGTTCAACCTCTCCTACCTCTTCATCGCCCACGACCTGTCCATCGTCCGGCACATCTCGGACCGCGTGGGCGTGATGTACCTGGGCAAGATGGCGGAGATCGGCACGGACACCGAGATCTACGACCACCCGACGCACCCCTACACCCAGGCGCTGCTCTCCGCCGTCCCGGTCCCGGACCCGGAGGCGCGCGAGCGCCGCGAGCGGATCATCCTGACGGGCGACGTGCCGTCCCCGGCCAACCCGCCGTCGGGCTGCCGCTTCCGTACGCGCTGCTGGAAGGCGCAGGACAAGTGCGCGGAGGAGGTGCCGCTGCTGGCGGTGCCGGAGGTCTTCGCGGGCAAGTCGACGCCGGCGGCGCATGAGTCGGCGTGCCACTTCGCGGAGGAGAAGGACGTGGTGGGCGCGGCGTAGCCGCTGTCTGTTCGTCTGCTCGCTGTCGAGCGCCCGGGTCGATCGATCACCGATCGGCCCGGGCGCTTTCGTATGCGCGCCTGTCCGTCCCAGCCCTTCCTTATTTTCTATGTAACCCACATTTTCTATGTAACCTACACAAAGTAATGGCAAGGGTGATTGCGCGCAGAATGTCCACCGAATGATTCCGGCCATCGGCTATAAAACTGGCTTGTTTTGAATTCTTACTGATCTTGACGATGTCAGGTCAAGTCCCGCATGCTTTCTCGGGTACTTGTAGTGATCAACGAGATGGAATTATCGAGCATGGTCAGCGCACAGACCGCGGGGGACTCGGCCATTCCGACCTACTCCGCCGGTGTCGAAGAAATTTGTGAAGCCGTTTCGAGCAAGAGCTACTTCTTTATGCCGGGCGCGCGTGTGAGCGAACTGCTCCACCGTCGTGACGACAATGCCCTGCGGGATTTCCAGGACTTCCAGAGCGGCTGGGACGGCATGCCGCTGGACGGCTATATGGCCGACGGCGGTCGCTATCGGCGGCGGCGTCACGCCACACTGAGCGCGCCCCGTGGCGGCGGCTCCTTCCAGGTCGAGGCCCACCAGCCGCACTATCAGACCGTCGACTACAACACGCTCAACGGTGGCGTCGCGCGCCACTACGAGCCCATCCAGGAGTCGGTGCTGCACGGCCCCACCATGACCGGCCTGCTGACCCTCGGCGGCGACCTCTTCGGCCGGCTCGCGCCCTACTCGGCGTGGCACATCGAGGCCCACCAGTTCCGTATCGAGGTCACCGGCACCGGCGCCGACGCGCGGGAGGTCGGCAAGCCGACCCCCGAGGGCGTGCACCGCGACGGTGTGACGTTCGTGATGATGCTGATGGCCAAGCGCAGCAACACGGTCAACGGCGAAAGCACGATCTACAACCTCGAAAAGAACCCGCTGGAGAAGTTCACCCTCGACCAGCCGCTCGACATGGCGATCGTGAATGACGAGCGTGTCTTCCACGGCGTCAGCCCCATCGAGCAGCTGGACAGCGGCCGGCCCGCCGTCCGGGACGTCCTGGTGATCACCTACCGCCACAAGCCGTGAGCCGCCGGTGGGGCCGTCGTGACCGGTCACGACGGCCCCACCACGCCACGGCCCCCCCCCCAACCCCCCCGAAATGGCGCCAATGCCGAACATCGAGCCGTCGCCCGACACAC
>NZ_JAVRFI010000039.1:0-39752 GCF_031845785.1 Streptomyces hesseae
GACCAGCTGGACGGCTAGTAATTCAGCCCCTCCGGCGTTTGAGGAGCGGGGGTCCGGGGGCGGAGCCCCCGGAAAGCCCTACGCCTTCGGGCGCCCCAGCGCCCGGAACGTCCAGCCCTCCGAACGCCAGCGCTCAGCGTCCAGCGCGTTGCGGCCGTCGATCACGTGGCGCTCCGCCACCACGGCGCCGACCACCGACGGGTCGAGCTGGCGGTACTCGCCCCACTCCGTGAGGTGGAGCACCACGTGCGCACCCCGGCAGGCCTCCAGGGCGCTGTCGGCGTAGGCGAGCGTCGGGAAGAGCCGGCGGGCGTTCTCCATGCCCTTGGGGTCGTGGACGGTCACCTGGCCGCCCTGGAGGTGGATCTGGCCGGCGACGTTGAGCGCGGGGGAGTCCCGGACGTCGTCCGAGTCCGGCTTGAACGTGGCGCCCAGCACCGCGACGCGGCGGCCCAGGAAGCCGCCGCCCACGGCCTCCCGCGCCAGCTCGACCATGTGGGAGCGGCGGCGCATGTTGATGGAGTCGACCTCGCGGAGGAAGGTCAGGGCCTGGTCGGCGCCCAGCTCGCCCGCGCGGGCCATGAAGGCGCGGATGTCCTTCGGCAGGCAGCCGCCGCCGAAACCTACGCCCGCGCGCAGGAACTTCTTGCCGATGCGGTCGTCGTGCCCGATGGCCTCCGCCAGCTTCACGACGTCGCCGTCGGCGGCCTCGCAGACCTCGGCCATGGCGTTGATGAAGGAGATCTTCGTGGCGAGGAAGGAGTTGGCGGCGGTCTTCACCAGCTCGGCGGTCGGGTAGTCGGCGACCACGAAGGGCGTGCCCTCGCCGACCGGCGTCGCGTAGACCTCGCGGAGCAGCTTCTCGCCGCGCTCGCCCTCGACGCCGACGACGATGCGGTCGGGGTGGAGGGTGTCCTGGACGGCGAAGCCCTCGCGCAGGAACTCCGGGTTCCAGGCGAGCTCCACGTCCTTGCCGGCCGGGGCCAGCTCCGTGAGCAGCTTCGCGAGCCGGCCCGCGCTGCCGACCGGCACGGTCGACTTGCCGACGACCAGCGCGGGACGGCGCAGGTGCGCGGCGAGCGAGGTGAAGGCGCTGTCGACGTAGGACATGTCGCAGGCGTACTCGCCGTGCTTCTGCGGGGTGTTCACACAGACGAAGTGGACGTCGCCGAACTCGCCGACCTCCTCCCAGGAGGTCGTGAAGCGCAGCCGTCCGGTCGAGCCCTCGATGCCGGCGACGTGCTTGCGCAGCAGCTCCTCCAGCCCCGGCTCGTACATCGGGACCTCGCCGCGCGCGAGCGTCTCGATCTTCTCGGGGACCACGTCGAGCCCCAGCACCTCGAAGCCCAGCTCGGCCATGGCCGCGGCGTGCGTGGCGCCGAGGTAGCCGGTGCCGATCACGGTGATCCTGAGGGCCATGCGGTGCTCCATTGCTGTGCGGTGCTGACGGCCGGCCCGCGTGCGGGCCGACGGCCTGATTGCGTTGCCCGAGCATAGTCGGGGCCCGCCCGGGAAGGATCTCGGGGAGATCACGGGTTGTCGGCAAGCTCACGTGGTCCTCCTCCGAAGTGCGCCCCTAGAATCGGGGTTACTAATCAGTAGCTAACTCTCTGGGGAGCACGCCTTGGCGGGAAACAAGGACTTCGACCTGTACCGGCCGTCCGAGGAGCACGACGAGCTCCGCAAGGTCGTGCGCTCGCTCGCCGAGGCGAAGATCGCGCCGTTCGCCGCCGAGGTGGACGAGGAGGGCCGCTTCCCGCAGGAGGCGCTCGACGCCCTCGTCGCCGCCGATCTGCACGCCGTCCACGTGCCGGAGGAGTTCGGCGGCACGGGCGCGGACGCCCTCGCGACCGTCATCGTGATCGAGGAGGTCGCCCGCGTCTGCGCCTCGTCCTCGCTCATCCCCGCGGTCAACAAGCTCGGTTCGCTCCCGGTGGCCCTCTCCGGCTCGGAGGAGCTCAAGAAGCAGTACCTGAGCCCGCTCGCCAAGGGCGACGCGATGTTCTCCTACTGCCTGAGCGAGCCCGACGCGGGCTCGGACGCGGCCGGCATGAAGACCCGCGCCGTGCGCGACGGCGACTACTGGGTGCTCAACGGCGTCAAGCGCTGGATCACCAACGCGGGCGTCTCCGAGTACTACACGGTCATGGCCGTCACCGACCCCGAGAAGCGCTCGAAGGGCATCAGCGCCTTCGTCGTGGAGAAGGGCGACGAGGGCGTCTCCTTCGGCGCCCCGGAGAAGAAGCTCGGCATCAAGGGCTCCCCGACCCGCGAGGTCTACCTCGACAACGTCCGCATCCCCGCGGACCGCATGATCGGCGCCGAGGGCACCGGCTTCGCCACGGCGATGAAGACCCTCGACCACACCCGCGTCACCATCGCCGCCCAGGCGCTGGGCATCGCCCAGGGCGCCCTCGACTACGCCAAGGGCTACGTCCGCGAGCGCAAGCAGTTCGGCAAGCCGATCGCCGACTTCCAGGGCATCCAGTTCATGCTGGCCGACATGGCGATGAAGCTGGAGGCCGCCCGTCAGCTGACCTACGCGGCCGCCGCCAAGTCCGAGCGCCTCGACGCCGACCTCACCTTCTTCGGCGCCGCCGCCAAGTGCTACGCCTCCGACGCCGCCATGGAGATCACCACGGACGCCGTCCAGCTCCTCGGCGGCTACGGCTACACGCGTGACTACCCGGTCGAGCGCATGATGCGCGACGCCAAGATCACGCAGATCTACGAGGGCACCAACCAGGTCCAGCGGATCGTCATGGCCCGCAACCTCCCGTAACGCGCCGCGCGTCGGCAGCGCGCGAACGGCCCCCGGCGACGGTCCGCCGGGGGCCGTTCGCCGTTGTTCCGGTGGCGGGCCGCCGCCCCGCGGGCGAAGGTGGTCGCGGGGGTGCCCGTACTGCCAGGGAGGCGCGCGTCATGCCCGAGGTAACGAAGCCCTATGTGCCCGGGACGCCCTGCTGGGCCGATCTCGTGGTCCCCGACCAGCGGGAGGCCCTCGACTTCTACCGCGATCTCTTCGGCTGGCAGGGGGAGCCCGGGCCGCCCGAGACCGGTGGGTACGCGGTCTGCACGCTGCGCGGCAAGCCGGTGGTGGGGATCATGACGTCGATGGCGCAGGAGGGCGGCTCCAAGCCGCCGCCCGCGTGGACGACGTATCTGGCCGTCGCCGACGCCGACGCCACCATGCAGAAGATCAAGGACTCCGGTGGCATCCCGCTGATGGACCCGATGGACGTGATGACGCTCGGGCGGATGGCCGTCGTGGCCGACACCACGGGCGCGGTCTTCGGGATCTGGGAGGCCAGGGACTTCTCCGGCTCGCAGATCGTCAACGAGCCGGGCGCGGTGGTGTGGAACGAGCTCAACACCGCGGACACGGACACGGCCGGCACCTTTTACTCGGCCGCCCTGGGCCTTTCGGCCGAGCCCTTCGAGGAGATGCCCGCCTATCTCTCCCTCAAGGCGCAGGGCCGGGTGGTCGGCGGGATGCAGGGCCTGGAGAACTCTCCGCCCGGATCGCCCTCCCACTGGCTGACGTATTTCTCCGTCGACGCCACCGACAGCACGGTCGACGCGCTGGTCAGGGCCGGCGGCAATGTGCTCAAGCCGCCGTTCGACATGACGGCCGGCCGGATGGCCGTCCTCCAGGACCCGCAGGGCGCCGTCTTCGCCGTGATCGACGCGACGGGGCCGTCACCCGACGAGGCCTGACGGCCGCCGCTGCCCGCTCTGCCGCCGTCGTCACTTCGGGGCGACGGCGGTGACCTTGTCGTCGTTCTTCAGCTGGTCGAAGAGCTGCTTGGCCTTGGTCTTGTCCCACGCCACGGCCTCGCCGTCACTGCGCGTGGGCAGGCTGGGGTTGCCGATGGGCACGGTCAGCTGCTGTCCGTCGCCGCCCGTGACGCCCTTCATCGCCCAGAACATCGACGACAGGTCCCACAGCCCCATGTCCTTGTCGACGACGAGGGTGTCCAGCCCGGAACCGATCACGGGGTAGAGCCGGAAGGGGTTGAGGACCGTCGAGGGCGAGGCGGCCTGCTTGGCGAGGGTGTTCAGGAACTTCTGCTGGTTGCGCATCCGGCCCAGGTCCTGGTCGGCCTCCTGGTGCCGCTGGCGGACGAAGGCCAGCGACTGCGCGCCGTTCAGCGTCTGGCAGCCCGCCTTGAAGTCCGCGCCCGAGTCCCGGTCCTTGACCGGCTTGTCGAGGCACATGTCCACGCCGCCCAGCGCGTCCACGAGATTGCGGAAGCCGCCGAAGCCGATCTCCGCGTAGTGGTCGATGCGCAGCCCGGTGTTGTACTCGACGGTCCGGACGAGCAGCTCGGCGCCGCCGTCGGAGTAGGCGCGGTTGAGCTTGTGGGTGGACTGGGCGTACTGCTTGCCGGACGTCGCGCCGGTGAAGGCGGGGATCGTGACGTACGAGTCGCGCGGCAGGCTCAGCATCGTGGTGCCGTTGTCGCCCGTGTGGAGGATCATCATCGAGTCGGTGCGCTTGCCGTCCGCCGACCCGGTGTGGAGGTCCTTCTTGTCCTGGTCGGACAGGCCCTCGCGGCTGTCGGAGCCGACGATCAGGTAGTTCGTGCCCGAGCCCGCCGCCGGGCGGTCGGCGACCTTGTCGAGGTCCACCTCGCGGCGCAGCTTGCCGTCGGCCCAGAAGTACGTGCTCACGGAGACGACCAGGGCCGTGGCGACCAGCGCGATCGCCCCGATCTTGATCCGCTTGCGCCAGTCGGGGGCGCCGGCCCGCGCGCCCGGGCCGCCCGCGCCGCCGCCGGGGTTCCCCCGGCCGGTGCCGCCGTGGCCGCCGCCGCTTCCGTGCCCGTAGACCTGTCCGGCGCTGTAGCCGTCGGAGGGGGCGGGGGCGTCGTAGCCCTGTGGCGGGCGGTACTGCTGGGGCGGGACCTGTCGGGGCGGCGCGGGACGCCGTACATGCGGCATCGCGCGGGCGCCCTCGGGCTCGGTACCGGTGCTGCCGCGCCCGTACCGCTCCTCGGGCGCGTCGTTCCGCCGATCGGGCCAGTCATTCATGCAACCGAGTGTGCCCGGCGCGCGGGCCCGGCCACAGGGCGCGTGGGAAACCGGAGCGGTCCTGTTGCAGAGCTGATGCACATCCGGGGCCCCGGCGGGGAGTCCGGCGGTCCCCGCATACTGGTGGACATGACCAATCAGGACCGGGGCCCGGATCCGGAGATATCCGGCAAGCCGAATTCGGCTTCCCGCACGACGCTCTCCCACATCATGACCGGCAATGACACCAATCTGCTGGGCACCGTCCACGGCGGCGTGATCATGAAGCTGGTGGACGACGTGGCCGGCGCGGTCGCCGGGCGGCACTCCGGCGGGCCCGCGGTCACCGCCTCCATGGACGAGATGGCCTTCCTGGAGCCGGTCCGCGTCGGCGACCTGGTTCATGTGAAGGCCCAGGTGAACTGGACCGGCCGGTCCTCCATGGAGGTCGGCGTGCGGGTGCTGGCCGAGCGGTGGAACGAGTCCAAGCCGGCCGTCCAGGTCGGCAGCGCCTATCTCGTCTTCGCGGCCGTCGACGCCGACGGCAAGCCGCGGCCCGTGCCGCAGGTGCTCCCGGAGACCGAGCGGGACCGGCGGCGCTACCAGGAGGCGCAGATCCGGCGGACGCACCGGCTCGCCCGGCGCCGCGCGATCATGGAGCTCCGGCAGAACCGGGCCGCCGAGGGCATCGAGGACTGATCCCCGGGATCACGCTCACGTCTGCTCCGGGCAGACCGCCTGGTCGCCGGTGACCACCGGGATCCGGTCCGGCCCGTCGGGCTCCTTGGCCCGGACCGGCCGGACGTCGGTGAAGTCCGTGCCGAGGAGCACTTTCATCAGCGGCCCCTGGCCGGCCACCGGCCGTAGCTCGGCGCCCGGCAGCGCGGTGGCGAGCGAGCGGGCCGAGCGGTCCCAGCGCGGGTCATAGGTGATCGTCGTGTGCTTGACCGCGGGCGGCGGGGCGTCGAGGGGCAGACCGGTGGTGAGGAACCCGGTGGCCCGCAGCGCCTGGTCGGCGCCCCGGGCCAGCCCCGGGCGGCCGCTGGCGTTGAGGACCTGGACCCGGATCCGCTCGGGGGCGACGTCGACGGCCGCGGCGTGGGGCTGATTGCCCTCGGCGGGCGGCTTGGCGTCCTGGGGACGGTGCGGGGAGCCCGGGGCGGCGCCCACGGGCCGGTCCTCGCGCAGGGCCTGGAAGAGCTTGCGGGCCGCCGCGTCGTCCCAGCGCACGGTCGAGCCGACGTTCGGCACGGGGTAGTCCGCCACGGCGATCGGCACGGACATGAACTCGGTCGAGGCGGGGCTCAGATTCCGCATCGCCCTGCCGAGGTCCACGAGCTCGTCGGTGCCGAAGCCCCGGTCCGCGCGGACCGAGCCGACCACGGAGGAGGCGACCTCCTGGAACTTCACCGGGTTCAGCAGCACCCCGCCGTCGGCGGCCTTGTGCATCAGCGAGGCGAGGAACCGCTGCTGCCGCTGCATCCGGCCCAGGTCGGCGGCTCCGTCGAGATGGCGGGAGCGCACGTACTGGAGGGCCTGGCCGCCGTCGAGGTTGCTGGTGCCGGCGGGCAGGTCGAGCCCGGAGTAGGCGTCCCTGAGCGGCCTTACGGTGCACACCCGCACCCCGCCCACCGCGTCGACGGTCCGCATGAAGCTGGTGAAGTCGACCTCCATGTAGTGATCGACGTGCAGCCCGGTCAGCCGCTCCACGGAGCGCACGGTCAGCCCGGGGCCGCCCTCGGCGTAGGCGGCGTTGAGCTTCTGCGGATGGGCCGGGCGTGCCCGGCCGAACTCGTCCGTGCGCTCGGGGATCTCGGTATAGGTGTCGCGGGGCAGGCCGACGACGGTGGCCCGCTCGCGGTCGGCGGAGAGGTGCACCAGCAGGATCGTGTCGGTGCAGTGACAGGCGGTGCCGCCCAGGCGGTAGCGCCTGCGCTCGTCCTCGGTGATCCGGTCGCGGCCGTCGGTGCCGACGAGCAGGACGTTCATGCCCCGGCCGCCGTCCGGCCGGTTGGACAGGCCCTCGAAGGCGTCGACCCGGCCGATCCCGCCGGAGAGCCCGGAGACCACCGCGTGCCCGATGCCGCTCGTGCCCAGCACGGCCACCGCGGCGATCGTGGCCAGCCGCATCCCCCAGCGCGGGGGGCGCGGGGTGCGGTGGCGGGCGTTGGCAGGGCGGGGGGCGGAGGAGCGGGCCGGTGCGGTCACTGGGGGACCTCCGCGGGGATCGGGCGGCGAGCCGGGGACGGACGGGGACGGGTGTGACGCTTCCCTCGCCATGCGGACACAACGTAGGCCCATACGATGATCTGTCTGCGGCCCCACGCCGTCCACGCCCGCTCCGCCACCCGGGCGGGGCGGAACCTCGTCCCCCATTGGCGGTAACGTGGCCGACGTTTCCGTCGTCCGCCGGGTGGTGATCCCGACCCCCGTACCCCCGAGGAACCATGCGCGATCAGCAGCTGCCAGCCGTTTCCGTGATCATGCCGGTGCTCAATGAAGAGCGGCATCTGCGCACCTCCGTGCGGCACATCCTGGAGCAGGAGTATGCCGGTGAGATGGAGGTGGTCATCGCCCTCGGTCCGTCCACGGACCGTACGGACGAGATCGCCGCGGAGCTCGTCGCGGAGGACTCCCGGGTCCATACGGTGCCGAATCCCACGGGTCGCACCCCCGCCGCGCTCAATGCCGCGATCAAGGCATCACGTCACCCGATCGTGGTACGCGTCGACGGGCACGGCATGCTCTCGCCGGACTACATCGCCACCGCCGTGCGGCTCCTGGACGAGACCGGCGCGCAGAACGTCGGCGGCATCATGCACGCCGAGGGCGAGAACGACTGGGAGATGGCCGTCGCCGCCGCCATGACCTCGAAGATCGGCGTGGGCAACGCGGCCTTCCACACCGGCGGCCAGGCCGCCCCCGCCGAGACCGTCTACCTGGGCGTCTTCCGGCGCGAGGAGCTGGAGCGGCAGGGCGGCTACAACGAGGAGTTCATCCGCGCCCAGGACTGGGAGCTGAACTTCCGGATCCGTGAGGCGGGCGGGCTGATCTGGTTCTCCCCGGAGCTCAAGGTCTCCTACCGGCCCCGCCCGAACGTCCGGGCCCTGGCCAAGCAGTACAAGAACTACGGCCGCTGGCGCCATGTCGTGGCCCGCTACCACCAGGGCTCGATCAACCTGCGCTACCTGGCGGCCCCCGCGGCGGTGTGCGCCATCGCGGCGGGCGTCGTCGTGGGCGCGACCGTCAGCCCCTGGGGCCTGGTCGTGCCGGCCGGCTACCTCGCGGCGATCACGGCCGGCTCCGTCCCGGCGGGCAAGGGCCTCCCGGCCGGCGCGCGGCTGCGGATCCCCCTCGCGCTGGCGACGATGCACATGTCGTGGGGCTACGGCTTCCTCACCAGCCCCCGCTCCCTGGCCAAGAAGGTCATCGCCAGCCGCCGCGCCTGACGGGGCCGGGGGCCCGACGGGGGTCCGAGGGGGCGAGGCCCCCTCGGCGCCTGCCTAGAACCGGTTGGCCGTGTTCACCTTCATGCACGCCGACCGGTCGTCCCCGTTGAGCGGGTCCGAGCTCTCGGGCGCCTTGTTCTCGCCCGTCGGCTTGCCGGAGGGCGCGGTCGACGGCGTCCCCGAGGCGTCGGGTGTCGCGTCCGGGACGGCCGCCGCCGCGTCCGCCGGATACGCCGTCCCCGTACGCCAGTCCCCGCCCACGACCAGCGTGATCTGCCGGACCTCGGGGGAGTGCCGCACCGCCGAGTCCGGCAGCCCGAGCGCCTTGGCCACGGCGAGGGCGTCGGCGCGCTGCCCGGCCCTCGGATAGGTGATCGTGGTGTCCGCCTGCGCCCGCGGCGTGGAGTCGGCGGTCGCCTTGGCGAAGCCCTGCTTGACCAGGAACGCGGCGATGTCCGAGCCCCGGCCGGTGGCCGGCGGCTCCACCACCGTGCCGGTGCCGTTGAAGACGGTGACCGCGATGTCGTTCTTGCGGGCGGGCGGGGCGGTGGGCGTCGGCGCCTTGTCGTCCTTCTTCTTGTCCTTGCCGTCCAGGGCGATGTCGTTGCGCACGAGCGAGAAGAGCTTGTCGGCGTCGCCGGGCTTGGGTATCACGTGCGCGTCCGGGTCCTGGGGGTCGGAGGCCCACGGCATCGTGGTCATGGTGATCCGGCCGGACGGCACCCGCTTGATGTCGTCGGCGAGGTCGTAGAGCTCCTTCACCGAGCCGAGGTCCTTGTCGACGGTGAGGGCCTTGGTGGCGGCCTCGGCCAGATCCGTGAGCTGGCCCGGGTCGCTGAGCTTGGTGCCGGACTTCAGCTGCCGGACCATCGCGTTCATATACATGTGCTGCGCGTGGGTGCGGCCGATGTCGCTGCCGTCCTCGAAGCCGTGCCGGGTGCGCAGCCACTGGAGGGCCTGCTTGCCCTTGATGGTGTGGCTGCCCTTGGTCAGCTGGAGGCCGGACTTGTCGTCGCGCACATTGGCGTCCACGCACACCGGGACGCCGCCGACCGCGTCGGCCATGTTCACCACACCGGCGAAGTCGATCATCATGAAGTGGTCGACGGGGATGCCGGTGAGCTCCTCCCAGGCGGCGACCGTGCAGCCCGGGCCGCCGTTGGCCAGGCTGGTGTTGATGATCTGACGGTCGGTCGACTTGTAGACCTTGCCGCTGTCGGGGTCGGTGCACTTGGGGATCGTCACCCGGGTGTCGCGGGGGACGCTGATCACCGACATGTTGCTGCGGTCCGCCGAGACGTGTACCAGCATCTGGACGTCGGCGAGCGCCGGGCGGTCGGCGTCGTCGCGGGCGCCGCCGAGCTCCTGGTTCTCCTTGCTGCCCCGGCTGTCGGAGCCCAGGAGGAGGATGTTCAGCGGGCGCTGGCCGGCCGCGTTGGCGACGCTGCGGTCGAGCTGCTTGTCGCCGAGGTTGAGCTTGTTCTTGCGAATGTTGTTGTTGAGGTGCTGGTAGTAGAAGTACCCCGCCCCGGACACCCCGAGGACGGTGACCGCGACACCGAGCGCGGTCCAGCGGGCTATTCGGCCGATGCGGCGCCGGGGGGCGCCGCCGGCCGCGTCGCCCGTGTCCGCGCCGGAGTCCTTCGCGGAGTCCCCGGCGCCCCCGGAGCCCTTGGCCCCTGCGGCCTTCGGCGTGCTCTGCTCCGGGACGCCCTTCTTCGGAGAGCTCTTCTCCCCGGACCCCTCCGGGGAGTCCTGCTCCGGCGTGGTCTCCCGGGCGTCGCGGGACTTCTCTCCCCGCACGCCGCTGCTCTGCCGCATCGGGCCTCCCCTGGCTGGTGTCCGGCCCGATGGGCAGGCGTGTCGTACCTAATGAGTATTACTGCGTTATGAGATGCGAAAGCCCATTGTCAGGGTTCACTTGGCGCAGATGTTCTCATCGTCGGCTTCGACTTTCTGAATCCCCTCGGGTGCCTTCTTCGGGGCGGACACCGGGATGCCCGCGCCCTTGAAGTCCGCGCCGAGGGTGAGCGTCATCTCGGCGGTGGGGGACGCGTCGGCCGTCGTCTGCTTCAGGGCGTCGACGGGGAGGCCCATGTCCTCCGCGAGGCGGCGCGCCTGGTCGGCCTGGTTGGGGGCGAACTCCAGCAGGGTTTTGTCCACCTTCTTGCCCCCTGCGGCATTGCCGCCGTTGGCGGTGTGCGCCATGCCCTTGCCGTTCTGCATCCAGGTGACGGTCTCCTGGGCGGCGCCGACCCGCCCACTGCCGTTGAGCACCTTGACCCGGACCTTCGCGGGCTCGGCCTTCGGGCCCTGGAGCAGCGCCGCCTGCTTGGCGTCGGCCTGTTCCTGCTCCTTCTTCTCCTTCTCCTTGGCCTCGGTGAGGGAGACGTCCTGGCGGACCATGGCGAACAGCGGCTCTGCCTTGGCCTTGTTCAGGACCACCGTCTTCTTGACCTTGCCGTCCGCGGGGTTGTCGTCGACGGGGACGGTCGCGAAGGTGACGTTCTTCAGGTTGACCTTCCTGAGCTCCTTGGCCAGGCTCGTCAGCTTGCTGATGGAGCCTATGCCCGTGTCGACGGTGAGCGAGTTGGTCGCGGCGTCGCTGAGTTCGTAGAGCTTCTTGGGGTTGGTCAGGGTGTCGCCGGACTTCATCTTCCGGAGCATCGAGCTCAGGAACTGCTGCTGGAGCTCGATCCGGCTGAGGTCGCCGCCGAAGCCCACGGAGTGCCGGGTCCGGACGAAGGCCAGGGCCTGCTCGCCCTCGACGGTGTGCCGCCCCTTGGCCATCTTCAGGTGCGAGTCCTTGTCGTTGATGTCCTTGGCCACGCACACGTCGACGCCGCCGACCGCCGAGGAGAGCTCCTTGACGGCGTTGAAGTCGGCCATCATGAAGTGGCTGACCTTCAGGCCCGTCAGCTGCTCGACCGTCCGCCAGGTGCAGCCCGGGTCGCGGTCCTCCTGGCCCAGGCTCTCGTTGAAGCGCACGCCCTTGGAGCCGGGGATGGTCTTCGTGGAGCCGTTCTTCTGCTTGGTGGGGCAGTCCGGGATGTCCGTGATCATGTCGCGAGGGATGGACAGCGCGGTGGCGTTCGTCCGGTCCTCGGAGACGTGGAAGAGCAGGGTGGTGTCGGCGTGGCCGACGCTGCCGTCGTCGCCGTAGCCGGTGTTGCCCTTGCCGGAGCGTTTGTCCGTGCCGATGACCAGGATGTTGAGCGGGCCCTTGGTGATCACCCCGTTGTTGATACCGACGTCGATCTTGTCGATGTTGTCGTTGAGGTGCTGGTAGAGCAGGTACCCGCCGACCGAGCAGACCACCAGCACCACGCCGACCGTGCCGCCGGTCCACATCAGGATCTTCTTCTTCCTGGCGGCCTTCTTCTTCGGCTTGGGGCGGCGTCGCCCGGTGGCCGTCGCCTTGGCCGCGGTGCCCCGGCGGCCACCGCCTCCCGTGCCGCGCTGGCCCGGTACGGTGCGGCCGCCACCGGGCTTCGGCCTGCCGGAGGCGGGCGGTCTGGGCGAGGTGCGGGGTGCCGCGGGACCGGCCTTCGCGGCGGAAGCTTCACGGGGAGCCGGCGCGGGCCCCCCGGCTTGATCGAGACGCAGCTCGTAGCTGCCTGTCTCGGGGTCGAACACCCACTGGTCGGCGGGGTCGATACCGCCCGCCCGCCCACGGCCTTGCGCGTCCACGGTCGCTTGAATCCTCCGTCGGTGCCACGCGGCGCCTACCCCCCTCGAGGCGCTCGGAGCGTCGTCTGTGCAATGCGCGGTCAACCCCGGCGGTGCGCACCGGGTCGCTCACACTATCCGCCCAGTTCAGCGCCAAGCGACGCCCGTGACAAATTGCACTCCCCTACAACTGGGCAATCTGCCCAATCCCTTCGCGGAGAGGGATGCCGAGACGAACGCGGAGACGAAAAACCGGTCGGGTCGTTTGACGGTTTTATCGCGTTTGTGGCGTTGAGTGGTGATCAGCCGCACAACCCGCGTGCCGCCGTGGTGCCCTGATAGGTCGGCGGGGCGGTGGAAACCGGCGAGGGTGCCGTGGTCGCGGAGGGCGCCTGGGGCATTTGGGACGCCACGGGGGCCGCCGACGAGGGGACGGGCACGGTCCGCGGGGCGGGCGTGGCCGGCGCCTGCGGCGGCGGTGCCACCGGGCCGGCAGGCGGCGCGGCCGACGCGGGGGGTGCGGGCGGCGCCTCGCCGCCCTCGCCCGCCCCGGTGCCTTCGCCCCCGTCCGGCCCCGGATCCCGCCCGCTTCTGCCCCGGCCGTGACGGTCGTCACCCGGCTTGTCGTCGGCCGGGCGCACCTGAGCGTTCACCGACACCGGCTGGTCCAGCCGCAACTGACGGAACAACTGGTCCGCGTCGGGCTGGACGAGCTCGTCGCGCGCGCTGTTGAACGCGTACGGCCGCCGAGGGACCGTCAGGAACTGCACTCGCTCGGTGGGGATGTCCCGCACGGTGCGCACCAGGTCGTAGAGCTTCCTGAGCGAGTCCAGCCCGGAGTCCGTGGTCACCGACTTGGTGGCGGCGTCGAGCACCGGGTAGAGGCGGGCCGGGTTGAGGAGCAGGCCCTCGTCCCGCATGTCCCGCACCAGCGCGCCGAGGAACTTCTGCTGCCGCCCCATCCGTTCGGTGTCGCTGCCGTCGCCCAGGCTGTAGCGGGCCCGTACGTAGCCGAGGGCCTGCTCCCCGTCGAGCGTCTGGCGCCCGGCGGGCAGATGGAGCTTGGCCTCGCGGTCGTCCATGGGCTTGTTCAGGCAGAGCTCCACGCCGTCCATGGCGTCCACGAGATTCTTGAAACCGTTGAAGTCCAGGACGATGTGATGGTCGATCCGGACCTGGGTGATGTTCTCGACCGTACGGATGGTGCAGGCGGTGCCCGCGAGCTCGTACGCCCAGTTGAACTGCGCGAAGCGCTCGTTGGTGTACGTGCCGTCGCGCTTGCGGCAGCTGGGGATCGTCGCCATCAGGTCGCGGGGGAGGCTGACGGCGGTCGCGCTCTTCCTGTCGGCGGCCAGGTGCAGCAGGATCGTGGTGTCCGAGCGCTGGCTGCCGCTGTCCTCGCCGTATTTGCCGTTGCCGGAGCCGCTGCGGGTGTCGGAGCCGATGATGAGGATGTTCTGGGCGCCCTTCACCAGTGAGCTGGGGCGCTGCTTCTCCCAGCGGCGCAGCTCCTCGGCGGTCTCGTCGTCGGTGGTGATGTTGCTGTTGAGCTGCTCGTAGAGCACCCAGCCCAGCCCCGCGACGACGAGCACCAGCACCGCCGCCACCGCCGCCAGCCGGCGCAGCCAGCGCCGTCGGCGGCCCGGCCCTCGGGGCGTCGGCGGCCGGCCGTACGGCTCCCCGGTGAAGGGGCCGCCCGACGGGCCGGACATGCCTGGACGGTTCACGGCTGCGCTGCGTCCCTCCTCCGAGGAGTCGGTGGCGTACGCGCCCCGTGGGGCCCGGCGTCCGGGAACGGGCCGGGTGCCGGTGCCCGGGGGCACGTACCCCGATCATCGCCCGGACGCGGCGCTCCGGCAGCGTCTACAGGGCCGTCACGGTGACGCGCTCGCTCGCGCGCCGCTGGTCCAGGGCGTCGGCGGACAGCCGGTCGGCGTTGCGGCACAGCACGACGGAGCCGCCCGCCGCGAGCGGCGCGAACAGGCCCGCCGAGAGGCCCTCCCAGGTGTCGTAGGCCAGCCCGGACAGCAGTCGCGAGCCGGCGCCGAGGCCGAGCCGGGCGGCGTCGGTGGCCGCCCGCTCGACGAGCTCCGCGCCGGTCAGCTCCAGCCCGTCCACGGCGAGCGCCGGGGCGTCCGCGTCCACGGGGGCGTACGGGGCGAAGCGGTCGCCCTGGCTCGGCACCTCGACGGCGTAGTCGGCGAAGCCCGCGGGGGCCTGGGGGAAACGGCCGCCGAGGGGGCGCAGGGCGAGCGCGACCCGCTCGCCGGAGCAGGCGCGCGCCGCCTCCAGCGTGTCCGGGCCGCTGACGACCAGGTCCGCGGCGGCCGGGTCGCCGCCCACGTCGGCGACCACGCCGGCCGAGGAACAGGCGAGCAGCCAGACGGCCGTCTGCCAGTGGGCGGGCAGCAGGAGCGCGAGACGGTCGCCGGGCTCGGCGGCGAGTTCGCCCTGGAGCAGATTGGCGGTCTTCGCCACCCAATTGGCGAAGGTGGCCACGGACAGTTCCACGCGCTCGCCGGTGGCGTCGTCGTAGAAGGTCACGAGCGGGCGGGCCGGGTCCGCGGCGAGCGCGGAACGCAGCAGGTCGGCGGGGGTGCGATCGGTGGCGTTCATCGGCGCCAGGGTACGCGGCGCACCGGGTGACGGTCAGTCGGACGGAGGTGTCCCAGGGGGCGTCGGGACGCCCGTGGAGCCGACTCGCCGTCAGCGGATCAATGGACAGATTAGTACGTATATGTCCAGGATTTCTGGCATGCGTGGAAATCTCGTCCCCCCGGCCGCCACCCTCTGCGCCGCCGCCCTGACCCTGTCCTTCCTCGCCGCCCCCGTCCCCGCCTCCGCCACGCCCTCCGTGGCGATCCCGCCGCACCCCGCCCTGCCCCGGGCCGCCGCCCCGCCCAGGGTGCCGGGCGCCACGCACTCGGTGCGGCTCGTCCCGCTCGGCCCCCGCCACCGGGCGGCCGCGGGGCACGGCCGGGTGCGCGGGCCCCAGGGGCTGCCCGCCCGGGAGGTCCAGCCGTTCTCCCTGGTCGGCATCGTCTGGGACGACGCCACCACGGAGCTGCGCGGCCGGGCCCAGGTGCGCACCCGCCCCCTCGGGACTCAGCGCTGGTCCGAGTGGCAGGACGTCCAGACCCACGACGACGACCGCCCCGACCTCGACTCTCCCGAATCCCGCGCCGGCACCCTGCGCGGCTCCACCGCCCCGCTGTGGGTGGGCGCCTCCGATGCCGTCCAGGTGCGGGTCAACCCCGAGTCCGCGGCCGGGGGCCGGATCGCCGAGGGCACCGCCCTGCCCTCCGGGATGCGGGTCGAGCTCGTCGATCCCGGCCACGACCCCGGGTCCGCCCGCCCCCGGGGCGGCCGGGGCCGCTCCGCGCCGCCCCCCGCGCCGGGCCCCTCCGACGAGGAGGCCGCCAGCTCGGCCGCCAACTTCCCGCTGGCCCCGCTGGGCGCCACCGAGATCCCCGCCGTCGGCAGGCCCGAGTCGGCGAAGGACATCGAGGCCACCCACGTCGACGGCACGAACGTGGCCGAGGGCCACCCGATCTCCGACGGCCACGGCGCCGCCGACCCGGAGGCCGAGCCCACGGACCGACCCCAGCAGGGCGCCCCCGACAGCGGCGCCGACAACGGCGACGGCGAGGGGAGCGCCGACGTCACGGACCCCGAGGCCGACCCCGACATCGACGTCGGCCGCTACGTCGGACCGCGCCCGCGCATCGTCACCCGGGCCGGCTGGGGCGCCGACGAGTCGATCCGCGAGAAGGGCTTCGTCTACAACAAGACCGTCCGCGCCGCCTTCGTCCACCACACCGCCTCCGGCAACGGCTACGGCTGCGGACAGTCCCCCTCGGTCATCCGTGGTATCTACCGCTACCACGTGGTGAGCAGCGGCTGGCGGGACATCGGCTACAACTTCCTCGTCGACAAGTGCGGCACGGTCTACGAGGGCCGGGGAGGCGGTGTGGCCAAACCCGTCAGAGGTGCCCATACTCTCGGTTTCAATACCAACAGCATGGGCATCGCCGTGCTCGGGACCTTCGGAAGGAGCGACCCGTCCAGCGCCGCGCTCACCGCCGTGGCGACCCTCACCGCGTGGAAGCTCGGCCTCTACGGCGTCAACCCCGCCGGCACCGCGACGCTGGTCTCGGGCGGCGGCAATCTCTTCAAGAAGGGCAGCTCCGTAAGGCTCAGGGCCATCTCCGGACACCGCGACGGATACGCCACCGAATGCCCCGGCGACCAGCTCTACAACCGGCTCGGTACGGCCCGCTCCACGGCCTCCCACCTCCAGGGACGCTGACCGGGCGCGGCCGGAACCGCACGTTCTGCGTACACTGGCCGCCGATCACGGCCCGGCCCCGGCAGGAAAGCAGAGACGACAAGGTGACTGAAGCGATCCTCCTGGTCGGTGGCAAGGGCACCCGGCTGCGCCCGCTGACGATGCATACGCCCAAGCCCATGGTCCCGGCGGCGGGCGTCCCGTTCCTCACCCACCAGCTGGCCCGGGCCCGGGCGGCGGGCGTCGACCACATCGTGCTCGCCACCTCCTACCTGGCCGAGGTCTTCGAGCCGTACTTCGGCGACGGCTCCGCGCTGGGACTGCACCTGGAGTACGTCACCGAGGTCGAGCCCCTGGGCACGGGCGGTGCCATCCGCAACGTCGCCCACCGGCTGCGCTCGGCCCCCGACGAGCCGGTCCTGATCTTCAACGGCGACATCCTCACCGGCCTGGACATCGAGGCCCTGGTGGACACCCACCGCACGACCGGCGCGGACGTCTCCCTCCACCTCACCCGGGTCGCGGACCCCCGGGCCTTCGGTCTGGTCCCCACGGACGCCACGGGCCGCGTCCAGGCCTTCCTGGAGAAGCCCCAGACGCCCGAGGAGATCGTCACCGACCAGATCAACGCGGGCGCGTACGTCTTCAACCGCTCGGTCATCGACGAGATCCCCACGGGCCGCCCGGTCTCCGTGGAGCGCGAGACCTTCCCCGGGCTGCTGGCCGCCGGCGCCCACCTCCAGGGCATGGTCGACTCCACGTACTGGCTCGACCTGGGCACCCCGCAGGCCTTCGTCCGCGGCTCGGCCGACCTGGTCATGGGCCGCGCCCCGTCCCCGGCGGTCCCCGGCCGCTGCGGCGACCGCCTCGTCCTCGACG
The DNA here is from genome assembly GCF_031845785.1 of Streptomyces hesseae. NCBI lineage: Bacteria > Bacillati > Actinomycetota > Actinomycetes > Kitasatosporales > Streptomycetaceae > Streptomyces > Streptomyces hesseae. Next base: position 17,299 of record NZ_JAVRFI010000039.1, read on the forward strand.
GCGCCGAGGTGGCCCAGGACGCCAAGCTCACGGGCGGCACGGTCGTCGGCGCGGGCGCGCGCGTCGAGCCGGGCGCGATGATCGACGGCAGCGCCGTCCTGGACGGCGCGGTGATCGAGGCGGGCGCCGTCGTCCGCGACTCCCTCGTCGGCGCCGGGGCGCGCATCGGGGCGCGAACGGTCCTGGACGGCGCCGTCATCGGCGACCGCGCAGAGGTCGGCCCGGACAACGAACTGCGCGCCGGGGCCCGGATCTGGTGCGAGGCGCGGATCCCCCAGGGAGCGATCCGCTTCTCGTCGGACCAGTAGGGACCAGGCGCCAGTAGGCCGGCCCGGCGACGTACCCTGGCCGGATGGCCACCCGCACGTGGGCCCCGCCCACCGGCGGCCCCTACGACCTCGGACGCACCCTGGGCGTCCTCGCGCGCGGCCCGGGCGACCCGGCCTACCGCGTGGACGCGGACGGAGCGGTCTGGCGGGCGAGCCGCACCCCCGAGGGGCCCGGCACGCTGCGGCTGACCGCCCGCGCGGGCGAGGTACGGGCCGAGGCGTGGGGCCCGGGAGCAGGCCGGCTCCTCGACGGCCTCCCCGCCCTCCTGGGCGCCGGGGACGACCCGGCCGTGTTCGTCCCCCGCCACCGGCTGCTCCACGAGTCCCACCGCCGCCACCCCGGCCTCCGGCTCGCCCGCACCGGGCTGGTCCTGGAGTCGCTGATCCCCTCGATCCTGGAGCAGAAGGTCACCAGCGACGAGGCGTACCGGGCCTGGCGGCTGCTGCTGACCCGGCACGGCGAACCGGCACCGGGCCCGGCGCCCGCCGGCATGCGCGTGATGCCCTCCCCGGCGGCCTGGGCCCTCATCCCCTCCTGGGAGTGGCACGGGGCGGGCGTGGACGCCAAACGCTCGGCGACGATCGTCCGCGCGGCACGGGTGGCGGCCCGCCTGGAGGAGGCGGCGGCCATGGACGACGCCCCGGCGGCCGCCCGCCTCCAGGCCGTCCCCGGCATCGGCCCCTGGACGGCGGCGGAGACGCTCCAGCGCAGCAACGGGTCGCCGGACGCGGTCACGACGGGGGACCTTCATCTGCCGCGGATCGTGGGCTACGCGCTCACGGGCACGCGGGGCACGGACGATGAGGGCATGCTCGACCTGTTGGCCCCCTACGCGGGGCAGCGGCACCGGGCGTGCCGCCTCATCCTGCTGTCCGGGGTGACCCTGCCTCGGCGCGCGCCGCGGTTCGCGGTGCGGGACTTCAGCCGCATGTAGCGGCGGGTTGTGGGCAATCGTCCCGCAGGGCGGGACGATTGCCCGCAAACCTAGCGGACCGTCACAAACGCCTCCGCATCCCGCGCGGGACGCGGAGCCGCCGGAACCGCCGGCCGGCCGATGGCGACCGCCCCCATCGGACTCCAGCCGTCCGGCAAGGCCAAAACCTCCCGCACCACGTCAGGACAGAACATCGTCGATGAAACCCACGCCGACCCCAGCCGCTCACTCGCCAGCGTGACCAGGAAGTTCTGCACGCCCGCCCCGGCCGCGACCACGAACATCTCCCGTTCGGCGGCGGACCGCCGCGCGTCCGGGTAGGTGTGGGCGCCGTCGGTCACCAGGCACGGGACCGCCAGGTACGGCGCCTTGCGCAGCACGTCGCCGCGCCGTACGCGCCGGGCGATCCGGTCCTCGGAGAGGCCGTCGGCGCGGAGGTCCGCGATCCACGCGTCCCGCATGGCGTCCAGCAGCCGCGTCCGCGACTCCTCGGACTCCAGCAGCACGAACCGCCAGGGCGTCGTGTGGTGCGGGGCCGGGGCGGTGACGGCGGCGGCGACGGCCCGGCGCACCGCGCCCGGGTCCACGGGGTCGTCGGTGAACTCCCGGACGGTCCGCCGCAGCGACACCGCCTCCTTCACGGCCTCCGAGGTCCCCAGCCGGAACATGTCGTCGACGGCGGGCCGCACCAGCCAGCTCGCACCCTCGTACGCGTCGTCCTCGCCGGCCTCTGTGATCACATGCGGCAGCCCGCGCACCACGGCCACCGGCAGGCCCCCGGCCTTGCCCTTGACCAGGTCGCCGGCGGCGGCGAGCTCGTCGACCGTCGCCACCACCGTCGCGACCAGCGGATTGCCGTACGCGTCGACGTCGCCGCGCAGGTCGTCGGCGACCCGTACGCCCGCCGCGCCGATCGCGAAGTCCGTGACGCCCTTGCGCCAGGGCCGCCCGGCCGTGTCGGTGACGACGACGCCGACGTCCACGCCGAGCGCCTCGCGCAGGCCCTCGCGGATCCGCCGGGCCGAGGCGTCCGGGTCCTCGGGGAGCAGCAGAATCGTCCCGGCACGGGTGTTGGAGGCGTCCACGCCGGCGGCGGCCATCACGAGCCCCAGCCGGTTCTCCACGACGCGCAGCGTGCCGCGCCGGGCCACGAGCCGTACGGTCTCGGCGTCGATCGCGGCCTCGCGGTCCTCGGCGGCGAGGATCCGGCCCTCGGCCTTGCTGAGGATCTTCGAGGTGACGACGAGGACGTCGCCGTCGGCGAGCCCGGGCATCCCCTCGTCCAGGGCGGCGCCGGCGATGAGCTTCGCCAGGTCGTCCCCGGGGCGCACCTCGGGGATGCCGGGCAGGGCCCAGACCCGGTACTCGGGGGCCGCGCTCACGCCCGTACCTCCTCGGCCAGGGCCAGCGCCTCGCGGGCCATGGCGGCGGTGGCGTCGACGTCGGTCATCATCAGCGGCACGGCCCGGCAGGGGATCCCGGCCTCCTCGACCTCGGCGACGGCGTCCGCGTCGACGGAGTCGACCAGCCAGCCGTCGAGCAGCCCGGAGCCGTAGTGGCGGGCCACGGCGGCGGCGGTGGACTCGACGCCGACGGCGGCGAGCACCTTGTCGGCCATGCCGCGCACGGGCGCGCCGCCGACGATGGGGGAGAGGCCGATCACGGGGGCCGCGGCGTCCGCGACGGCCTCCCGGACGCCGGGGACGCCCAGGATCGTGCCGACGCTCACCACGGGGTTGGAGGGCGGGAAGAGGATGACGTCCGCCGCGGCGATCGCCTCCAGCACTCCGGGCGCGGGCTTGGCCTGCTCCGCCCCGACCGGGACGATCGCGTGGGCGTCCACCGAGGCCCGCATCCGCACCCAGTACTCCTGGAAGTGCACGGCCTTGCGGGCGCCCGGCCCGCCCTCGGGGTCGTCGATCATGACGTGGGTCTCGACGCGGTCGTCGCTCATCGGCAGCAGGCGCACGCCCGGCCGCCACCGCGCGCACAGCGCCTCGGTGACGGCGCTCAGCGGGTACCCGGCGGCGAGCATCTGGGTCCGCACGATGTGCGTGGCGAAGTCACGGTCGCCGAGGCCGAACCACTCCGGTCCCACCCCGTAGGCGGCGAGCTCCTCCTTGACGGCGAAGGTCTCGCCGGCCCGGCCCCAGCCCTGCTCCTCGTGGATGCCGCCGCCGAGCGTGTACATCACGGTGTCGAGGTCCGGGCAGACCTTGAGCCCGAACAAGTGGATGTCGTCACCGGTGTTGCCGATGACGGTGATGTCCGCGTCGGGGACTGCTGACATGAGGCCACGAAGGAAGCGGGCGCCCCCGATCCCGCCGGCCAGAACCACAATGCGCTGCATGGCCGCAGTCTTTCAGGAGCGCGCCGCCATATTGAAGGGTGGGCCCGGCCACCCCGTCCTAGCTCGTCACGACGGCGGACGGCCGTACGGCGGAGGCGCACAGCGGCGGCCGGTGCATCGGCATCTCGGTGAGCCCGGGGTAGTAGACGTGGAGGCTCACGGCCGGTTCGAGGGAGTCGTTGACGACCTCGTGGGCGTACCCGGGCGCGAAGACGCGCTGGGTGCCCGCCCCCAGCGTGCGGCGGGTGCCGTGCGCGGAGAGCTCCGCCAGTTCGCCGCGGAGGACGGTGAACACTCCGGACGACGGGCCGTGGTCGTGCGGCCCGCTGCCCTGGCCGGGCACCCAGCTCAGCAGCCAGACCTCGTAGCCGGGGCCGGTGCGCAGCCGGTGGTACCAGCGGGTGACGGCGTCGTAGCGCACCAGCGGGGCCCAGGAGGCGGTGTCGGCGGCGATGGCGCGGGCCAGGCCGGCGAATTCGGCGACGGTGGCGGGGTGGGCGGCGGGCGGCGGCATCAGGTGGGGGAGGGCGAGCGGGTCGCCGGCGATCTGGACGTCGCTGTTCATGGGGTGTGGATCCTCGGCGCGGGTGCCGGGTACGGCGTCGGAGCACGCGTACGCACGGCAGGAGCGATCAGAGACAGGGAGAAGCGGGGGCTGCCACACGGCAGCGAGGGTGATCTCGGGTGATCTCAGGTGAGGGAGATCAGATGGAGATCAGCTGGAGCTGAAGGAGCCGGGAACCGGCTTCGGTCGCGTCAACAGCTGGAACAGCGACAGCGCGCCTGCGCAGCACAGCGGGACCCGTAGGCACGGGTCAGGCTGAGGTTCCCCGGGGCGGAGGCCAGGGGGAGGGAGGTCGCTGGCATGTCACCAAGGAGACCGGCTCTTCCGCGCCTCTGTCAACCGGGTGTCCGTTTTGGGGGGATCTTTCACCCGTGTGGTTACTGATTGGAGTGAAGGGTTTGCTTGCCGGTGTGTATGGACACCGGACGGGCGACCGGGGTCGTCAGGATCGGGTGCAACGGGTTCGCCGCAGGTGGCGTCCTTCTCTCCGAGGCTTTCCGAGGCGGAAGGGCCCCCGTCCCGGACCGGGTCGGAAGTGGCTTTTGTGGCGACTGATGGATGTGTCCACTCTTGAGGTGGTTTGGCAACTTTCCGCGCGCCCTTGGTTCCGCAGAGTGAATAAGGGGCTCGATAGCAGATCCCGGCTTGACTGCCCCGGATCGGCGCACTTGTAATTTCACTCGTGTCGTTCTGCCGCACCTGACCACCTGACACGCGGCAGCACACGGGGACGCATTGACAGACGAGGGGCGCACATGACCGAGCTGTTCCAGCAACTGCTGGTCGAGGAGGCGGACGAGGAGCTCGGCTGGCAGGAGCGCGCATTGTGCGCTCAGACCGACCCCGAGTCCTTCTTTCCCGAAAAGGGCGGATCCACACGCGAGGCGAAGAAGGTCTGTCTTGCCTGTGAAGTCCGTTCCGAGTGCCTTGAATACGCGCTGGCCAACGACGAGCGCTTTGGTATCTGGGGCGGTTTGTCCGAGCGCGAGCGCCGCCGCCTCAAGAAGGCCGCGGTCTGAAGGCCGCGGTCCAAGAGACCGGCGTCACGACCTGACGGGATGTCCAGTTCAAGGCCGGCCGTTCCACGGCCGGGCAAGGGGACCGCGGAGCCGTTCGCTCCACCCACTCCCGCACCACGCTCCATAGCGCACGGTCCGCCTCTCGCGCCCCGCAAGCGAGAGGCGGACCGCTGTGTTCACAGCCACTAGGGTGGGGGCCCGTCCGAGACGTACCGACGCCCTCCCCGGGTCCGCGCGCCCATGAGAGCGGGCGCTCACACGTCCATCGCAGTCTCCACTGAACCGGGGCCCGCACCTGCCATGTTCGACCCCACCATCCCCGCGTTGCTCGACCCGGCGCTGCCGCCCGCGTTCCCGCACCACGTCGTCACCGCCGTACTCGTCGCCCACGACGGCGCCCGCTGGCTGCCCGACGCCCTCGCCGGGCTGCTCGGCCAGGAACGCCCCGTCCAGCACGTCGTAGCCGCCGACACCGGCAGCGCCGACGACTCCCGCCGGCTCCTCGCCGACGCCCTCGGCGCCGACCACGTCCTCCACCTGGCCCGGCGCGCGGGCTTCGGCACCGCCGTCGACGAGGCCGTCCGCTCGGCACCCGTCCTGACCGCCGACGACCTCCCCTACCTCCGGCGCTCCAGCGGCTGGGACCCCGCCGGCCGCACCTGGACCGAGGACGCCCCCGGCGCCGACCGCGCCGACCTCGAACCCGTGCAGTGGCTCTGGCTGCTCCACGACGACTGCGCGCCCGAACCCGCCGCCCTCCACGAACTGCTGCGCGTCGCCGAGGCCGAACCGGACGCGGCCGTCATCGGCCCCAAGCTCCGCAGCTGGTACGACCGCCGCCAGCTCCTGGAAACCGGCGTCTCCATCGCCCGCAGCGGACGCCGCTGGACCGGCCTCGAACGCCGCGAACAGGACCAGGGACAGCACGACCAGATCCGGTCCGTGCTGTCCGTCTCCACCGCCGGCATGCTCGTCCGCCGCGACGTCTGGCAGGAACTCGGCGGCTTCGACCCCCGCCTCCCGCTCATGCGCGACGACGTCGACCTGTGCTGGCGCGCCCACGCCGCCGGCCACGGTGTCCTCGTCGCCCCCGACGCCGTCCTGCGCCACGCCGAGGCCGCCTCCCGCGAGCGCCGCCCCGTCGACTGCGCCGGCCGCAAGCCCGCCAACCCCCACCGCGTCGACAAGGCCGGCGCCGTCTACACCCTCCTCGCCAACACCCGTGGCGCGCTCCTGCCGTACGTCATGCTCCGGCTCGTCATCGGCACCCTGCTGCGCGTCCTCGGCTACCTCATCGGCAAGGCGCCCGGACAGGCCCTCGACGAATTCGCCGGATTCGCCGGCGTCCTCCTGCGCCCGGGGCGCGTCCGCGCGGCGCGCAAACGACGCGGCGAGCCCCGGATCGCACCGGCGGAACTCCGGCCGCTCTTCCCGCCCCCCGGCGCGACCGTCCGCGCCACCCTCGAACAGCTCGCGAGCGACGTCGGCGCCCGCACCGAGGACACGGCACCGTCCTCCGGACGCCACGGCGGCGTCGTCGAGTCCGGCCCCGGCGGGGACGACGCCGACTTCCTGGAGATCGAGCAGTTCGCCCGGCTCAGGCGCCTCGCCCGCAAGCCCGCGCCCGTCCTCTTCACGCTCCTGCTCCTCGTCTCCGCCCTCGCCTGCCGCGACCTGTTCGGCGGCGGCGCGCTCTCCGGCGGCGCTCTCCTGCCCGTCCCCGAGCACCTCTCCGACCTCTGGTCCGCGTACACCGACGGCTGGCACCCGGTCGGCGTGGGCAGCACCGAGAACGCGCCCCCCTACCTCGCCGTCCTCGCGAGCCTGGCGACGCTTCTCCTCGGCTCCCCCGGCATCGCGCTCACCCTCCTGCTGGTCTGCTCGGTCCCGCTGGCCGGGCTCACCGCCTACTTCGCCGCCCGTCCCCTCATCGACTCCCGCCCGCTGCGGGCCTGGGCGGCTGTCGCCTACGCCTTCCTGCCCGCCACCACCGGCGCCCTCGCCACCGGCCGGCTGGGCACCGCCGTCCTCGCCGTGCTGCTGCCGCTCCTGGCCCGCGCGGCCGTCGCGGCCACCGGCCTCCGCGCGCTGGGCACGGCCCCCACGTGGCGCGCTTCCTGGGCGTACGCCCTCCTGCTCACCGTCACCACCGCCTTCACCCCGGTGGTGTGGCCGGTGGCGGTGCTCCTGGGCATCATGGCGCTCGCGCTGAACTGCGTCCGGGGCGGCGCCGGCCGGGCCGCGGCCGTCCACGGCCCCCGGTTCCTCGCCGTGGCCGCCACCCCCGTCCTCGTGCTCGCCCCCTGGTCGCTGGGGCTCCTCACCCACCCCGCCCGCTTCCTCGCGGAGGCCGGCCTGGCCTACGGGCACGGCACGGCCGGCCCCCTGCGCCTGCTCACCGCCGACCCCGGCGGGCCCGGCACCCCGGGCGCCCTGCTGTTCGCCGGAGTCGTCCTGGCCGCGCTGGCCGCCCTGCTCCGCGCGGACCGGCGGACGGCGATCCTGACCGCCTGGACCGTCGCGCTCACCGGGATGCTCTGCGCCGCCCTGGTCAACCGCTCGGTCTGGGCCGGGCCCGGCACCCTCCTCTACGGCCTCGCCCTGATCGCCGCGGCCGCCGTGGGCGCCGAGGGCGCGCGGGAGCGCGTCGCGGCGCGCAGCTTCGGCTGGCGCCAGCCGGTCGCCGTCCTCCTCGCGCTGGCCGCCGGGGCCGCCCCCGCCGCGGCCGCCGTCGTCTGGGCGACGCACGGCGCCGCCGGACCGCTGGAGCGACGCGACCCGGTGCAGGTGCCCGCGTTCGTGGCCGAGGAGGCCGGCACCCGGGACCAGGCCCGCACCCTGGTCCTCGGCGGGGACACCGGCCGGGTGACGTACACGCTGGTCCGCGGCGACGGAGCCCGGCTGGGCGACGCCGAGCCCCTGGCGGCCGCCGGCCGCGAGCGCGGGCTGGACGCCATGGTGGCCGCGCTCGTCGCGGGCTCCGGCGCCGACCAGGCGGGCCGCCTCGGCGACTACGCCGTCGGCTACGTCCTCGTCCGCGACAGCGCCCCCCGCGCCATGGCCCGCGTCCTCGACGCGACCCCCGGGCTGACCCGGCTCGGCAAGGAGGACCACAGCTCCCTCTGGCGCGTCGACAGCCAGGTCGCCCGCGTCACCATCGTCACCGGAGCGCGACAGCCCGACGGCACCCGCGCCACCGCCCCGGTGCCCGTCGCCGCCGGGCCGGTGACAGCCGGCGCCACCGTCCCGGCCGGGACGGGCGAGCGGGTCCTGCGCCTGGCCGACAAGGCCGCGCCGGGCTGGCGGGCCACGCTGGACGGACGGGCGCTCAAGGCCGTCACCGTCGACGGCTGGGCCCAGGGCTTCGCCCTGCCGGCCCGGGGCGGGAAGCTGTCCGTCACCTACGAGACCCCCGCCGCGCGGACCGCCTGGTTGTGGGCCCAGGGGCTGCTCGCCGCCGTCCTGGTCGTGCTCGCCCTGCCGGGCCGCCGCCGCGAGGTCGACGACGACCTGCCGGAGGACGGCGCCGCGGCGGCCGCGCCCGTACCGGACCAGGCCGGCCCGGGGGAGGGACGCCGCGCCCGCAGGCTGCGCGCGGCGACGGCCACGACGGACGGCGACGCCACGCCGCCCGCGACCCCCGAGCCCGCTCCGGCGCCCGAAGCCGTTTCATACGATCCCTACAACTCGTACGAGCAGCAGTCGGCCGGGGCCGACGCCGATCCGTACGCCGCCGATCCGTACGCCGCCGTCCCGCACCAGCAGCAGTACGCGGAGTGGGACCAGGCCCAGGGGCAGGGGGCCTACGGACAGCAGCAGCCGTACCAGGAAAGCGGCTACGCGACCGGTTACGACACCGGGTACGGAACCGGCTATCCGTCCGAGCCGGGTGCCGGCCACGATCCCGGCCACGACGGCACCCACCCCGGGCAGGCGCAGTACCCGGCGGACCCCTACGCGGGCGGCGCGCACGACCCGTACGGTTACGGGCAGCACCGGCCCTACGACACGACGTACGGCGGGGGCGAGGGGCCCCACCGTGACGGGAGCCAGCAGCAGTGAACCGCACCACCCTGTCCCTGTTCGCCACGACGGCCGTGCTCGCCGTCGTCGCGGGTGTCGCCGCGCTCAACCCGCCGTCGGGCGACAACGCGGGCACGCGGCCCGCGGGCCGGATGCCCGTGCAGCGCTCGACCCTGCTCTGCCCGGCGCCGACCTCGTCGGACGTGGCGAGCACGACGTACACCGCTTTCACGCCACCCGGGAAGGGTGCAGCGGCGGCCGGGTCCACGGCGGATCTGCTGCCCGCGGCGGGCCCGGCCCGTACGGACGCCAAGAAGGACGATCCCAAGAAGGACGCTTCGAAGGACGCCGCTAAGGACGCTTCGAAGGGCGACAAGAAGACGGACGGGAAGACGGACGGGAAAAAGGCCGAAACCGATCCGGGTAAACCCGTCCTGTCGCTGAAGGAGCCCGGCAAGCCCGTCACGGCCACCACGGAGCGTTCCGACGCCCCCGCCCTCCTCGGCTCCGCCACCGGGCCGCTGGCCCCCGGCTGGACCGCGCAGCAGACGACCACCGTCGCCGCGGGCAGCGGCCGCGGGCTGCACGGCGTCTCCTGCGTGCCGCCCGACACCTCCTTCTGGTTCCCGGGCGCGAGCACCGCCAAGGGGCGCCAGGACTACGTCCATGTGTCCAACCCCGACAACTCGGCGGCCGTCGTCGACCTGGAGCTGTACGGCCCCGACGGCCGGATCAAGGCCCCCTCCGGGGAGGGCGTCGCCATCCCGCCCCGCTCCACCGTTCCCGTGCTGCTGTCGTCGCTCACGGACGCGCCCACCGAGAACCTCACCCTCCACGTGGCCGCCCGTTCCGGCCGTGTGGGGGCGGCGGTGCAGGCGTCCGACGACAAGGCCGGCGGTGACTGGCTGGCCCCGGCCGCCGACGTGTCGGCGGGCGCGGTGCTGCCGGGCATCCCGGCCGACGCCACCTCCGTCCGCCTCATCGCCTTCGCGCCCGGCTCGGACGACGCCGACGTCACCGTGCGGCTCGCCGGCGCGAGCGGCTCCATCAGCCCGGCCGGACACGAGTCGCTGCACGTCAAGAGCGGCATGACCACGGCCGTCGACCTGGGGGACCTCACCAAGGGCGAGGCGGGCTCCCTGCTGCTGACCGGCGCGCACGGCAGCGGCACGGTCGTCGCCGCGCTGCGCGTGACGCGCGGCAAGGACGACAAGCAGGAGACCGCCTTCATCCCCGCCACCCCCGCGATCGAGGCCCGCGGCACCGTCGCCGACAACCGCGCCAAGGCGAGCACGCTGTCCCTCGTGGCCCCCGGGAAGGACGCCCAGGTGACGGTGACCTCCTCGGCGGGCAGTGAGGGCGGCGCCCCGGTCGGCAAGTCCTACACGGTCAAGGCCGGGACCACTCTCACCGTCGAACCGCCCCAGCCCGCCGACGGCAAGGGCGTGTTCGCGGTGACCGTGGAGAAGGTCTCCGGCGGTCCTGTGTACGCCTCGCGCATGCTGGCGCTGCCCAAGGACGGCGTCCCGATGTTCACGATCCAGCCGATTCCGGATGACCGGTCCACCGTGGCGGTCCCCAAGGCCGAGCAGGACCTGTCGATGCTGAACGGCTGACGGGCCGGCCCGCCCGCAGGCCCCGCTCGCAGGCCCAGGGCTGCGGGCGGGCTAGTCCTGCCCGTAGCGCGGGTCGACCGACTCGGGCGCGAGCCCGAGCAGCTCCGCCACCTGCTCCACCACGACCTCGTGGACGAGAAGCGCCCGCTCGTCACGCGTTTTGGTACGAATCTCCACCGGACGGCGGTAGACGACGATCCGGTCCGGGTCCTCGCCCAGCGCGGCGACGTACCGCCCGAGCGGCACGGTCTCGCCGTCCAGGAGCGCCTCCAGCGGATCGTCGCCGGGCCGGGTGCCGGGCTCGGCCGGCACCTCGTGGACCAGGAACTCGACGGCCGCCAGCTGCGGCCAGAGCCGCTCCAGCCGCTCCGCCGAGTCGTGAACCAGGTCGACGAAGGCGTCGGCCCTGCTGACCGACAGCGGCACCTGCGGGGGCGCCATGGGGCCGCGCATACCGCGTCCATGGCGGTCGCGGCGGCGTGGCCTGGGCCCGGTGGGACCGGGGGTGTCCCCGGCGGCGGCCGGAGGAGGTACGGGGCTGTCCATCACACCCGAGGGTATCCGCCGGCCGGCCGTATGCGCGGGGTAGCCGCCCATCTCCCGGCATGTCGCCCGATGAGCGTTCCGGCCATGTCTGCGATCAATTGAAGCCACCCGCGGGATCGGCGTTCCCATGCCGAATGACACTATGTGTACCCGCTGGTGACAGTTTTCTTTGTCACCGGATGCCTGTTCCCCCGGTCCCGACGGGGTCGACCAGGCCGTTCGACAACGCTGTCCACGGTGCGAACCGGGACGACACGGAGGAGTGAGCCGGGGGTGAGTCGTCGCGGCCCGCTCAAGAGTGCGGTACCGTCCAACCTCGTGAGCCCTGTACGTCGCTGTTCGCGCACCGCGTGCGGCCGCCCGGCCGTCGCGACGCTGACGTACGTCTACGCCGATTCGACCGCCGTCCTCGGCCCGCTCGCCACCTACGCCGAGCCCCACTGCTACGACCTGTGCGCCGAGCACTCCGAGCGCCTGACCGCGCCGCGCGGCTGGGACGTCGTCCGTCTCGCCGTCGACAGCGGCCCCGCCCGTCCCAGCAGTGACGACCTCGAAGCACTCGCCAACGCCGTGCGCGAGGCCGCGCGCCCCCAGGAGCGCACGGCCGGTCCGAGCGCCCTCCCGGGCGCGGTCGCGCCGACGGGCCGGGGGGCCAACCCGATGGAGGTCGCCCGCCGAGGCCACCTCAGGGTCCTGCGGTCCCCCGACTCCTGACGGCTCGTACGGGCCCCCGCCCCCCGCGCGTGGTCCGGGCTGTCGGTGTCGACAGGTAGGTTTGGTGTCCCGTACCGGACTCCAGGAGGGGTTGGCTGTGGCTGATCTGTCGCAGATCGTGAAGGCGTACGACGTGCGCGGCGTGGTCCCCGACCAGTGGGACGAGTCCATGGCCGAGCTCTTCGGCGCGGCCTTCGCCCAGGTGACCGATGCGAGCGCGATCGTCGTCGGCCACGACATGCGCCCCTCCTCCCCGGGCCTGTCCCGTGCCTTCGCCCGCGGCGCCGCCGCGCGCGGCGTGGACGTCACCGAGATCGGCCTCTGCTCGACCGACCAGCTCTACTTCGCCAGCGGACAACTCGACCTTCCCGGCGCGATGTTCACCGCCAGCCACAACCCCGCGCAGTACAACGGCATCAAGCTGTGCCGCGCGGGTGCCGCCCCCGTCGGGCAGGACACCGGCCTCACCGAGATCCGCACCCTCGTCGAGGGCTGGATGGAGACCGGCGCCCCCGAGCCCGCCGCCACCACCGGCACCATCACCTCGCGCGACGTCCTCGACGACTACGCGGCGCACCTGCGCTCGCTGGTGGACCTCAAGGGCATCCGCCCCCTGAAGGTCGCCGTCGACGCGGGCAACGGCATGGGCGGCCACACCGTCCCGACCGTCCTCGCCGGGCTGCCCGTCGACCTCGTCCCGATGTACTTCGAGCTGGACGGCACCTTCCCCAACCACGAGGCCAACCCGCTCGACCCCAAGAACCTCGTCGACCTCCAGGAGAAGGTCCGCGAGACGGGCGCCGACATCGGCCTGGCCTTCGACGGCGACGCCGACCGCTGCTTCGTCGTCGACGAGCGCGGCGAGCCCGTCTCCCCCTCCGCGATCACCGCCCTGGTCGCCGCCCGCGAGCTGGCCAAGCACCCCGGCGGCACGATCATCCACAACCTGATCACCTCGTGGTCCGTGCCGGAGGTCGTCGCCGAGCACGGCGGCAAGGCCGTCCGCACCCGCGTGGGCCACTCCTTCATCAAGCAGGAGATGGCCCGCACCGGCGCGATCTTCGGCGGCGAGCACTCCGCGCACTACTACTTCCGCGACTTCTGGAACGCCGACACCGGCATGCTGGCCGCGCTCCACGTCCTCGCGGCCCTCGGCGGCCAGGACGGCCTGCTGTCCGGCCTCGTCGAGCAGTACGACCGCTACGCCGCCTCCGGCGAGATCAACAGCACCGTCGCCGACCAGGCCGGCCGCGCCGCCGCCGTCCGGGCGGCCTACGAGACCGCCGACGGCGCCACGCTGGACGAGCTCGACGGCCTCACCGTCGCCACGGCCGACTGGTGGTTCAACCTCCGAGCCTCCAACACCGAGCCCCTCCTCCGCCTGAACGTGGAGGCCCGCGACCCGGAAACGGTGACCCGAATCCGGGACGAGGTCCTGTCGATCGTCCGCGCGTGAAGCCCGTCCGGCGTTTGAGGACCGGGGGTCCGGGGGCGGAGCCCCTGGGAAACGGCGAAGGGGCGGGTCAGGGGAAAATCCACCGCCCACGCGACTACGCTGACACCACAGCGCAACAACCCCCGAAGGGAAAACCCATGCCGCTCGAAGCCGGTCTCCTGGAGATCCTCGCCTGCCCGGAGTGCCACGCCTCCCTCCGCGAGGAGACCCCCTCCGAGGACACCCACGAGCTGGTGTGCGAGAGCCAGGGCTGCGGCCTGGCCTACCCCGTCCGCGACGGCATCCCCGTCCTGCTCGTGGACGAGGCCCGCCGCCCCGCGTAACAGCGACGTCCGACGGCGGGCGAGCCCGCGACCCCGTACCCCACGGCGTATCCCACCCCACGGCACACGGAGGCTGAACAACGGTGTTCGACGAGTCCCTCCTCGATGACCCCGACGGCCTCTCCCGAGCCGACCTCCACGGTCTGCTCCGGGGCGCCGCGGAATCCGGCGCCCGGGTCCGTACGGCCATGCGCGATGCCGCCGAGGCCGGGATCGACGCGCTCCGGCCGGACGGCCGCCCGCGCGCCGTCCTGGTCGCCGGCCCCGGACCCGCGGGCGGCTCCACCGCCGACCTGCTGGCCGCGCTCGCCGGGGACAGCTGCCCCGTCTCCCTGATCCGCCCGGCGGGCGTCGCCCCCGCCCCGGGCGCCCTGCGCTGGACCCTGCCCGGCTGGACGGGCCCGCTCGACCTGCTGCTCGTCGCCAGCCCGGACGGCACGGAACCGGGCCTGGCGCTCCTCCTGGAGCAGGCCTACCGGCGCGGCTGCACCGTCGTGACCGTCTCCCCGACCGGCTCCCCGCTCGCCGACGCCACCGCCCAGGTGCGCGGCCTCGCCATCCCGCTGACCGTCACCCCGTACGAGGCGGCGATGGCCGGCGGCGCCTCCCGGAACGACGACTCCCTGGTCGCCCTGCCCACCGGCCCCGGCACGCTCTGGTCGCTGCTCACCCCGCTCCTCGTCCTGGCCGACCGCATCGGCCTGGCCGAGGCGCCGCCCGCCGCCCTGGAAGCGCTCGCCGACCGGCTCGACCACATCGCCGAGCGCTGCGGTCCGGCCATCGCCACGTACAGCAACCCCGCCAAGACCCTGGCGGCCGAGGTGGCCGACACCCTGCCGCTCATCTGGACCGAGGGCGAGCTCGCCGCCGCGGTCGGCCGCCGGTTCGCGACCGTCCTCGCCGCGCTCGCCGGGCGCCCCGCGCTCGCCGCCGAGCTGCCCGAGGCGCTCACCGCGCACGGCACACTGCTGGCCGGGGACTTCGCCGCGGGCGCCGACCCCGAGGACTTCTTCCGCGACCGGGTCGAGGAGTCCGAGGCCCTCCACGCCCGGGTGGTCCTGCTCCGGGAGCGCGGCCCGGACGTCACCTCACCGGCCGGGGCCGCGCGCGAGCTCGCCCTGCACCGCGAGACGCCCGTCAGCGAGCTGGAGGCCGACGAGGACAGCAGCCCGCTGGAGACCGCGGCCGACCTCCTCGCCACCACGGACTTCGCCGCCGTCTACCTCGCGCTCGCGGCCAAACCCGTGACCTGGTGAGCGCGTGCGCCGTGCGCCCGTAGGCGCTCCGCAAGCCCGTAAACCAGCAAGTCTCTTAAAGCCCCCTCGCAAGCCCGTAAGTCCGCACGAGAGTCCGCAAGCCCGGTCCCGTACCGACAAGTCAGGAACCGTCCCATGGACCGCCTTCTCAACACCGTGCGCCCCTACGCCTGGGGCTCCACCACCGCGATCCCCGACCTCCTCGGCACCGCGCCCACCGGAGAGCCCCAGGCCGAACTGTGGATGGGTGCCCACCCCGGCGCCCCCTCCCGCGTCGACCGAGGCACCGGCCCCGTCGCCCTGAACGAGGTGATCGCCGCCGACCCGCGTCACGAGCTCGGCGACGACACCGTGGCGCGCTTCGGCCCCGGCCTGCCCTTCCTGTTCAAGATCCTCGCCGCCGCCGACCCGCTCTCCCTCCAGGTCCACCCCGACCTGGACCAGGCCAGGGCCGGCTACGCCGACGAGGAGGCACGCGGCGTCCCGGCCGACGCCCCGCACCGCAACTACAAGGACGCCAGCCACAAGCCCGAGCTCATCTGCGCCCTCACCCCCTTCGAGGGACTCTGCGGATTCCGCGCCCCCGACGCCACCGCCGAGCTGCTCTCCGCCCTCGGCGTCGACAGCCTCAAGCCGTACGTCGACCTGCTGCACGCCCACCCGGAGAGCGCGGCCCTGCGCGAGGTCCTCACCGCAGTGCTCAGCGCGGAGCGCGACGCCGTCGCCGGGACCGTGACCGAGGCTGCGGCCGCCGCCGAGCGGCTCGCCGCCGGGGACGGCCCCCACCGCGCGGCCTACGCGGCCTACGCCACCCTCGCCCGGCACTACCCGGGCGACCCCGGGGTCCTCGCCGCGATGCTCCTCAACCACGTCCTCCTCCAGCCCGGCGAGGCCCTCTACCTCGGCGCCGGCGTCCCGCACGCCTACCTCTCCGGCCTGGGCGTGGAGATCATGGCCAACTCCGACAACGTGCTCCGCTGCGGGCTCACCCCCAAGCACGTCGACGTCCCCGAGCTGCTGCGAGTGGTCCGCTTCGAGGCCACGCCCCCGGGCGTCCTGCGGCCCGAGGCCGACGTCGACGGCGCGGAGGAGTACGAGACGCCGGTGGAGGAGTTCCGCCTCTCCCGCTACGCGCTCGCTCCCGGCTCCGCACCCCACCGGCTCGACGCCCGCACCCCCCAGATCCTGCTGTGCACCGCGGGCCGCGCCCTGCTGCGCGGCGAGGACGGCACGGAACTGGCCCTCGCGCAGGGCGAGTCCGCCTTCGTACGGGCGGGGGAGCGGGTCGAGCTCGGCGGTGAGGGGTCCGTCTTCCGCGCCACGGTGGGTGCGACGGCCGCCGCCTGACGCCGGCTCGGCCGGACGGCTGCGACAATGACCGGCCGTAGCCCGTACCCGTACCGGCCGAGCCGTAAGGAAGAGCGCGCACATGAGTGCATCAGGCGGTACCAAGGCCATCGTCGCCGCGCTGGGCGCCAACCTGGCCATCGCGGTGGCCAAATTCGTGGCGTTCGCCTTCAGCGGCTCGTCGTCGATGCTCGCGGAGGGCGTCCACTCGGTCGCCGACTCCGGCAACCAGGCGCTGCTGCTCCTCGGCGGCAAGAAGGCCCAGAAACAGGCCAGCGAGGAGCACCCCTTCGGGTACGGCCGGGAACGCTACATCTACGGCTTCCTCGTCTCGGTCGTGCTCTTCAGCGTCGGCGGCGTCTTCGCGCTCTACGAGGGCTACGAGAAGATCAAGGAGCCGCACCCGCTGGAGCACTGGTACTGGCCCGTCGGCGTGCTCGTCTTCGCCATCGTGGCCGAGGGGTTCTCCTTCCGCACCGCCATCAAGGAGTCCAACGCCCTGCGCGGCGAGCAGTCCTGGAGCTCCTTCATCCGCACGGCCAAGGCGCCCGAGCTGCCCGTGGTCCTGCTGGAGGACTTCGGCGCGCTCGTCGGCCTCGTCCTCGCTCTCGGCGGCGTGGGCCTGACGCTCGCCACGGGCGACAGCGTCTGGGACGGCGTCGGCACGCTGTGCATCGGCACCCTGCTCGTCCTGATCGCGCTGGTGCTGGCGGCCGAGACGAAGTCGCTGCTGCTGGGCGAGGCCGCGGGCCCGGACCAGGTGGCGCGGATCCGCGAGGCGGCGGTGGACGGCGAGACCGTCACCCGCGTCATCCACATGCGCACCCTCCACCTGGGCCCCGAGGAACTGCTGGTCGCCGCGAAGATCGCGGTGCGGGGCGAGGACACGGCGACCCAGATCGCCCGAGCGATCGACGAGGCGGAAGCCCGCATCCGCGAGGCAGTCCCGATCGCCCGAGTGATCTACCTGGAACCGGACATCTACCACTCAAGCCCCTCCGGGGCTTGAGAAGCGGGGGTTCGGGGGCTCCCAACACGGCCCCCGCCCGTCACCGTCCCCCTACCGAACCTCGGCCAGCACCCCGAGCACCGCCCCCTCACCCCCCGCATCCAGCAACCGCTCCCGGAACCCCGGATCCAGCAGCTTCCGCGCCAGCAGCGCGAGGATCCGCAGGTGCTCGTCCCCGGCCAGCGCCTCCGGTACGGCGATCATGAAGATCAACCGGGCCTTGGAGCCGTCCAGCGCCCCCCATTCGATCCCCTCGGCGGACCGGGCGAAGCCGACGACCGGTGCCGAAACCGCGTCCGTCTTCGCATGCGGAATGGCGATCTCCTCGCCCAGCCCGGTGGTGCCCAGCTCCTCCCGGGCGAGCGCGGCCGTGACGAGCGCGTCGACGTCCCGGACCTGCCCCGTGCCGGCCAGCAGCTCCGCCATCTCCCGGATCGCCGCCTCCTTACGGACCGCGGTGAGCTCCAGCCGCACGGTCCGCCCGGTGAGATAGCCGGACAACACCTCGGGCGCGACCGGCGCCGCACCCACGGCCGTACCGGCCGTACGAGCGACAGGCACCGCCACAGCGCCGGCACCGGCGCCGCCACGGGCGGCCGCACCCCGCTCCCCACCCCCCAACGCCATCAACGTCACCGTCGTCAGCGCCGTCACCACCATCCCCACCCCGATCGCGATGAAGAACATCGGCACACCGCTCACCGCCCCCAGCACGGCCACGATGGGCCCGCCGTGCGGCACGCTGTCCCCCACCGCCGCGAGCCCCGCGATGGCGCCCGCCACCGCGCCGCCCAGCATGTTCGCGGGAATCACCCGCGCCGGGCGGGCCGCGGCGAAGGGAATCGCTCCCTCGGTGATGCCGAAGAAGCCCATGAAGAGGGCGGCCAGCCCCGTCTCCCGCTCCTGCTCGCTGAACATCCCGCGCCGCAACAGCGTCGCCAGCCCCTGCCCGAGCGGCGGCACGGGGATGGCGGCGGCGCACATGCCCATGATCTCCGGGTTCCTGGACACGAGACCGGCGCCGAAGAGGAAGGCCGTCTTGTTGACCGGCCCGCCCATGTCGAAGGCGATCATCAGACCCAGAAGCACGCCGAGCAGCGCCGCGCTCGTCCCCGTCAGACCGCCCAGCCAGTCCGTGAGGTGCTCGAAGACCCAGGCGATGGGCCTGCCGAGGACATAGATGAAGAACAGTCCGAGGACCGAGGTCGCCAGCACCGGGATCACGATGATCGGCATGATCGGCCGGACGAACTTCGGCACCCGGAGCTTCTTGATCCACAGGACCAGGTAGCCGGCCAGGAAGCCCGTCACGATCGCCCCGATGAAGCCCGCGCCGGACTTGGAGTCGTACAGCGCGCCCGTGTTGGCGATCCAGCCGCCGATCATGCCCGGCACCAGCGCGGGCCGGTCGGCGATGGCGTAGGCGATATAACCGGACAGGATCGGCACCATCAGGGTGAAACCGATGACACCGATGTCGTTGACGTGCTTCCAGAACGTTCCGTCGGGGATCACCAGCCCGCCGTCCGGCCGGGGGTGCCCGCCCAGCGCCAGCGACACCGCGATCAGCAGCCCGCCGACCACGACGAACGGGATCATGTACGAGACGCCGTTCATCAGCGCCTTGTAGACGGTCCCGCGCCCCGGCCCGAGGACGCCCGGTGCGCCCCGGCCCGAGACCGTTCCACCGCCCGATCCACGGCCCGTTCCACCGCCCGGTTCGTGAACCGGGGCCTCCAGCACCCGCTCGATCAGCTGCTCCGGGTGGTGGATGCCCTCGGCGACGCCCACGACCAGCAGCCGCTTGCCCACGAACCGGCTGCGGTCGACGTCCTTGTCGGCCGCGATGATGACACCGTCCGCCTGACTGACATCGTTGTCGGTCAGTACGTTCTCGGCACCGATGGAGCCCTGCGTCTCCACCTTGATGTCGTGGCCGAGCGCTTCCGCCGCCTGCGTCAGCTTCTCCGCCGCCATATACGTGTGCGCGATACCGGTCGGACAGGCGGTCACGGCAAGCAGTTTGAGCCGCTGACCGTGTCTCGTCGCGGGGGCGGACGGATCCGCTGATGGCGTCACGTGGATCTCCTCACAAACTCATCGTGCCCGCATCCTGCAACACCTGACGGTCCGACGGACAGGTCGTCCCGGGCGAGTCCGGAACCCGGCGCTCGGGGCTGGGGCTCGGCAGGGGCACCGGTGTAGATTCGTGCCAAGAGCCAGACGTCGCTGCTGATGGCAGGTCGGGCGGCCCGCGCGACGGACCGGCCGAGGGAGAGAGGGCCTCCGACGGACTGGGCTGCGGCCGGGGGAGCAGTGTGCGACCGATCGCGCCGCGGACCGAGCTCAGCCGGGTCCGCGCCACGACGGGGCGACGCTGTCCGTCCGCGTGCACAGCCGTACCCACTCCCGCTCGCCCCTCAGGAGGAGCAGCCGTATGACTACCACCACCGGTCAGGACTTCAAGGTCGCCGATCTGTCGCTGGCGGCCTTCGGTCGTAAGGAGATCACCCTCGCCGAGCACGAGATGCCCGGCCTGATGGCGATCCGCAAGGAGTACGCGGAGGCGCAGCCGCTGGCGGGCGCCCGTATCACCGGCTCCCTGCACATGACCGTGCAGACCGCCGTCCTCATCGAGACCCTGGTGGCACTGGGCGCACAGGTCCGCTGGGCGTCCTGCAACATCTTCTCCACCCAGGACCACGCGGCCGCCGCCATCGCGGTCGGCCCCGACGGCACCCCGGAGGACCCCCGGGGCATCCCCGTCTTCGCCTGGAAGGGCGAGACGCTCGAGGAGTACTGGTGGTGCACGGAGCAGGCGCTGACCTGGCCCGGCACCCCCACCGGCGGCCCGAACATGATCCTGGACGACGGCGGCGACGCCACCCTCCTCGTCCACAAGGGCGTGGAGTTCGAGAAGGCGGGCGCCGCCCCCGACCCGGCCACGGCCGACAGCGAGGAGTACGCCCAGATCCTCACCCTCCTCAACCGCACCCTCGGGGAGAACCCGCGGAAGTGGACCCAGCTGGCGTCCGAGATCCGCGGTGTCACCGAGGAGACCACGACGGGCGTCCACCGCCTCTACGAGATGCAGCAGGCCGGCACGCTGCTCTTCCCCGCGATCAATGTGAACGACGCGGTGACCAAGTCGAAGTTCGACAACAAGTACGGCTGCCGCCACTCCCTCGTCGACGGCATCAACCGCGCCACCGACGTCCTCATCGGCGGCAAGGTCGCGGTCGTCTGCGGCTACGGCGACGTGGGCAAGGGCTGCGCCGAGTCCCTCCGCGGCCAGGGCGCCCGGGTCGTCATCACCGAGATCGACCCGATCTGCGCCCTCCAGGCCGCCATGGACGGCTTCCAGGTCACCACCCTGGACGAGGTCGTCGAGACCGCCGACATCTTCATCACCACGACCGGCAACAAGGACATCATCATGGCCTCCGACATGGCCAAGATGAAGCACCAGGCCATCGTCGGCAACATCGGCCACTTCGACAACGAGATCGACATGGCCGGCCTCGCCAAGGTCCCCGGCATCGTCAAGGACGAGGTCAAGCCCCAGGTCCACACCTGGACCTTCCCCGACGGCAAGGTCCTCATCGTGCTGTCCGAGGGCCGCCTGCTCAACCTCGGCAACGCGACCGGCCACCCCTCCTTCGTGATGTCGAACTCCTTCGCGGACCAGACCCTGGCCCAGATCGAGCTCTTCACCAAGCCCGAGTCCTACCCGACCGACGTCTACGTCCTGCCCAAGCACCTGGACGAGAAGGTCGCCCGGCTCCACCTCGCCGCCCTCGGCGTCAAGCTCACGACGCTGCGCCCGGAGCAGGCGGCGTACATCGGAGTGAAGGTGGAGGGCCCGTACAAGCCCGACCACTACCGCTACTGACCAGCCCGGCTGGTAGAACAGGCCCCCGCCCCCAAGGCGGGGGCCTGTCCCATTCGCGTCAAGGACCCCACCATGCCCCGCGGCCGTTACTCGCTTTACGACCCCCACGATCACTCCCCCCTCGGTGAAGAGCGCTTCCACTGCGCGCCCGGCCCTTCGGGCTGGCGCTACGTCTCCCAGCTCACCGCCCCGTCCGGCACCCCCACCGGCTCGGTCGACCTCGCCATCGACGACCTCGGCCGCCCCATCCGCCTCCAGCTCCAGAGCTCCGACTGGCAGGTGCGCGGTGCCGCCCTCGACGGAGTCACCTGGGTCCGTACCGACCCGACCGGCGAGCACGCCACCGAGGGCAATGTCCGCGCCCATGCCTTCAGCGGCGCGTCCCCCGCCTTCTACGTGGCCATCTCCCGGCTGCTCCGCCTTTCCCCCGGCGGAGAGTCCGCGCGCGTCCGCCTCGTGACCTTCGCACCCCCCGTGCTCGCCCCCCTCACCCTCGACCAGTCGTGGGCCCTGGTCGACAGGACAGCACACCCCACTGACAGTGGCCCCCTCGAAGTGGACGAGTACCAGGTCAGCCACCTGGACACGGGGGAGCAGCACTCCGTCCACATCGCCGGGGACGTGGTCCTCTCGGCGCCCGGCATCGAGCTGGAGGAACTGGACGGCCCGCCGTCGTCATGGGCACGGCCCTGAGCCTGGTAGTGTTCTCTTCGCCCCACGAGGACCGTTGACACGGGAGGAGTGGGGAGGTAGATTCGAACGGTTGCGACGAACTGGACTGGATCCAGCGCAACGGTTAGTATCTACCGAGCTTCGGTCAGTGAATTGAATTCACTCGAAGCACTCCCTCCTTAATCGGGATCCGAAAAGCCGATGTGAATCGGCCGGAAAGAATCTGATAAAGTCGGGGAAGCCCGGTCCAACAGGGCGCTGGAAACGAAAACCGGCCGGAAACGGAACGGAAAACGGATCTGGTAAGGTTGGAAACACCGAAGGGAAGCCCGGAGGAAAGCCCGAGAGGGTGAGTACAAAGGAAGCGTCCGTTCCTTGAGAACTCAACAGCGTGCCAAAAGT
>NZ_JAVRFI010000040.1:0-38451 GCF_031845785.1 Streptomyces hesseae
GGGTGGGGCAGGACCCCGCCTCGAAGCGGCGGAAAACGGCCGACGGCCCGCAGACGGAAGTGAAACAGGAGACCGCCGTGCCCGAGGGGCATACGATCCACCGCCTGGCGGCGGACCACCGCAAGGCGTTCGCGGACCGCCCGGTCCGCGCGACAAGCCCCCAGGGCAAGTTCTCCGACAGCGCGGCGCTGATAGACGGCCAGGTCCTGGAGACCGCCGAAGCCCACGGCAAACACCTTTTCCTCGGCTTCGCCGCCACCGGCTGGGTCCACATCCACCTGGGCCTCTTCGGCAAGTACACGTGGGGCGAGGGCGCGGCCCTCCCGCCCCCCACGGACACGGTCCGCCTCCGCCTGGCGACGACGAACGCGAGCACGAGCGCCTACGCCGACCTCCGCGGCCCGACAACCTGCGCACTGATCACCGACGGCGAGAAGCAGGCGATACACGACCGCCTGGGCCCCGACCCCCTCCGCCCCGAGGACGACGGCGGGCGCGCCTACGCCCGGGTCTCCCGCAGCCGGACGAGCGTCGCCGCCCTCCTCATGGACCAGAAGGTCGTCGCGGGCGTCGGCAACGTCTACCGGGCCGAGGTCCTCTTCCGGCACGGCATCGACCCGTACCGCGCCGGCCGTGACGTGACCCGCCGCGAGTGGGACGCGATCTGGGCGGACCTCGTGGACCTCATGCGCGAGGGCGTGCGCAACAACCGCATCGACACCGTGCGCCCCGAGCACACCCCGGAGGCCATGGGCCGCGCGCCACGCGTGGACGACCACGGCGGCGAGGTCTACGTCTATCGCAGCGCGGACCGGCCGTGCCTCATCTGCGGTGGCGCGATCCGCACCGCCGACCTGGCCGCCCGCAACCTCTTCTGGTGCCCGTCCTGCCAACAGGCATAGCCAACAGACATAAGGGTGGTGACCCGGCGCGCGTAATCTCCTCGCGCGCGGGTGCGCGCGTCATCGGGCGCCGACAAGCGGATCCGTACACCATCTGTTGCGTATGAGACGCCTGTGACTGACGGGTCTTCCGGTATGACAAGCCACACATGTGAGGCGCCGACGCACGCGTGAATTCCGTGTGTCGCGATTTCCCGCCCGGGCCGGTTCAAAGGCGCCGCACCATTGATCCCGGTCGGACGGGCGCTGTACCCATGGATCCATCGTCATAACCCATGCCTAGCGACGCAATCCCGCTCAAGCGAACGAATCTCGCATATGGTTGCTCTCTGGGTGCTGACCCGGCGCTCCGAAGGCAGCCGTGTCGGCGCGGCGTGAATCGACGCACCGCCGAATGGGTGGATAAGGTCCCGATGCAATGACTGGCGGTGCGGAGACCCCGACGGCCCGGATGCGCAAAGCACTGCACCGGGCCCGCACGAGCATGCGCAAAACCGGTGTCGACTACTTCCGGGGCGACGGCTCCGACTCGGTCGCCCTCACCGCCCTGCTGCTGGCCGTCCCCGCCCTCGCCTGGGGCACCGTCGCCCAGCCCGAGTGGTGCGCCCCGGCCGCGCTCGTCCTCCCCATCGTCGCGGGCGGCCTGCTGCTGCGCCCCGCGAGCCTGCTGGGTCTGTACGCCGCGTCGGCCGCCGCCCTCATCATGGAGTCGGCGCTTCTCGACGCCCCCTCCCACCACGGCACGGACCGGGTCACCCCCGGCACCATCCTCGTCGTGGCGGCGGTCGGTTTCTTCGGCCTGCTGATCGCACAGTTCCGCAGCCGCGTCGGGGTCCCCTGGAGACGTGGCGGAACGATGCTCTTCGACCTCCGCGAACGCATCCGCGTCCAGAGCAAGCTCCCCAAGCTGCCCCGGGGCTGGCACCGCGAGATGGCGCTGCGCCCGGCCGGCGGCCAGTCCTTCTCCGGCGACTTCGTCGTGGCCGCGCGCACCAACGGCGGCCGCACCCTGGAGGTCGTCCTCACGGACGTCTCCGGCAAGGGCATGGACGCCGCGTCACGGGCACTACTGCTCTCCGGCGCCTTCGGCGGCCTCCTCGGCTCCCTCCCGCCCCACGCCTTCCTCCCGGCCGCCAACGGCTACCTCCTGCGCCAGGACTGGGACGAGGGGTTCGCCACCTCCGTCCATCTCGTCCTCGACCTGGAGACGGGTGATTACGAGCTCCTCTCCGCCGGCCATCTGCCCGGCCTCCAGCTCAGCGCCGGCACGGGCCGCTGGGAGGAGAAGGCCGCAGAGGGCCCCCTGCTGGGCGTCTACGACGGTGCCCAGTTCGACCCGGTGAAGGGCACGCTGCGCCCCGGCGACGTCCTGATGCTCTTCACGGACGGCCTGGTGGAGACGAACGAGCGCGAGCTGACGGAGGGCATGGACCGCCTCACGGGCGAGGCCGACCGTTACGTCACCTCGGGCTTCCACGGCGCGGCCTGGCACCTGATCGAGGCGGTGGCCAAGGACGTCAACGACGACCGCGCCCTGCTGCTCATCTGCCGCGAGACGGGCGCGGTGCCGGCGAGCCGGAAGCCGCCGTTCACCGAAAAACAAACCGTCCGTCCGGCAAGGTGACACTCTACACATCCGATAAGCAAGATTCCGGCCACCTGCGCCTACCCTCGGGGCCAGCCCAGGAGAAGAAGGTGCGTCGTGAGGTTCAGACTGATCGGCCCGTTCGAGATCGTGACCGACGAGGGCGAGGTTCGCCGGGCGGGGACGCCCAAGGTCTCGCAGACGCTGGCCCTCCTGCTGATACGGGCGAACGAGATCGTGACGACCGAGTCCCTCATCCGTGAGCTGTGGCAGGGCGACGCCCCGCGCAGCGCCCTGAACACCGTGCAGACCTATATCCACCACGCCCGCAAGCTGCTGGCACAGGAAGGCCGCCCGGCCGGTCGCGACCCGCTGCTGACGCTGCGGCCCGGCGGGTACACGATGCGGGTGGACCCCGAGGCCGTCGACATCAAGGTGTTCGAGGGGCTGGTGGCACAGGCCAGGGACGACGTCCGGGCATGCCGCCACGAGAGCGCGGAGGCCGCGCTCGACCGGGCGCTCGACATCTGGCGGGGGCCGCTGCTGGTGAACGTGCCCACGGGCGACGTGCTGTCGAGCCGCATCGCCCGCCTTGAGGAGATCCGGGTCCGGGCCCTGGAACTGCGGATCGAGGTGTGGGCCGCGCTCGGCCGGCAGCGCGACGCCATCGCCGAACTACGGGTGCTGGTCCACGACTACCCGCTCAACGAGTCCTTCCACGGCCAGCTGATAGCGGCCCTCCACCAGGCCGGGCGCCGGGCCGAGGCGCTCCAGGCGTACCGGCAGATGCACCGCATCCTCTGGGACGAACTGGGCCTGGACCCCTCCTGGGAGATCCAGCGGCTGCACCAGGAGATGCTCGCCGCGCCCCCGGTGACCCCGGCGTCGGCGTCCCCGGCGTCCCCGCAGGGCGCCGGCGGATCGGCGCGGCGGGCGGCCGCCGGGGCGTCGCGCCGGCCGCCGCAGCGCACCGTGTCCCTGGGCGGCCCGCCGCCCGCGGGCCTCGCCTGGCGCCGGCCCTGCCGGCCCGAGCTCGCGCCCTGACCCTCGCAGGGGGCCGTCGCCGGGACCCTTGCCGGGGCATTCCGGGCGTGCCTCAGCGCTGCGTTTCGTCTGTCCAAATCCGGCTGCTCAAATCCGTACCGCGCAGTACTTGTACCCGCCAAGGGTCTATCCGCAGAACGTGGTACTTGGGGTCGGTGGGACCCTCGCGCCAGAAATTGCGCGGGTTGTAGCCGACGCCGGCCGGGCTGCCCTTCCGGTAGAGGTCCCAGGCGTACTCCCGTGTCTCCGGGTCCGTCGCCCAGGTGGAGACGCTGTCGATGAACACCGCGTTCTGGCGCGGGTTCCAGTACGAGTATGTGGTGTGCGGGTTGTTCGCCAGGTGCGCGGCCTTGACCGGCGTCTTGTACGCGGCGAGCCAGCCGACCGGCCGGCCGTCGACCACCTCCCATATGGGCAGCAGCACCCGTGCGCGGGGCCGTCCCTTCCGGTCGACGGTGATCATTGTGCAGTAGACGATGTCCCGGATGTATTCGAAGAACTTGTCCTCGATTTCGGAGAACGTCGCAACTTTGGTGGCCACAGCGGATCCTCGGCAGTCGTCATGAGTCATTGTGAAGCGTTGTGGATTGGGACGGTGTGCACGTCCTGTCCGCCGTCAGCATGCATGGCCCGAACCCGCTGCGGAAGGAGGCACTTTCACCTCACCCACGCACTGCCGGGGTACCGCGCGCACGGCACCGGCGGACGGCCCCGAACGTCAAGAGAACTTCAAGAGACGGCTGCCACCATGACCGCCCAATAGCACTCTCCACCGGGCATGTGGCCGGCCGGTGCCGACCGTCCACGCCCGGTCAGGTGACGTCCTTTATGGGTTGGGGAATCCATGGATTTCAGATTGCTGGGGCCGTTGGAAGTCCTTTCGGGCAGCGTGCCGGTGGTACTGGGCGGGACGAAACAACGGGCCACTCTGGGCTCGCTTCTGCTTCAGGCCAACCGTGTCGTCCCGACCAGTGAACTCGTCGGTTCACTGTGGGACGGTGACGGAGCGCCGGCCACGGCGCGCAAGATTCTTCAGAACGCGGTGTGGGCCCTGCGCGGCCTGCTGACCGCCGGCGGTACCCGTGCCCACACCGCGGAGTTGGTCACCAGGGCGCCCGGCTACATGCTCAAGGTCGACCCCGCGCGTGTCGACCTGTTCGTCTTCCGGCAGCGGGTGGCGGACGGCCGTGCCGCACTGGCCGCACAGGCCCCCGAGGCCGCCGCGGTCCTACTGCGCGAGGCGCTGGACCTGTGGCGCGGGCCCGTCCTCGCCGATCTCGTGGAGACCGGCATCGCCTGGCCGGAACTGACCGCCGCCGAGAAGGCGCGGCTGGACGCGATGGAGGACTTCTTCGAGGCGGAACTCGCCTGCGGGCGCCACCACATGGTCCTGGGACGGCTGGAGGCGATGGTCGAGGGCCAGCCCCACCGGGAGCGGTCGTCGGCACAGCTGATGCTCGCGCTCTACCGCTGCGGACGCCAGGCCGACGCGCTCAACCTCTACGACCGGGTGCGCGCCGCCCTGGGCGAGGGCCTCGGCCTGGAGCCCGGGCAAGGGTTGCGGATGCTCCAGCGCGCGATCCTTCAGCATGACCCGTCGCTGCTGACGCCGGGTGCCCCCGGACGCGTACCGCACAGTCCGCCGGGCCCGGTGGCGCCGACGGACTGGTCGGCCACAGGGGCCACCGGGGCCCCGGTGACGTCCGATGCGGTGGGGCGCCGGGTGCCCGGCCTGACGTACGGCCAGTTGCCCGGCACGGGCGGCCAGTTGCCCGGCACGGTCGGCCGGTTGCCCGGTCCGGTGTCCGGCGCGACGCCGGACTTGTTGTCCGGCGTGATGCCGGGCTCCGCGCCGGGCGTGATGCCCGGTTCCGCGTCTGGCCTGGCGTCAGGCGTGATGCCCGGTTCCGCGCCGGGCCTGCCGTCCGGCTCCACGTACGGCCTGGTGTCCGGCCTGCCGTCCGGCTCCGTGCCCGTCCAGGGAACCCCGGTGGCCTACCTGGGCACCCCGGCCGCCGGCCTGGAATCCGGCCCCGGGGCCCCGGTGGTGCTCCCGGGTACCCCGGCCGCAGCCCCGGTGTCATCCGCCCCGCCGCCCGGCGCTGGCGCGCCAGAACGCATGACGGTCAGCGCCCTCCTGCTGTGCGCCCGCCCCGTGGGCTGGCGCACAGCGAACCCCGGCACCGCCGATTCCGCGCTCGAAGGGCTCGGCAGCCTGATCCGCGAGGAGGTCGAGCGCTGCGGCGGCACGTTCGTGACGAACATCGGCTCCGTCGCCCTCGCGCTGTTCGGCATCCACGACCCGCGCGGCGCTGCCGAGCGGGCGGTCCGCGCGGCGCTGGCCGTACGGGTCAGGTGCGGTGCCGACGGCGGCGCGGCGGTGATCGCCGCCGTGACCTCGGGCCCCGCGCTCGTACGGCTGCCCGGCGGCGACGGCGCCGTGGGTGCCGACGGCGCGCCGCCCACGGTCGTCGGGACCTTGCTCGACGAGGGCCGGGCCCTCCTCGCGCGGGTGCCGGACGACCGGGTGTGGGTGTGCACGACCACCCGCCGCGACCTCTCCGGCGCCCTCGACCTGCGCAGGGCCTCCGGGCGGCCGGACGCGTGGGAGGTCCTGGGCGTGCGGGGCGAGCCCGGCGCGCTGCGGGCGTACGCGCGCCTCGCGGCCGTCGGGGACCACGACCACGAACTCGACCTGGTGGCCGGGCTGCTGGAGTGGTCGCGGCTGCGCGGCCTGTCCCATCTGGTGACCGTGCTCGGCGAGCCCGGATCGGGCAAGACCCGCTTCCTGGCCGACTTCGAGCGCCGGGCCCTGGAGGCCACCCGCGTGCCGGTGCGGATCATCACCGCCTATCCGCCGGAGGACGACGATCCGGGCCCCCTGGCGCTCCCGGCCCTCGTCCTGGCCGAGTGCTGCGGCATCCTGCCGGGCGACTCCATCGACACCGCCCACGACAAGCTGACCGCCGCCCTGCGGCGTCAGACGGCCGACGCCGGTGAACAGCGCAGGTTGTACGAACGGTTGCTGCCGCTGCTGTCGCCCGTGGGCGCCGCCCTGCGCCGCCCGGAGGCCGGCGACGTCCTCGACGCGTGGCGGGAGTTCACGGTCGCGGCGGCCCGCGTCGAGCCGCTGGTGGTGGCCGTGGATGACATGCACCTGGCTGGGGACGAGCTGCTCGGCTGTGTCGAGTCGCTCGCCGACACCGGCGCGGACGACTCGGCGGCGCTTCTCGTCGTCGTCACCGCCCGGCCCGAACTGCTGCGCCACCACCCGTGCTGGGCCGGCAGCATGCGGCGCGCGGTCACCATCACGCTGACGCCCCGGGTCGGCGTGCTCCCCGAACGGCCTGTGACCGGGCGGGGCGCGCCCTGCGAGGAGCAGCCGATCGCCGTATGACACGCGCTGTATGACACGCGCCGTATGACACAAAGGCGGTGGCCTCCCCCGACCGCAAGGGGGGAGGCCACCGCCTCGTTCAGCCGTTCCAGGCCCCATTGGCGGCGGCCCGCGCCACGAACTCCGAGAAGTCGCGCGGCGGCCGTCCCAGCACCCGCTGGACGGTGTCCGTGGGCGTGGCGTTCCTGCCGTCCCGGATCGTGGCGACGAGGTCGGCCACGAAGACGGCGTAGTCCTCCGCGACGTCGTACGAGACGAGCTCGGCGACGTAGTCCTCATGGGAGACGGGGGTGTAGCGCACGGTGCGGCCGGTGGCCCGGGCGATCTCGCCGACGGCCTCCTCGAAGCCCAGGGCGCGGGGCCCGCTCAGCTCGTGGACCTGTCCGCCGTGGCCGTCCTCCAGGAGCGCGGTCACCGCGACGGCGGCGATGTCCTCGGCGTCCACGAACGGCTCGCGGCCGCTGCCCGCGGGCAGCGCCAGCTCACCGGCGAGGACGCCGTCCAGCAGTACGCCCTCGTCGAAGTTCTGGGCGAACCAGTTGGGGCGCAGCAGGGTCCACTCGGCGCCGGACTCCCGGACCGCGCGTTCACCGGCGATCAGGGACTTGCCGCCCACGGTGTCGGTGACGCGGGCCTGGAGGACCACCAGCCGCCGGACGCCGAGGTGGACGGCGTGCTTCGTCAGGTCGCGGATCTGGGCCTCCGCGTCCCACTCACCCGGCTTGTCCTGGCGGTCGACGAGGTAGGCGGCGTCCGCGCCCGCGAGGGCGGGCTCCCAGGTGCCCATGTCGTCCCAGTCGAAGCGGACCTCGCCGGAGCGGCTCGCCGAGCGGACCTTCGCGCCGCGTTCCCGCAGCCCGTTCACCACGCGGCGACCGGTCTTGCCGGTACCGCCCAGCACCACGATCTTTCTGTCCGTCATGGTGACAACTGCCTTTCCGTCGGGGCGGGTCCGGTCAGAGGAAGAGGGTGTCGGGGGCGAGGCCCAGCAGGGAGCGGCCGTGCACCTCCTGGTTGGTGCGGTAGGCGAACAGCGCGTGCAGCGCCAGGCCCCGCATGTCGCGGTGGAACCGCTGGAAGGCCACGTCCCGCATGATCACGGAGGCGCCGGCGGCCTCGAAGAGCTCGTCCACGGCCTGCTTGGCGAGCTCGATGGCGAACGCCGCCTTGCCGCGCGCCGCGGCCCGCTCCGGTGCGGTCGGCAGCGTGCCCGCGTCCGCGTGCTCCTGAAGCGCGCGCAGCCAGGCCTCCTGGAGGGCCTCGGCGGCCGCGATCTTGTTCTCCGCCTGGGCCACCTGGATCTGGGTGACCGGCGACTGGCTCTGGTCGGTCCAGGAGGTGTAGGTGATGCCGCGTCCGGGCAGCCGCTCCAGGAAGAGCTCGTACGCGCCCCGGGCGAGCCCGAGGTAGGCGGAGGCGCCCAGGGCCATGAAGAACGGGATGAACGCGTAGTTGCGGCCGGTGGCACCGGTGTTGGCGCGGTCGCCGGTGGTGCCTGCGAGCACGTCCAGGAGGCTGATGACGCGGTGGGCGGGCACCGAGACCGCCTCCGCGGTGACGGTGGAGCTGCCGGTGCCCGAGGCGGCGGAGGCGTGCCAGTCGTCGGCGATGGACAGCGTGGACGCGGGCACCAGGGCGGCGGCCGGCGCGGGCGTGCCGTCCGGGCCGGTCAGCAGGGCCGCGAGCAGCGCCCAGTCGGTGCCCCGGCCGCCGGAGATCCACTTCCAGCTGCCGCTGAGGGTGTAGCCGCCGTCCTCGGCGGGGGTGAGGGTGCCGGTGGGCGTGAAGCCTGTGGAGACGCGGACGGAGCCGCCCGCGTACACCTCCTCCTGGGCCTCGTCCGGGAAGAGGCTCGGCACCCACGCGCTGGACACCCAGATCATCGACACCCAGCCGGTGGCGGTCTCGGCGCGAGAGATCTCGGACACGATCCGGGTCGCGTCGGCGACCGAAGCCTCAAGTCCGCCGAAGCGACGGGGGACGTTCAGCCGGAACACGCCCGCCTTGTCGAGCAGTTCGATGCTCTCGTCCGGAACCCAGCGCCGCTCCTCGGCCTCGGCGCCGCCGGCACGGAGCGTGGCGGCCAGGGCCGTCACCTCCTCGAATACGGCGGCGACGGCGCTGTCGGTGGTGGACATCATGCCTCCAGAAAGTTATCGGCTTTTCCGTGATCCGATTCTTTCGAGGGGGAGTCATGTGCTGGTAACAGCAGTTCCTCGGGGGAGGAATGGGGTGGCAATCGCGGTGCGGGGGCGGATGTGGCGGGGGAAATGGATCGGTAACGGGGGCGGTAATCCGAGCGGTAATCGGATGGGTAATCGGGCCGCTGTGCAAAAAGCGGAAGGCATGGAAAAGCGCCCTGCCCCGGGCATCGAGTGCGGCCGGGGCAGGGCGCTGTGGGAGGCCGGCTCCGGGGGAAAAGCCGGCGTGGCAGGGGGTGGGGATCAGGCCTCGACGGGCTCGCGGACGGGGTCGGCGCCGGCCGGGGCGGCGTCCTCTATGCCGGAGCGGTTGCCCAGGTCGAACGCGCTGATGAAGGCGGCGATCAGGGCGGCGGCGAGCGGCACGATCAGCGCGGCCCGGTAGCCGTCGAGCTGCGCGGCGGGCGAAGTGCCGTGCGTGGCCCCGATGGAGACCGCGGTCACCGAGGACAGGCCCAGGGCGGCGCCGAACTGGAAGGAGGTGTAGAGCAGACCGCCGGCCACGCCCTGCTCCTCCTCGTCGATGCCCTCCGTCGCCACGATGGTCAGCGGACCGTAGGCCAGCGAGAAGGCGAGGCCGAGGATGATCAGGCTCGGGAACATCGCCAGGTACGTCCAGTCCATGCCGACCGGCAGGAAGAGGGCGTAGGACAGCGAGGCCAGCAGCAGACCGCCGAAGATCACCCGGGCGTTGCCGAACTTCGCGACCAGCTTGGGCGTGAGCGTCGGGGAGAGGATGGAGTCGATACCGATGACGATCAGGGCGAAGCTCGTCTGGAGGGTCGACCAGCCGCGCAGCTCCTGGAGGTAGAGCACCGCGACGAACTGGAAGCCGAAGAATCCGGCGGCGAAGAGCAGACCCGTCAGATTGCCGCGGATGAGCGTGCCGTTGCGGAAGAGGCCCAGCCGGATCAGCGGATTGGCGGACCTGCGCTCGATGAGGACGAAGGCGAGGAAGAACACCAGGCCGGCCGCGACCGTGCCGACCGTCACGGCGACTGAGGCGTGCGTGGCCCGCTCGACGGCGAAGACCAGCAGCAGGATGCCGGCGGTCACGCTGATCGCGCCGCCCAGGTCGACGCCCTGCCCGGACCGCTCGGGCCGGGGCGACTTGGGGATGAGGGCCACCGCGGTGATGAGGATGAGGAGGGAGAGGATGACCGGGGCGAAGAACACCCAGCGCCAGCTGACCGACGCCAGCAGCCCGCCGACGACCAGGCCGATGGAGAAGCCGCCGGCGGCGGTGCCGGAGTAGACCAGCAGCGCCTTGTTGCGCTGCGGGCCCTCGTCGAAGCTGGTGGTGATGATCGACAGGCCGGCCGGGGTCATGAACGCCGCCGCGACGCCCGTCACGAAGCGGGCCACGATGAGCATCCAGCCCTCGGTGGCGAATCCGCCCAGGCCGGAGAAGAGCAGAAAGACGACGAGCCAGAACACGAACATCTGACGGCGCCCGAAGAGGTCGGCCGCCCGGCCGCCGAGCAGCATGAAGCCGCCGTAGCCGAGGACGTAGGCGCTCATGACCCACTGGAGCATGCCGGTGGACATGTCCAGGTCGGCACGGATGGACGGCAACGCCACATTGAGCATCGCCACGTCGATGCCCTCCAGGAAGATCGCGCCGCACAGCACGAACAGCACGCCCCAGGCGCGCCCGCTCATGCGGTCGGTGCCGCTGCCCGATGAGGTCTGCGGTGTGGACACGGAAAGGCTCCTTGCGGGGACGGAAAAAGGGAAGGGGGAGGTAGGGAAAGGGCGAGCGGAGACGACGTCACTCTTGAGGGACGCTTGAAAGTGACGTGGAATGAGGCGAGTTGAGCCGGAGAACCCGCGGTTCCCTCTTGTAACCACTCGAATCATCGGGCAGTGTGAATCGCCATGGAAGAAGGCACTTTGAAGTCACCGACTCACTGCACGGGTACCGAGGCCGAGTACGAGATCCGGCAATGGGACGCCCGCGAGGGCTGCGAGGTGCGCCAGATCCTCGACCGCGTCGCCGACAAGTGGTCCCTGCTCGTCATCGCCCTCCTGGACCGCCGCAGCCTCCGCTTCTCCGAGCTGCGCCGGGAGATCGACGGCATCAGCCAGCGGATGCTCACGGTCACCCTCCGGCAACTGGAGCGCGACGGGCTCGTCCTGCGCACGGTCCACCCCGTCGTCCCGCCGCGCGTCGACTACGAACTCACCCCGCTCGGCGTGACCCTCCACGACACGATCCGCGCCCTGGTCGTCTGGACCGAGGAGCACCAGGCCGAGGTCGCCGCCGCGCGGGCCTCGTACGACACCCGCGTCACGGAGGAGGCGCAGGTACAGGTGCAGGCGTCGTAACGGCGGTTGGGGTGGTTGGGGCGGTTGCTAGGTTGGGCCGATGCCCACGACACCGCCCGTGATCCTCCTGCTGTCCGGCAGCCTGCGCGCCGCCTCCTCCAACGAGACCGCGCTGCGCACGGCCGAGGCCGTGGCCGCGTCGGCGGGCGTACGCACGGTCCGCTACGCCGACCTGGCCGCCCTCCCGCACTTCAACCCCGACGACGACCACGACCCCCTGCCCGGCCCGGTGACGGAGCTGCGCGCCGCGATCGCGGCCGCGACGTCCGTACTGATCTGCGCGCCCGAGTACGCGGGCACACTGCCCGGCTCCTTCAAGAACCTGCTGGACTGGACGGTCGGCGGCACGGAGATCTGCGACAAGCCGGTGGCCTGGGTGAACGTGGCGCCGACGGGTCGCGGCGGGGGAGCGGAGGCCACGCTGCGGACGGTGCTGAGCTATACGGGAGCCACGATCGTGGAGCCCGCATGCGTGAGGATTCCGCTGACACAGGGGATGGCCGGCCCGGACGGGGTCGTCACCGACGAGGGCGTACGGGGGGAGCTCGGACGGGTGCTGGGGCTCTTGGCCGGTAGGGAGTAGCAGATCGGCGACGTACTCGCGTCAGCACGCCGGAAGCTCCCTGGAGTGGGCCAGGGCATGGGTATCGTCTTCCTGGAAGCCGCCCGTCGCCACGAGGAAGGTACGTGTCCCGTGGAACTGCCCGACATCCCCCGCACCATCGGCGATATCGCAGCCGCCCTGCGTCCGGAACTCCAGGCGAGGTTCTGGGACGACGTACGCCGGATCGACAACCCCGACGCCGCGCGTCTCCTTCTCGACGACTGGTGGCGGCAGGCCGTCGTGGACACCGCCGGGGACAACGAGGCGGCTCGATCGGCGCTCGAGGACGCCGCCGACCTCCATCTGATCAAGGTGGCTCGCGAGGAATCCGACGGCCGCACGATGACTCACGACGAGGTCATGGCCATGCTCGACAGGGCAAAGGCCTCATGAGGCACACCCTGATCTGGGCCAACAACACCGCCCGCTCGATGCGCGCCCTGCGCGAGCGTGACGGGGACGCGGTCAAACCGTTCGCCGACGCGATCAACGCCCTCGCCCGCGATCCGCGTCCGCACGACGCCGTGCAGCTCGGGGGTACGGACACATGGCGGCTGCGCGTCGGCAGGTACAGGGCGATGTACGAGATCGACGGCACTCGCGTTTCCGTCACGCTCCTATTGATCGGGAGCACGCCGGTCTCGTGAGCCCGGCGGAGGGATGCGGGCCGCACAGGGCGTTCGGCCGCCCGTGAAACCGGGGTGACGAGGGCGGCGCGCGGGCCTTAGCTTCGGCGCATGAGTGATCACCGCACGGTCGAGGTCGAAGGCGTCCGGCTGGCCTACCGGGTCTCGGGTCCGGAGGGAGCCCCGCCGCTCGTGCTGCTGCACGGGCTGGGCGAGGGAGCCGCCGACTGGGACGGTGTGGCACCGGCCTTCGTACGGGACTGGCGGGTGTACGCGCTCGACCTGCGCGGCCACGGCCTGAGCGACTGGCCCGGCGCGTACTCGTTCGAACTCATGCGGGACGACGTGATCGGCTTCCTCGACGCCCTCGGCCTGGAACTCGCGGACGTGATTGGGCACTCGATGGGCGGCATCGTCGCCTACCTGCTGGCGGCGGCACAGCCGCACCGGGTGGGTCGGCTCGTTCTGGAGGACGCACCGGCGCCCGTACCCCGCGAGCCCACGCCCCGCGTCAGGCCGGAGGGAGAACTCGGCTTCGACTGGGACGTGGTCGAGGCCATCAGGGGCCAGATCGACCGGCCCGAGGCGACGTGGCTGGCGGACCTGGGCAGGATCGAGGCGAGGACCCTGGTCCTGGGCGGCGGTCCGCTCAGCCACGTTCCCCAGGACAACGTCGCCGAGTTGGCCAGGCGCGTGCCCGGCGGGAGCTTCGAGACGATCCCGGTCGGGCACCTGATCCACGCAGCGGCGCCGGGGGCGTTCGCCGAGGCGGCGTTGCGTTTTCTGCGGGCTTAGCGGGGGCGGGCTACGCCAGGTCTCTCGAGACGAACGAGCCCATACCGGGCTCGGTGTAGATGAGGCCCTCGGCGCGGAGGGCACGGTGCACCTTATGGGCCGTCATGCTGGCGATGCCGAACTCTTCCGTGAGCTGAAGGACGGACGGCACTCGCGTCCGAGGCGGATACGTGCCGTCCTTTATGCGTTGTCGAATCACTTCGGCCACCTGGCGCCAGCGCGGGATGTCAGGAACGAATTCGATCACGTCAGCACGCTACGGGTGCTGCAAGTGTTCGTACAAGGCGTAGGTTGCTTCGGTTTATTTGGAATGCAGCAACTCGCAGGAGTTCTATAGGGCTCTACTGCTAGCGTCCTGAGCGCAAAGGACCCCGGCGGCCGTAGCACCGGCCCCGGGGCATGGCCAACGCTGCTCTAGGAGCGTCGACATGCGAAACCTTATCCGCCGCCTCACCACCTGGGCGAGGCCCCCGCGCCACCCCCGCACTCCCGACACCCACTGTCCTCCCCATGTCGTCGTCATCACCGCACACGGCATCAACTTCGTGCCGCGTCAGCCGAGCGCGGAGGAGGTGGCGCGGTGAGTCCGGTGAAGAGGGACCGCTACATGCTGACCGCGCCCACCGCGCCGTCCACGGCCCGGCTCGCCCGGGAGTTCGTCACGGCCACCCTGCTCGCCGCCGAACGGCGCCTGCTCATCGAGCCGGCCCGGATCTGCGTCTCCGACACCGTCGCGAACGTGGTGCGCCACGCGCGCGTCCCGGAGCTGACCGTGGAGATGACGGTCCATCCCGGGAACGTGGTCGTCGCGGTCCGCGACGACGACCCGGGACGGCTCCCGTGGCCGCGCCAAGCGGGAGCCGGTGAGGGGAGTGGCGACGGCCGGGGCCTGGCGCTCGTACGCCGTCTGTCGCACGCGTCCGGCGTGACGTGGGTGTGGGACGGACTCGACCTCGTCGGAAAGCAGGTGTGGTTCGAGCTACGGGAGCGTGCCGCGCTGACCGTGTGACATGAGGTGATGTGAGGTGCCGATGGGGCCGCTGACGATTGTCAGTGGCCCCTGGCATGGTGTCTGCAACGGCGGGGAAACGAGCTCCACACCTTCGTAACAGAGTGCTCGTCAGCCTCGGAAGCGCTTTGTGATCACCTTGGCGATGTTGATAGACATGTTCGAGTCACCAGTGACACATGAGATACGACGGGGGTGAGCTCGTGAAGTTCGACATGGGACAGACGACGCTGTCCGGCCTGATTTCCCGGACGCGTGGGTCCAGTGACGATCTGGGTGGCCTGATCCGCCAGCTGATCGTCGCCGCGCAGCCGCTGGAGGGCAAGTTCAATGGCGCCGGTAAGTCCGCCTTCGACCAGTTCAAGTCGCACTCGGACGAGGTGACGGCCGCGCTGAACAGCTCGCTGAGCGCGATCCTGGGCGGCCAGTCCGGCATGGACTCCTCGTTCGGCCAGGGCGACCAGGAGTCGGCGGACAACGCGCGCCAGCAGATGGCGGCGGCGAACTTCGACGCGGCCCGTTTCTCGGGCCGCTAGGACACAGGGGGTATTGGTCATGGCTGGTGCGGGTGCGGACCGTCGTAGTTACGACACGGGTGCGTCGAGCGAGGTGCAGGGATCGCTCGCGGGCATCATCTCCCGACTGGAGACGGTGCTGAGCGAGCGTGACGGTGCGGTGAAGGCGGCGATGGCCGAATTCCAGGCCGATGGCGTCTCGGATCAGTACCACGGCAAGGAGCAGCGCTGGAACCGGGCGGCCACGGAGGTCCGCCAGATCATCCACCTGCTGCGCTCCACGATGGAGAAGAACGACGGCACGGCGCAGTCCACGTTGTCCAAGGCGAAGGCCGCCGTCGACGCCATCGGCTGACGCCGGGGCGAGAACAAGCAGCGTTGGGTAGAACGGGGGAGAAGTCGTGACAAGTTGGGATATTCAGCCGGACGGTGTCCGTACGGTGCTGAATAACACCGGCGAGATCGCTGGCAAGTTCGGGGAAGAGTTCACGGCCTACAGCGACGGGCTGGTCGCTTCCGCGACGGCGGCGGGCACGATGATCCTTGGCGGGACCAAGGCGCCCGAAGGGGGCGCCTTCGGGCCCGTCGCCCAGGCGCTGCAGGAGTTCCAGCAGCACACGGAGAACGACCTGAAGTTCCTGCCCGTCCGGACGGGCAAGTCCATCAAGGGCGCACGGGAGGCCACGGAGGCGTATCTCCAGGGTGACCTGACGATGGCCCAGAACAAGCAGCACCTGGCCGCGCAGGCGCCGACTCCGGAGGAGTTCAAGGCGGCCGCCGAGAAGGGTGCCAAGTCGTGATCGACCCCGGCAAGATTCCCACCTTCACGGGCAATCTGGAGCACCTGGAAACGCAGGCGACGTCGCTGAAGACGACGGCCGGCAACATCCGGACCACCGGCAAGGACGTGCACAACGCCTTCCAGGCGCTGGACCCGGTCTACGACGCTCCCGAGCAGAACGAGCTCCTCAACTCGACCATCCCGGTCCGGGACAAGGCCGACGACTTCGCGAAGAAGCTGGAGTCCGTCAGCGGCGCGCTCCAGGGCTTCGCGACGGCCGCGAAGCCGCTGGTCGACAAGATGAACCGGCTCCGCAAGGAAGCCGAGGACTTCGTCGCCGCGAACAAGGACGACGACGACTGGCAAAAAGACCAGAAGAAGATCGACCAGAACGCACGGATGGTCAGCGAGGTCGGCACGACCTGGGTGGCCTTCCAGGGGGTCGAGCGCGACGCGGCCAGCAAGATCACCGCGCTCGTGGGCGGCACGAAGTTCGTCGTCGACGACGGCTCGCACCAGGCCGGCATGTACGGCTTCAAGGAAAGCGACGTCAAGGACGCGAAGGAAACGCCCTGGGGCACGGTCGACAAGCGTGAGTACACCGGCTGGCGGGCCGCGTTGGAGTGGACGAAGGACAACGTCGGCGGTGCGCTGAAGGGCTTCTTCGTCGACGGCGTCTGGGGCACCATCAAGGGCCTCGGCAGCATGGTCAACGTCTTCGACTGGGACAACTTCAAGAAGACGTGGTCGGGCATCGGCGACGTCTTCGGCGGTGTCAGCGCGTACCTCATGACGCCGTACGACTGGGCGATGGACAAGATGTTCGGCCCGGTCGACCACAGCGACACCGACAAGCAGAAGGCGGCCCTGCGCAACTTCGGCAAGTCCCTCGTCGCCTGGGACGAGTGGGGCAAGGACCCGGCGCGCGCGTTCGGGACGGTGCTGTTCAACGGCGTCACCATCGGCTCCGGCAGCCTGCTCAAGCTCGGCAAGGCCGGCGAGATGGGCCAGGCGGGCAAGCTGAGCGCGGGCGCGAAGGTCGCGGGCGCGCTGGGCAAGGCGGGTGCGCTCGCCGACCCGATGAGCTACCTCGGCAAGGCGGCGGGCGTCACCAAGCTCAAGGTCGGCGACTTCATGGAGGGCCTGAAGGCCGGCCGCGAGGGCGTGGACGGCCTGGGCAAGAACCTGCCCACGGGGACGGGGGCCCACCCGGTCGAGCCGCCGGCGACGTCTGCGGCACACCCGAGCGGGACGCCGTCGACTCCGTCGCACCCGGGTACTCCGGCGCACCCGGAGGCCCCGGCGAACACCGGCACTCCGGCGCACCCGGGCGACGCGCCGCACACGGGTACTCCCGCGCACACGGGTACTCCCGCGCACACGGGTACTCCCGCGCACACGAGGACCCCCGCGCACACGGGCGACGCGCCCCACACGCCCGCCCACTCCGGCGACGGCGCACCCAAGCGCGAGGAAGGCCTGCCCTACACCGACCACGAGGGCAACCACCGGGTCGTCCACGGTGACGGCACCATCCGGGACGAGCACGGCAACATCGCGCCCGACTCGAAGCCCCACCCGGAGCCGCACAAGGACGACCTGCCCAACGTCTCGCACGAGCACGAGAACGTTCCCGCTCCCGCGAAGGAGAAGGTGCTGGAGGGCGCCGGCGGTCCCAGCCGCGTGGAGAACTCGGCGGGGAACCCGTCCTCGGCGCACCCGGCGGACGGCGCTCACCCGACGGGTGGCGGTTCCGACGGCACCCCGACCACGGGCGGACACGCGGCGGACCACCCCACCGGCGGCTCCGGCTCGGGCTCGCACGGCTCGGCCGGCGGCGGCGCGGGCTCCGGTTCGCACGTCCCGCCCGGCAGCGGCGGCGGGCACGGCACACCGCCCTCGGGCGGCGGCCACGGCCACGGCCCCTCCGAGCCCGGCTCTGGCGCGGGCCACGAGGGTGGTTCGGGCAAGGACGCGGGCCACGACGGCGGTTCGGGCAAGGACGCGGGCCACGACGGCGGTTCGGGTAAGGACGCGGGTCACGACGGCGGTTCGGGCAAGGACGCGGGTCATGGTGCCGGTGCGGGCGGTGCCGGTCACGGTGCCGACTCCGGCTCCGGTTCCGGCGCGGGTCACGACGGCGGTGGCTCCGGTCACGACGGCGGTGGCTCCGGCCACGACGCCGGCGGCTCCGGCCACGACGGCGGCTCCGGTTCGGGCGACCACACGCCGCCCGGTTCGTACAAGCCGGGTCACGGCGAAGAGATCCCGCCCCTCAAGCGTCACGACAACAACTTCACGGACACGCACAACCACAAGGGGCAGCGCAAGAGCTACCTCAACGAGGACGGCGACCTCGTGCCCGCCAACCCGGACGGTGACGCGTCGATCGTCGACCACATCGTGGGACGCGAGCCGAAGAAGTCGGAGAGCCCCTACACCTCCACCAGTGAGGACGGCGCCAACGCCAAGGACTACGGCGGCCAGAAGATCCAGATCGATCTGCCCAGGCTCGTGGACGACATAGCCAAGGGCAAGGTCAAGGGCGTGGAGGTCTATTCGCCGAGGGAGGTCGAGGCAGCGATCCAGCAGAGCGCCGACAAGATCGCCGGTCGGCACGTGGACATCAGCGTCCCGCCGAATACGCCGCACCCCGATATCGACGAAATGGCCCAGAAGATCGCCAAGGACCTCGGTCTGGGCAAGGCCAAGACGAAGAGCCTCTCGCAGCGCATGAAGGACATGATGCACACGCGCCGGGACTCGGAATGGCTCATCAAGGGCATCGTGCCGCACGACTACATCACCGGACCGTGACGGCGGCCTACGGGCGGAATGCGAAAGGATGCCACTCATGACCCGCTTCAGTGAATTGCTCGGCACGGACTTCGATGGCGAGCCGACGACCGACATCGAAGATGTGCTTTACGGGGCCTTCGACGAGCCCGCGCACCGGGACCGTGTCCCCGGGCTCGTCGAGTTGATGAACGCCCCCGCCGCGCCGGAGGTCGAGCGCTTCCTGGCCTGCGTGGCGCTGACGACCTGGGGCGAAGCGGCCGGGTACGAGGCGGTGCTGCGGGCTGCCGCGGATCCGGAGGCCACCCCCTGGTACGACTTCTCGATCGACCGCAAGTTCTCGGTGGACAGCACCTTCGCCCAGCTCGCGGACGCCGTGGCCGAGCGGGATCTGGCGGAGGAGAAGGGCACCGAGGCGCTGCGCGTGGAGGCGGCCCGCGCCTTGGTGCGGCTGGCCGACAGCCAGTACTTCGAGGACAAGCTGGGCGAGCTGTTCGACAACGCCACGCTGCTGGCGCTGCTGGACGACATCAAGGAGGTCGTCGGCCGGGGCGTTCGCTTCCTGGCCACGGACGAGAAGCGCCGGTTCGACCTGCCCACTCAGCTGGTCGACCTGGCGAGCGGGGTGGCCACCGTCGACGGCGCGCTGGGGGTGGAGCTGGCCATGAGCGTGCTGAACGCCGGTATCTACACCCGCACGCTGAACCACGCCGTCCCCATCGTCCACCGGGCCAAGGGCCCGGAGGCCCGGCAGTTCGGCGAGTACCTGATGACGGTCGGTGACGAGGACGTGCAGCGGCAGGTCCGCGAGATCCTGAACCAGGCCTGAGCCCGGCGCCCGTGTGCTCT
The DNA here is from genome assembly GCF_031845785.1 of Streptomyces hesseae. Classification (NCBI taxonomy): domain Bacteria; kingdom Bacillati; phylum Actinomycetota; class Actinomycetes; order Kitasatosporales; family Streptomycetaceae; genus Streptomyces; species Streptomyces hesseae. The sequence continues at coordinate 19,433 of NZ_JAVRFI010000040.1, forward strand.
GCCCATGGTTGGGGAGATCGTGTCATCCGGTCCGCGTGACGACTGGAAGCCGGCCGCGCTCCCGGCCGATCCCGACGCTGTGCGTCAGCTGAGGGATTGGCTCGACGGCTACGACCTCTACGGCGTCGGGCACGACTTCCGGGGCGCCGACCTCTCGGGTGGGGACTTCTACAGCGCGTGGCTCTACGACGCGATTCTCGTGGGGGTGCGCCTTGTGGGCGCGTCCTTCCACCGGGCCCACCTTCGGTCGGCGGATCTCACCGGCGCGGACCTGACCGGGGCCGACCTCGTCAAAGCGGATTTTGACGAGGCCGTGCTCCGGTCGGCGCGGCTCGACGGCGCGGACATGGTCGGGGCGTCGCTGTACGACGTCGACGCACGGGGAGCGAGCTTTCGTGGCACGAGGTTCCTCGGCGCGTCGCTGTGCGGCGTCGACATGAGGGGAGCGGACCTGACGGATGCCGTCCTGCAAGGGAACACCTTCAAGGTCACGGTCGACGACGCCACGGTGGTGCGCGGCCTGACCGGCACCGTCTTCGGGCCGATCACCGTCGTCGCCGACGGGACCTCCCGGAAACTGGCCGGAGCAGAGCTCGAGGCGTGGATCGGCGCACGGGGCGGACAGGTCGAAGTGATCCCTTCATGCCGCGGCGGGCGAGAAGGCGGAAGCGATCCGCCGGGCGGATCGCGCGGGATATCCGCGTAATGTCCGGTGCTGCTTTGCGTTTTCTCGGGAGAAGTTGATAGGCATGGCGGCTGGTGCGTGTCATGACCGCACCGCTTGAGAGTGCAGTGAACGATTCGGGGGATTTCGTGGCGACTCCGCCGCAGCAACAGCCTTTTCCGGCGCAACAGCCCGGCTGGGGCCAGCAGCCCGCTCAGCCGCAGCCCGGCTGGGGTCAGCCCGGCTTTCAGCCGCAGCAGTCGCAGCAGGGATTCCAGGGGCACCCGGCCCAGGGCTACTGCCGGCTCTGTGGTGGTTTCCCCGCCGCCGATGTGACTGTCCGCGGGCATCAGGGCATTTTGATCATGATGCGGTTCCTGAGCCTGAACGGCCCGTTCTGCCGCAATTGCGGCACGGCCGTGCTGCGCGACATGACCGGGAAAACGCTGCTCCAGGGATGGTGGAGTCCGCTCTCGCTGGTCATCATCACCCCGTTCACTCTCCTTTGGAACGTATTCGTCAGGGTCAAGCTGAACAAACTCGAGCCCCCGGTCCCCGGTCAGCCCGGCCCTCAGCTGGATCCCGGGCTGCCGCTGCGCAAGCGGCCCGTCATCTGGGGGCTGCTCTTCCCGGTGCTCTGGCTGCTGTTCATGGCCTTTCAGATCGCCCGGGGCTCGTAGAGCGACACCGGAGTCCACAACGGATCGCAGGGCGCGGCAGAGCGGGGAATGATGGCGAAGGATTACGACAGTCAACTGCTGGAGTCGGTGTCGGTACGACGCCGGCGTATGCGTGATGCCCTGCTCTTCGGCGCCCAGCGGGCCCGCCGGACGGCCGACGAGAAGCTGGGCAAGGTATTCGCCGGGATCGCCGTGGCGGCGGTGCTGTGCGCGGGTTGCGTGGGGTGGTCGTTCATCCAGCACACCCTGGCCAAGCAGAAAGAACAGCAGAAACAGCAGGAGCAGCGGTATGCGCCGCAGGTGACTCCGTCTCCGGCGTTGTCGCCTACGCCCGCCGACCCCGACTCCAACTCCGCCCCCGACTCGCCGCCTTCCCCTTCGCATACGAAGTCGGCGAAAACCCCGAAAGGAACGCACAAAGTGACGGAGCCGGCCCAGTGATAGGTTCTGCCGCGTGGTGAATACGGGGGAGAAACAGCGTACGGAATTGAGCAGGGTCACCCTGGTCGGCGACCGCCGGCGGGTGGATCTGGTGCTCCCCGCGGACGAGCCCATCGGGCGGTTGCTGCCCGACGTTCTGCGACTGCTGGGCGACACGGTCGGTGACCGTCCGGCCGCCCGGCATCTGATCACCGCTGAAGGAACGGTCCTGCCGCAGGACGGCACCCTCGCCGACGCCGGTGTTCCCGACGGTGCGCAACTGCGGCTGGTACGCGTCCACGACGCGCCTTCCGCGCCCGTCGTGCACGACGTCACCGACGAGCTCGCCGAGAACCTGGACGTACGCGCCTGGCGCTGGCGTCCCGAGGCGCGGCGGTGGACCGCGAGCCTGGCGACGATCGCCCTGGCCGTGACCGCCGGTGTGCTCGCCCGTGCCAGCCTCGGACCGGCCTCCGTGGCCGGCGGCCTCACCGTGGCCGCCGCGCTCGTCGCGGCCCTCGGCTCCGTCGCCTCCCGGATCGGCGCCCGAGGAGGCCGGGACGGCAACAACAACGGCAATAACAACGGCAACGCCGACGCCGGCCGCGGCCTCGGCACGACGCTCATGCTGACCGGCGGCGCCCTCGCCACGCTCGCCGCGTGGACCGCCGCCGACGCCCACTCCTGGTCCGGCCCCGCCCGGCTCGCCGCCGTGGCCGCCGCGCTCGCGGCGACGTTCGCGCTGCTCGGGCTGTGCTCCCGCCTCGGCAGGGGCGGCCTGATCGGCGCCGGTGCCGTCGTCGTCACCGGCGGCGTGTGGGAGGCCGTCGCGGCCGCCCAGCACGACCCGGCACGCCTGGGCGCGGTCATGGCCGTCGTCTCCGTCGTCGCCCTCGGCCTGCTGCCCCGGCTCGCGCTGATGGCCGCCGGTCTCACCGGGCTCGACGACCGCCGTTCCGGCGGCGCCTCCGTCAGCCGGCACGAGGTCGAGACGGCCCTCGCGGCGACCCACCGGGGACTGGTCCTGGCCACGGTCACCGTCGCCGCCTCCGCCACGGCCGGCGGTCTGCTGGCCGTCACCGCGACCTCGTGGTGGACGGTCCTGCTCGCCTCCGTGCTGATGGTCGTGCTGCTCTCCCGCTCGCGCGCCTTCCCCCTCGTCGCCGAGGTCGTCGCGCTGCTGGCCGCCGCCCTCGTCCTGCTGGTCCGGCTCGTGACGCTGTGGATCGACCACGTGCCCGGCACCCCCTACGGCCCGCTGGCGGCCCTGTGCGCGGTGGCCGTCGTGCCGCTCGCCGTCCTGGCGGTCCGGCTGCCGGAGCACGTCGGCGTGCGGCTGCGCCGCGCCGTGGACCTTGTGGAGGCCGTCGGCGTCATCGCGTTGCTCCCGCTCGCGGTCGGGGTGTTCGGCGTGTACGTGCGCCTGCTCCATCAGTTCTGATCCATCAGTTCTGATCCGCCAGTTCTGAGTTCCAGGAGAGAGGTTCCGGAGAGAGGCATGTCCCAGGACGACTGGCAGGGCGACGTCCTGCGCAACCTGCGGAACCTGACGAACGAGCTGAACGAGCTCGCCGACGGGCCGCGGACGACGGCGGACGGCGCGGCCCCCGAGCCGGCGGACGCACCCGCCGACGCGCCCGTGGAGGACGCCCGCCCCGGGGCCGCCGCGGCCTCGCCCGTGGCGTCCGTGGCGCCCGCCGCGCCCCGCCCCCTGCCCACACCCATCACCATGGAGATCCCGCTCCCCGAGGAGCTGGTCAAGGGCAAGCCGCTGAGCGGCGACTCCGCCGCCAAGCGGACCTCGCGTTCGCTGCGGCGACTGGTGGGTTCCTCGGCCACCCGCGAGGTGGAGGAGGCGACCCGCGTCGCCCAGGCGCTCCAGCAGCCGCTGACCACGGGCCGGCAGATCGTCGTCACCAGCATCCGCGGCGGCGCGGGCAAGACCACCGTCGCCGCCCTGCTCGGCCGCACCTACGCCCACTACCGCCAGGACCCCGTCCTGATGCTGGAGGCCGACTCCGCGCTGGGCACGCTCCCGGCCCGGCTGGGGGTCACCAAGGTGCGCTGGACGACCAGCGACCTCGCCCAGATCATCGATCCCTCGATGCAGCTCACCGATGTCGTCGGCTATCTCGTCCAGCTCCCCGACCGGGGCTGGCTGCTGCCCGGCAGTCAGGGCCGCGTCGGCAGCCGGCTGGAACTGCCGGACTACCGCACGGTGATGGTCGCGCTGCGCCGCTACTTCGGCATCACCGTCGTCGACTGCGACACCCTGCCGAGCGAGCTGTCGCGCACCGCCCTGGCGGCCGCCCAGGCGCGGGTGCTGGTCACCCCCGCCACCGTGGAGGGCGTCACCAGCACCCGCGCGGTGCTGGACTGGATGGCGTCGCTGGGGCGGCCGAGGATGCTGACGGGAACCGTGGTGGTCGTCGCCGCGTCGTCCCCCCACATGACGCTCGACGTGACCGCGGCGAGCGAGCACCTCCAGCTCGACGGCGTGAAAGTCCTGATGCTCCCTTACGACCGGCACCTCGCCGCCGGTGGCCCGATCCGCACCGACCTGCTCGGCCAGGACACCCGCGAGGCCGTCACCGAGCTCGCCGCCGACGTCCTCACCCGAGCCATGAGCCGACGAGCTTCCCGCTGAGCCGGCGAACCTCCCGATGAGCCAGCGAACCTCCCGATGAGTCGGCAAACCTCACGATGAGCAGGCGAACCTCCCGATGACCACGCGAATAGTCCACCGCCCCGCCCGCACCACCCGGCCGTTGCCGACGCCGGAGGAACGCACCATCGAGCCGCCGCCCAATCTGCCCGAGGGCAAGACCGGCGGCGCCCTCCACACCCTCATGCCCATCGCGGGCGTGATGAGCTCCGTCATCATGATGACGGTCGTGCGCAACAGCCAGTTCGCCGGACTCGGGGCGATCGTCCTGGTCGTCACCGTGATCGGCTCGGTGGGCATGCTGCTGTCGCAGCGCGGCAAGGCCCAGCGCACCCGCCGCCAGCAGCGCGAGCGCTACCTCGAATACCTGGAGGAGCTCCGCGAGGAGCTGGGCGCCGAGGAGCGCGAGCGCCGCGAGACCGCCCGCGTCTTGGACCCGCCGCCCGAGGCGCTCTACGACATCGTGCGCGACCCGGCCCGGCTGTGGGAGCGCCGACGTCTCGACGGCGACTTCCTCAAGGTGCGCGTGGGCACCGGACGGATGCCCGTACGGCCCCTGAAGGTCGGCCAGCAGGGCGGCAGCGTCCTCACCCCGCCCGACCGCTTTATGCTCAACGAGGCCGGGGCGCTGAAGAACCGCTTCTCCACGGCGGCCGACCTGCCCCTGACCGTCCCCCTCGACCGCGTCGGCGACGTCAGCGTCGTCGGCGACCGCGAGGGCGTCCTGCGCGTCGTCCGCGCCCTGCTCACCCAGGCCGCCGTCACCCACGCCCCCGACGACGTCGCCTTCGCGCTCGCCTGCCCCGGCGACCGGATGGCCGACTGGGGCTGGTTCAAGTGGCTGCCCCACGCCCTCGACGCCGAGGAGCACGACGGGCCCGTCGCCGCCCGCCGTATCGCCCCCGGACTCGGGCAGCTCGCCCGGCTGATGGGCGCCGACCTGCGCGCCCGCGCCTCCTACGCCGCCGAGGTGCGGCGCGGCCTGTCCGGCCGGGACGCCCTGGAGATGGCGGGCCGCCTCCTCGTCGTCAGCGACGAGTACGGCGAGGACGCCCGCGAACTGCCGCGCCCCGACGACGCCGTCCCCCTGCGGGACATGGGCGTCACCGTCCTCCACCTGGTCGCCGAGCGCGTCCAGGAACCCGGCCAGGTGTCCCTGCGCATCACCGTCGACGGCGACCGGGTCCACATCGAGGACCTCCGCCCCGCCGAGCCCGTCGTCTCCGAGGGCACCGCCGACCAGGCGACCGCCGCCGGAGTGGAGGGCGTCGCCCGGCTGCTGTCCCCCCTGCGGCTGTCCGCCGAATCCCTCGTCGACGCGCCCCTGTCCGGCCCCGTCGACTTCGGCGAGCTGCTCGGCATCGACGACCCGGCCGCCCTGGACGTCAGGTCCCTGTGGCGGCCGCGCGGCGAACGCGCCTTCCTGCGCGTGCCCATCGGCGTCAGCGACTCCCGCGAGCCCGTCCTCCTCGACCTCAAGGAGTCCTCCGAGCTCGGCATGGGCCCCCACGGCCTGTGCGTCGGCGCCACCGGCTCTGGCAAGAGCGAACTCCTGCGCACCCTCGTCCTCGCGCTGGTGGCCAGCCACCCGCCGGAGGACCTCGCCATGGTCCTCGTCGACTACAAGGGCGGCGCCACCTTCGCGCCCTTCGCGGACCTGCCGCACGTCGCCGGTGTCATCACCAACCTGGAGAACCAGGCCGGGCTCGTCGAGCGCGTCCACTCCTCCCTCGCCGGCGAGGTCCAGCGCCGCCAGCAGGTCCTCAAGGACGCCGGGAACATCGCCGACATCGGCCACTACGCCGCCCTGCGCGAGACCCGCCCCGACCTCGACCCGCTGCCGCACCTGTTCGTCGTCATCGACGAGTTCGGCGAGCTGCTCACGGCCAAGCCCGACTTCATCGATCTGTTCCTGTCCATCGGCCGCATCGGCCGCTCCATCGGCGTCCACCTGCTGCTCTCCAGCCAGCGCATCGAGGGCGGCAAGCTCAAGGGCCTGGACACCTACCTCTCCTACCGGCTCGGCCTGCGCACCTTCTCCGCCGACGAGTCCCGCACCGTCCTCGACACCACCGACGCCTTCCACCTGCCGCCCATCCCCGGCTTCGGCTATCTGAAGGTCGACACCAGCGCCTACGAGCGCTTCAAGGCCAGCTTCGTCTCCGGCCCCTATCGCGGTCCCGTGACGCGCGCCACCGAGGACGAAGGCCCCGCCGTCTTCCCCTACCCGGACTTCAACACCCTCGGCGAGCCCGAGGACGCCCCGGGCGACGGCGAACAGCCCGCCATGCGCCACCGCAACCCCGGCCCCACCACCATGTCCGTCGTCGTCGACCAGCTCCGCGACGCCGCGACCCCCACCCGCGCCATCTGGCTGCCGCCGCTGCCCCGGGCCATCGCCCTGGACACCTCGGCCGGCCCCCTCCAGGCCGGCGCGCGCGGCATGCAACTGGCCGTACGCCCCGGCCCGCTGCGCGTCCCGCTCGGCCTCCTCGACGACCCCGCCAAGCAGTGGCAGGGCCAGTGGATCCTCGACCTCACCGTCGCCGGCGGCCACGCGGCCGTCATCGGCGGCCCCCAGTCCGGCAAGACGACCCTGCTGCGCACCCTCGCCCTGTCCCTGGCGATGACCCACACCCCGCGCGAGGTCGGCGTCTACGGGCTCGACCTGGTCGGCGGCGGCCTCGCCGCGCTCTCCGGGCTGCCCCACGTCGGCGGCATCGCCGGCCGCGCCGACCGCGAGCGCGTCAGCCGTACGGTCGAAGAGGTGCGCGGCATGCTCGCCGCCCGCGAGGAAGTCTTCCGCGAGCACGGCATCGACTCCGTCGAGCGGCTGCGCGAACTGCGCGCCGAGGGCAAGCTGCCCGAGCTGTCCTCCACCGAGATCGTGCTCCTCGTCGACGGGTTCGGCGCCCTGCGCGACGACTTCGAGGAGATCGAGGACGCCGTCACCGACCTCCTCAAGCGCGGCGGCGGCTACGGCATCCACATCGTCGCCGGCATGATGCGCTGGAACGACGTCCGCATCGCCACCCAGTCGATGTTCGGCACCCGCGTCGAGCTCCGCCTGAACGACCCCGGCGACTCCAGCATCGACCGCAAGCTCGCGGAGACCCTGGGCCCCGACGAGAAGGGCCGGGTGCTGACCGACGGCAAGCTCTTCGCCCAGACGGCGCTGCCCCGCATCGACTCCCTCGCGAGCACCTCCGAGCTGGGCCCGGCCGTCGAACAGGCCGCCATGGTCATCCGCTCGTCCTGGTCCGGCGACGGCGCCCAGCGGGTGCGCGTCCTGCCCGCCCGCATCCCCGCGGCCTCCCTGCCGTCCGTCACCGCCGAGCCCAACCGGGTGCCCATCGCCCTCGACCAGACGGCGCTCGCGCCCGTCCTGCTCGATCTGTTCACCCGCGACCAGCACCTGATGATCCTCGGCGACAGCGAGTGCGGGAAGACCAACATGCTGCGCCTGGTCGCCCAGGGGCTCATGGAGCGCTACTCCGACGAGGAGATCGTCTTCGCGGTCTTCGACCCCCGCCGGGGCCTGCGCAAGCTGATCCCCGAGGAGTACCGCGGCGGCTACGCCCACAACTCCAGGCTCTGCGGCGCCCTGGCCACCGGCATCGCCACCGAGCTCGAGAAGCGGATGCCCGACGACCTCGCCGCCCAGGACGCCATGGCGTCCGGCACCTGGTACTCGGGACCGCGCATCGTCATCCTCATCGACGACTACGACATCCTCACCACCGCCGGCCAGCAACCGCTCGCCCCCTTCCTGCCGTTCATCCCCTCCGCCCAGGACATCGGCCTCCACTTCGTCGTCACCCGCCGGGTGGCGGGCGCCTCGCGGGCGCTCTACGAGCCGTTCCTGATGACCCTGCGCGAGAGCGGCACCACAGCCGTCGTCATGACCGGCGACCGGCAGGAGGGCCAGCTCTTCCCCGGCGTCTACGCCGGGACGCAGCCGCCCGGCCGCGGCACGCTCGTCCGCCGCGGCGAGGCCACGCGGCTGATCCAGACGGCGCTGGCGGCGGAGGACGCCGAACCCACCGGCAGCACAGTCACCACGGGAAACACGGGGAACACCGCATGACCAAGGACGTGATCGCGCTCACCGAGCGCATGCCGGACGCGCCGAGCATCCTGGCGGGCCTGCTCGCCGGCGGCCCCGACCTGCGGGTCGAGACCACCGGCGAGGGCGCCGTGATCCAGCTGTGCGACGCCGAGGGCCGGCCGCTGGTCTCGATCGAGGCGCCCCTGATGCTCCAGGTGCGCGGGGAGGCCGACCGGCTGCTGGGCCCCGGCACCGCGCCCACGGGCGACGGCCCCGCCTGGTGGATCGAGGCCCGCGCCACCACGGGCCTCCCCGAGGCCGAGCGGCTCGCGGGCGCCTTCGCGGCCCGCCTGACCATGCTGCTGGGCGGCCGCGTCTGGCCGCCGGACGCCCCCGGCACCACCGGGGCCGCCCGCCCCGTCGACGTCTCGGGCGTCACGGCCGTACCCGTGCCCGCCGCCGCGCAGCCCGCCGTCGACATGCTCACCGACCAGGCCGCGATCGTCCTCCAGGACCGGCCCGTCGTCCCCATGACGAGCTGGCTCTCCGAGGTGCTCCGGGCCACCGTGGAGAGCGACCGGGCCCTCCAGATCGTGACCCCGCCGCACTGCCGCCTCTCCCTCGCCACCCGGACGCTGATCCAGTCCACCCCCTCGCGCTGGGTGGTCCAGGACGAGCGGTGCGGCTACTACGACGGCCTGACCGGCGCCGTGCTGCGCTGGCAGGACGGCGCCTTCGTACCGGACCGGGGCGAGGACGGCGAGACCCCGGTGGCGGACTCCTTCACGGAGGCCGCGCGCACCACCCGCACCGAGGAGCGCCAGCTCGTCGTCTCCTTCCGCACCGAGCACCGGCCCGAGGCGGACCTCGTCCTCGGCGGCGCCCTGGAGGCCGCCTGGCAGGCGCTGACCGGCGCTCCGCCGACCGGCTGGGGCACGGCGGAACCCGCCGGCCTCGCCTGGTCGCGCCGGCAGCTGACCGACCTGGCCTATCGCCGCGCCCCCGAGCCCACCTGGACGATGGCCGTCGGCACCCCCGACCGCCCGGCGGTCGCCACGCTGCGCGTGGAGCGCACCCCGGACGGCGTGGAGGAGGACATCACCCTCACCCTCGGCTACGGCCCCGGGGAGAAGCCGCCGCTGGACGCGCTCCCCGCGCTGGCCGGCGAGCTGGTGACCCGGTACGGGCTGAAGACCATGGTGTGCCAGCTGCGCGAGGCGCGCCGGGACCTGACCGCCCCGCCCCGCTTCGAGCGGCTCCCGGTGCCGTACGCGTTCGTCCTGGGCGCGGAGGGTGTACGGGAGGCGGGCCGTGACCGCGCGGGCCGTACGCCGCTGCCGGAGGCCCCGGTGCGGCTGGGGCCGGACGCCCGTCCGGGCTTCTTCTACGCGCTGGGGGACGGCGAGTCGGACGGGGGCTGGGCGGCGCTGGAGACGCTCATCCGTCATCTGAGGTCGGCGGAGGGCTGAGGCGGAGGGCTGAGAACGGGTGTTTGAGGGCCTCGGGGCCGTCGCGCTATCCGGCGTTGATCCGACTAATGAGCCGAATGAATGGTTCCGGTTTTGCGCCGCCCCCGAGAACCCCTGGTAACACTCCGATGAAACGTCACGGCATCGCAACCGGAGGCGAGTTGGTGGCACGATGGTCGAGTGGGGGGTGTGCGGGACGGCATTGGCTCCCGGGCCCGGCGAGGTGCTTCCGACCGAAGGTGTGATCAGTTGTGGCCATTTCACTGTCCGTGGTGCTGCTTTTGGCGATCATCCTGGTGGTGATGATCCGCAGTAAGAACATCAAGGCGGGGCCGGCGATCGTGGCGATCCTCTTCGGCTTCTTTCTCGCCTCCACGGGCATGGCGCCTTCGATCAACCGCTTCCTTCAATCGCTCGCCCAGACCATAAACGGCATCAAGTTCTGAGCCCGGGATCCGGGGCGGGACAAAGAAAAACGCCTCCGGCGGGGCCGGAGGCGTCTTGTGGAGCGGGCGACGGGAATCGAACCCGCGTAGCCAGTTTGGAAGACTGGGGCTCTACCATTGAGCTACGCCCGCGTGCGCCGTACGCACCCTGACGGCGGTGCGGCACGGTGTGCATCGTAGCGGGTCCGGGCGGTCCACCGCACGCCACCCCCGGATGCGCCCCTCACGCGCCCCCTCGTGCACCCCCGTCCCCCTCCTGTCCTGCGAGAAAGCGGCGGCCGGCACCCCTGCGGGCATGTACCCTACGTGTCGCACCGACGGGGTGTGGCGCAGCTTGGTAGCGCGTCCGCTTTGGGAGCGGAAGGTCGTCGGTTCGAATCCGGCCACCCCGACCAGCAAGATCACATTGTGGGGCCCCTCGTGCGTGCGGTTACTATGCAAGCTGCGCGTCTGTGTGTCTCTGAACCGGGCGCGGTCCGCTGATCGGCAACTTCGCCGATCGGCAGAATCCCAGAAGTCAGCCCCAAGGAGACCGAACCGTGAAGAGCGCCGTGGAGACCCTGAACCCGACTCGGGTTCGGCTCACTGTCGAGGTGCCCTTCGAGGAGCTCAAGGCCAGCCTCGACGCGGCGTACAAGAAGATCAACCAGCAGGTCACGGTGAAGGGCTTCCGTCAGGGCAAGATCCCGGCCCGTGTCATCGACCAGCGCTTCGGCCGTGGCGCCGTGCTGGAGGAGGCCGTCAACGACGCGCTGCCGAAGTTCTACACGGAGGCCGTCAACGAGGCCGAGCTGAACCCGCTGGGTCAGCCCGAGGTCGACATCACCGAGCTGAAGGACGGCGAGCTGCTCTCCTTCACCGCCGAGGTCGACATCCGCCCCGCGCTGGAGATCCCGGACTACTCCGGTATCGAGGTCACCGTCGACGCCGTCGAGGTCACCGACGAGGACATCGAGAAGTCCGTCGAGCAGCTGCGTGAGCGCTTCGCCACCACCTCCCCGGTCGAGCGCGCCGCCGCTGAGGGCGACATCGTCACCGTCGACCTGGAGGCCAAGGTCGACGGCGAGGTGCTGGAGGACGGCGTCGCTTCCGACGTCGACTACACCATCGGCTCCGGCCAGCTCCTCGAGGGCATCGACGACGCCGTGACGGGCCTGGAGGCCGGTGGCTCCGCCACCTTCACCTCCGAGCTCAAGGGCGGCTCCGCCGAGGGCAAGGAGGCCGAGATCTCGGTCACCGTCAAGGCCGTCAAGGCCCGTGAACTGCCCGAGCTGGACGACGAGTTCGCCCAGATGGCGAGCGAGTTCGACACCCTGGACGAGCTCAAGGCCGACAGCGTCAAGCGCCTCGAGCGCATGAAGAAGTTCGACCAGGCCACCCAGGCCCAGGAGAAGGTCCTTGAGGAGCTGCTGAAGCTCGTCGAGGTCCCGATGCCCGAGAAGCTGCTCGCGGACGAGGTCAACACCCGCAAGCACAACCTCGAGCACCACCAGCTCGGCCAGATCGGCATGAACCTCGAGAAGTACCTCGAGATGCAGGGCAAGACGGCCGAGGAGTTCGACGCCGAGCTCAAGGAGCAGTCCGAGAAGGGCATCAAGACCCAGTTCGTGCTCGACGAGATCGTCAACAAGGAGAAGGTCTCCGTCGGTCAGGACGAGCTCACCGAGCACCTGATGCGCCGCGCCCAGTCCTCCGGCATGGCCCCCGACCAGTTCGCGCAGGCCGTCGTCGAGCAGGGCCAGGTCCCGATGCTCGTCGGTGAGGTCGCCCGCGGCAAGGCCCTCGCGACGGTCGTCGAGGCCGCCACGGTCAAGGACTCCAACGGCGAGGTCGTGAACCTCGAGGACGAGGACGAGACCGAGGCCGCCACCGAGACGGTCGAGGCCGCCGAGGGCACCGAGGCCTGAGCCTCGCCCCTTCCCGGCCGGGATTCCCGGCCTTCCCCCTGACGGACCCGTACGGCCCCCGTACGGAGTCCGTGGGGGAGCTCGCAGGAGCGCTTGACGACGGGCCCGGACGTGCCGGTCCCCGCCATTCGGCGGGGCCGCGCGACCGGGCCCGTCGCGCACCACCGGGCAGCCTTTCCGCGGTCTGTGCGCGGCCTGTGAGCGCGGGGGGAACCTGCGCTCAGAGCGAACAGTTCCTGATGCGGGATGGCGCCTGCCGACCAGCGCGTTAGGGTCCGTAGATACGAGGGCAGGGGAGACATGGCAGCGCGCCGGCGCGTACCGGCCACGCCACCCCGGTCCCCAGAGAAGACGCGGAGACGGCCCGTTGCCGTCAGAGACGAGCAGGTGGATACGTGACGAATCTGATGCCTTCCGCCGCCGGTGAGATCGCCATCGGTGGTGGCCTCGGCGACCAGGTCTACAACCGGCTGCTCGGGGAGCGGATCATCTTCCTCGGCCAGCAGGTCGACGACGACATCGCCAACAAGATCACCGCGCAGATGCTCCTCCTGGCCGCTGACCCGTCCAAGGACATCTACCTCTACATCAACAGCCCCGGTGGCTCGGTGACGGCGGGCATGGCGGTCTACGACACCATGCAGTACATCCCGAACGACGTGGTCACCATCGGCATGGGCCTCGCGGCCTCCATGGGCCAGTTCCTGCTGACCGGCGGCACCCCGGGCAAGCGCTTCGCGCTGCCCAACACCGACATCCTCATGCACCAGGGCTCCGCGGGCCTCGGCGGCACCGCCTCGGACATCAAGATCCAGGCCGAGCAGCTGCTGCGCACCAAGAAGCGCATGGCCGAGATCACCGCCGCGCACACCGGTCAGACGGTCGAGGCGATCATCCGCGACGGCGACCGCGACCGCTGGTTCACGGCGGACGAGGCCAAGGAGTACGGGATCATCGACGAGATCATCACGCACGCCTCCGGCGTTCCGGGCGGCGGCGGCACCGGGGCCTGACCGCCCCGGCAGGACCGTCCGCCAGCCGTAACCCCACAGACCGCCATCAGGAGTGACACCCGCATGAACATCTCGTCCGCCAGCGGCCTCTACACCGGCCCCCAGGCCGAGGCCCGTTACGTCGTTCCGCGCTTCGTCGAGCGCACCTCGCAGGGCGTGCGCGAGTACGACCCGTACGCGAAGCTCTTCGAGGAGCGCGTGATCTTCCTCGGCGTCCAGATCGACGACGCCTCGGCCAACGACGTCATGGCGCAGCTGCTGTGCCTGGAGTCGATGGACCCGGACCGCGACATCTCGATCTACATCAACAGCCCGGGTGGCTCGTTCACGGCCCTCACGGCCATCTACGACACGATGCAGTTCGTGAAGCCGGACATCCAGACGGTCTGCATGGGCCAGGCCGCGTCCGCCGCCGCGATCCTCCTCGCCGCCGGCACCCCCGGCAAGCGCATGGCGCTTCCCAACGCCCGCGTGCTGATCCACCAGCCGTCCAGCCAGACGGGCCGCGAGCAGCTCTCCGACCTGGAGATCGCCGCGAAGGAGATCATGCGCATGCGCACCCAGCTGGAGGAGATGCTGGCCAAGCACTCCACCCAGCCCATCGAGAAGATCCGCGACGACATCGAGCGCGACAAGATCCTCACCGCTGAGGACGCGCTCGCGTACGGTCTGATCGACCAGATCGTCTCGACGCGCAAGTCGTCCGTGACCGTCTGACCGCATCACTCGGTCCGACCGGTCCCAGCCACCACCGCGCCGCCGACGACGGGCGCTCCCTTGGCCGAGTAGGGCCAAGGGGGGCCCGCGCGGGGGGCCCGGCAAGGTACCGTCGATAGGCAAGCACTCGGGTTCGCAGAGCAAGGCGGATCCCAGGCGAAGGGGAAGCACCTCGTGGCACGCATCGGTGACGGCGGCGATCTGCTCAAGTGCTCGTTCTGCGGCAAGAGCCAGAAGCAGGTGAAGAAGCTCATCGCGGGTCCTGGTGTGTACATCTGCGACGAGTGCATCGACCTCTGCAACGAGATCATCGAGGAAGAGCTCGCGGAGACCAGCGAGGTGCGCTGGGAGGAGCTTCCCAAGCCCCGTGAGATCTACGAGTTCCTCGAGGGCTACGTCGTAGGCCAGGAGGCCGCCAAGAAGGCCCTCTCCGTCGCCGTCTACAACCACTACAAGCGAGTGCAGGCCGGCGAGACCGGCGGGCACAGCCGCGACGACGGCATCGAACTGGCCAAGTCCAACATCCTGCTGCTCGGCCCCACGGGCTCCGGCAAGACGTTGCTCGCCCAGACCCTGGCCCGCATGCTCAACGTCCCCTTCGCCATCGCCGACGCCACGGCCCTGACGGAGGCCGGCTATGTCGGCGAGGACGTCGAGAACATCCTGCTGAAGCTGATCCAGGCCGCCGACTACGACGTCAAGAAGGCCGAGACCGGCATCATCTACATCGACGAGATCGACAAGGTCGCCCGAAAGAGCGAAAATCCGTCGATCACACGAGATGTGTCGGGCGAGGGCGTCCAGCAGGCGCTGCTGAAGATCCTCGAGGGCACGACCGCCTCGGTCCCGCCCCAGGGCGGCCGCAAGCACCCGCACCAGGAATTCATCCAGATCGACACGACGAACGTCCTGTTCATCGTGGGCGGCGCCTTCTCCGGCCTGGAGAAGATCATCGAATCCCGCGCGGGCGCGAAGGGCATCGGCTTCGGCGCCACGATCCGCTCCAAGCGCGAGATCGAGGCCAGCGACCAGTTCCAGGAGGTCATGCCCGAGGACCTGGTGAAGTTCGGGATGATCCCGGAGTTCATCGGCCGTCTCCCGGTCATCACGTCCGTCCACAACCTCGACCGCGAGGCCCTCCTCAAGATCCTCGTCGAGCCGCGCAACGCGCTGGTGAAGCAGTACCAGCGCCTCTTCGAACTCGACGGCGTCGAGCTCGACTTCGACCGCCCGGCCCTGGAGGCCATCGCGGACCAGGCCATCCTCCGAGGCACGGGCGCGCGCGGCCTGCGCGCCATCATGGAGGAAGTCCTGATGTCGGTGATGTACGAGGTCCCGTCGCGCAAGGACGTCGCCCGGGTCGTCATCACGGCGGACGTCGTCCAGTCGAATGTGAACCCGACGCTCGTTCCGCGCACGCGCGGTAACGAGCCGGGGGAGCGGCACGAGAAGAGCGCGTAGGTTTAAGCGCGGAGGGGGCGCCCGGCCGGATGGCGGGGCGCCCCCTCGGGCGTTGTGGTGCGGGATTCAGCTCGCGTCGGTGAAGATTTCCTCCGCGGTGGAGACGACGAGAGCGCGGTCCAGCCAGAGCCACAAGGTATCCAAAGAGACGCAGGCCAGGACGCGCTCGCGGACCTTGGGCGACACAGAGACGCCCCTGATTTCCAGCACCCGTAGCACCCCCTCCGCACGCTCCTTCCTGCGTCCCTCAGCCTTGCCCTTCAGGAACGTCTCCTCGATCAGGGTGCCACGGCCGGGGAAGTAGCTACGCGGGCTCATCGGCCTCCTCCAGGTGTCTCTTGCCGGGTGCCCCCGGATCAGACCTCCAACAGTTCCAGGTTCCGGACTCCCCTACGCCCTGTTTCCTGTTCTCTCAACTGCCGCACCTTGACCCTCCGGCCACAGCCTCGAGAGCATCGGAGGGCAGACCACCGGGGATTGCAGAGCAGGGGCAGCATGGCACTGACACGCCTTGTCGGCGAGTGCGAGAAAGGAACATGCCCACAGGTGTTCGCTATCGACGGTACCGACGACGCGATAGTCCAGGGCTTCAAGGTGGACGACCGGACGGTGCTGGACGCCATGCGGCTGCCTGAGAACGAAACGGCTGTACGTATCCCCATGTCGCTGCTCCGGAGGCTGGCCCGTGAACACCTCGCCTGACGAGTTCGAACGGCTCTTCGTGAACTTCCAGAGGGAGGCGTTCAGGCTGGAGACCCTGGACGATTACAGCGGCTCATCGGACCCGGAGAGTCAGCGAGCCTTCCATGCGGGCGAGCCGCAGCCAGCGGACTACAACCAGGAGTGGGCCGACGAAGTACGTGCCAACGTCGATGCCGGCAAGCGCATGTACCGCGTGCACATCATGTCCCGCCCCCTCACGGGCTATCTCAGGTTCGAGCTGGGGTGGGGCTACCGGAAGAACGTCCTGGCGGGGGAGGAGTTCTTCATCCTCGACATCACCGAGCGGCCCAATCCGCTGGCCGGTGTCCCGGACTTCTGGATGTTCGACGAGTCGTCCGTGTTCTCCATGAACTATGGGGACCACGGCAAGTTCCTCGGTGTCATGTCGCATTCCGACGTCTCTCAATGGATCGAGCGCCGAGACATCGCCCTGGTCCACGCCGTACCCTTCCACGAGTGGTGGGAGCGGTACGGGGCGGAGTGAATCCCACGGATCTGGGTAAAGCGCTGCGGGAACTGCGAGAGGCCGCCGGTAAGCAGGCCAAAGTGGTCGCCCGCAGCGCTGTCATGTCTCCGAGCAAGCTGAGTAAGATCGAGAACGGCGTCCTGGCGCCCAGTGTGATCGATGTTGAGCGCATCCTGGCCGCCCTGGAGGTGCCCGATGAGGTCAAGGGGCAGCTGGCGGAAGTCGCTCGCAAAGTAGCCACGGAGGCCACGGCGTGGCGCATCTATCACCGCTCCGGCCTCCACAAGCATCAGGACGCCTTGGGGGCGGTGGAGGCTCGGACAAGCCTTTTGCGTACTTTCCAGCCGTCGTGTGTTCCAGGTCTGCTCCAGACCCCGGAGTATGTGCGGGGCGTCCTCCGGGGCCGGGATCTCACCGACGATGCCCTGGAAAAGATGATCGGGTCCCGGCTGAGACGTCAGGAAGTTCTGTACGACCGAGAGCGAGCGTTCCGATTCTTGATCACAGAATCGGTGTTGAGATGGAGACTGATCCCGGCCCCGATGATGGCGGCGCAGCTCGACAAGCTCGTCACGATGTCGAGGATGCCCAACATCACGGTCGGCGTAGTGCCGCTTTCTGCGGCGATGCCCGGTCCCCCCACGTGCTCGTTCGTGGTCTTCGATGCTTGCTTGGCCGTCGTTGAGATTCCGCACGCGGAAATCACCACCAGCGAGCTCCGGGACATCGAACTATATGTATGCAGGTTCGAGAGCTTCGAGCGGGTGGCTGTGTACGGCGAAGAGATGCACGCGCTCGCTGCCGGCATCCGGGACGACTTCTTGAGTGAACGGGAAACGCGCTAGAACCGTCTCGGTCATTGCTTCACTATGAGCAGGCGAAAAGGAAGTTCTTCCCGACTCTCAGGAAGGCTCACCATGACCGACCTTTATGGCCTGCCCTTGGACGGAATCCGGTTCGCCAAGGCATGTGGGGGAAATACCCACCCGGACGGCGAATCCTGCGTCACTCTCGCGCGCATTGGCGACGATGTCTGGGCCATGGGCGACAGCAAGCGCCCGCACGCCGAGCCGCTGAGGTTCACCACGGTCGAGCTCGACGCGGCCGGCATCGACCCGGCCCGCTTCGGCCTCTCGGCCTGACCCTGCATGCCGCGGCTTCCGTCCCCCGGCTCGATGAGGGCGGGAGCCGCTTCCTCTGCGCGGAACAGGAATGCGTCTTGCACTTCCACGGGTACCTCTGGCTCGGTGACAAAGCGGTTTTCGACAAGGACAGCCTCCGCCGACCGCCTTCAGCTCTGGAACCGGTGGCGACCAGCCCGTCCGACGTAGTGGAACGTTATCGAGAAGCCGTGGCGGAGTGGCGGGCGAGCGAGGTCCCTCCCCTTGAGACGGCCTACTGGCTGGTGAAACCGGCCAAGCTGATCCGGGGAACTTGGGAACACCCGAAGGAGGCGGCGGAGTGGTTGGGGGAGCGACTGGCGGAGTACGCCCAACGCTTCGCCTCCGACGAGGACAGAGAAGCGAAACGGCTCGAGCAGAAGGTCTTCAACGCTGCCGGGACGCTTGGCTGGGGCGGGGACGTGTCGGTCGGGTTCTATCTGAGGCGTCCGCTGTTCCTCAGCCTTGCTGTGGTGTCGTGCTCTCCGGACCGTGGGGCTGCTGACCGGCGGTGCCCGACCGAGTAAGGGCAGTGCTTATCATGCGCAGGAGGCAAATAAAGTGGGCGCCTGGTGGATGCCAGGCGCCGCCTTATCTTGCGCCGCTGCGGAGGTTACTGCGTGTGGCAGGCAAAGTCGAAGTGCTCTTCCTTGACTCCGAGCTTCTGAAGCTTGCTCATGCACGCCCAGCGGGCCGGGAAGCCGCTAGCGATATCTCCGTCGTATACATAGCTGAAAGCATCCTCAACGCCTGAACCTATACGGTATCCCTGGGCGCTCAGGTACGTTCGGCACTGAGCGGGGGTGGCTTCAGTCGGAGTCGTCGTAACAAGCTGAAGTGTGCCGACTGCCATGACGACACCAGCGGCTGCTGCCGCTCGGCGGATCATCTTGTGCATCGAGCCGTCCTCATTTCTGTGTTGCCGCTCAGCTCAGCGATGCTGTTGGTTGCTGGGCAATTTCTCCTTGATCAATGTCCGTAGGCTGACGACCTTTGGCTAGTGGTTGACAGATGCGATCAAGGCAAAAAGCTGGCTCATTTTGAATCATGAAACGGCGTCGATGGCTGAACGCATGCCGGGAAGGCGGCTCTCAGGCCGGGAGGTTCTCCAGATAAGAGAACGGCCGCTGTGAGAGCCCCCCGTAGGGCCCACACCCCCCCCCGGGTGAATCCCCAGGGG
>NZ_JAVRFI010000041.1:0-37031 GCF_031845785.1 Streptomyces hesseae
GCGGGGGGCGGGGCCGGGGGGGGGTGGACGGGCCCTTACGGGGCTGACCTCTTCGCGGTGCCTGCCACTTCGGTGAAGGGTGCCCCGTACTCGGCTCCAGCGGCGAAGAGCTCTTTACGCCCCTACCAGGGCCCATCCACCCCACCCCGCCCCCTCACGTTCCGGGTGATCGGGCGGGTGGGTGGGCGAAACCCGCGCCGAAGGCGCGGAAACCACCCACCGGCCGTCAGCCGGAAAGCACCACGCTGCGCGTGAGGTGACGCGGCGCGTCGGGGTCCAGCCCCCTGGACTCCGCCACCGCCACCGCGAGCCGCTGCGCACGCACCAGCTCCGCCATCGGATCGCGGCCCGGCTCCGCGACAAGCGTGGCTCCCGTCGCAGCCACGTCCGCCGCCAACCCATCCGGCAATGGCCCGAACGACCACACCACCCGCCCCGGCCCCGCGATGGCCACCGGACCGTGCCGGTACTCCATCGCCGGGTAGGCCTCCGTCCACGCCCCCGCCGCCTCCCGCATCTTCAGCGCCGCCTCCTGGGCCAGGCCGTACGTCCAGCCACGGCCCAGGAACGTCCACTGTTCCGCTGCCGGGAGGGTGGGCGGCAAGGGTGCCGACAGGGCCCGTTCCGCCTCGTCCGCCGCCGTCGCCACAGTCGCCGCGCCGGACGGCGAAAGGCTCGCGCGGAGGAAGGCGAGGGCCGTCGTCGCGAAGCGGGTCTGGACGACGGATTCCTCGTCCGCCCAGTCCAGGACGGCCGTGTCGGTCGCGGCGTCCATGACGGGCGTCTTGGGGTCCGCGGTGAGCGCCAGCGTGGGCGTGCCCGCCGTTTCCGACAGCAGGCGCAGCACCTCCGTCGTCGTACCGGAGCGGGTGATCGCCACGACGCGGTCGTACGCGCGGCCCCGCGGGAACTCGGACGCGGCGAACGCGTCCGTCTCGCCCTGCCCGGCCGCCTCGCGCAGCGCCGCGTACGCCTGGGCCATGAACCACGACGTGCCGCAGCCGGTCACCGCCACGCGTTCGCCCGGGGCGGGGAGGCCCGTCGTGTGGGTCGCGGCCCGGGCCGCGCGGCGCCAGCTCTCCGGCTGGGTGACGAGTTCACGGTGGGTGAGGGACGGGGACGGCTTCATGTGCTTGCTCCTTGCGGGATGCGCGGGATGCGTACGGCAGGTCGAGCGTCAGCAGGTCGAGCGTCGTCCCCGTGCATAGCAGGCCCCCGTGACCTGGGGGAAGAGCGGTACGGCGATACCGAAGCGAAACCCCGGAGCCGTAGACCGTATGGTTGCGCGCGGGAGAAACTCACGGTCTCCACGGGACTCGCGAATCCCAGGGGGGAGATTCCACGGTCTCCACACGGCGAACACGAACCACAAGGTGGGTAGCAGTAGTGCAGCGGCGGCGGTTCTTGGGCATGACGGCGGCGGGTGCCGCGACTGCGGCGTTGGCGCCGGCGCTGACGGCGTGCGGGAGCTCCGGCCCCGGCGGCGACAAGAAGCTGAAGCTCGTCGCGGCGGATTATGGTGACAAACCGGCCAACAGCTCCAAGAAGTACTGGGAGCAGCTCGCCAAGGACTTCGAGTCCAAGAACAAGGGCATCAAGCTCGACGTCGAGGTCTACAGCTGGACCGAGGTCGACAAGAAGGTCGCCGACATGGTCGCGGCCGGCAAGGCCCCCGACATCGCGCAGATCGGCGCGTACGCCGACTTCGCCGCGGCCGGGAAGCTCTACAGCGCCGACCAGATGATCTCCGTGCCCACCCAGGCGGACTTCATCGCCTCGCTCACCAAGGCGGGCGAGGTCCACCGGGTGCAGTACGGCCTGCCGTTCGTCTCCAGCACCCGCATGCTCTTCTACAACAAGACCCTGTTCCTCAAGGCGGGCATCGTAAAGGCGCCCGAGAGCTGGGACGAGGTCCAGGCCGCGGCGGTCAAGCTCAAGGCCGCGGGCGTGAAGATACCTTTCGGCGTGCCGCTGGGCCCCGAGGAGGCGCCCGCCGAGACCATGCTGTGGATGCTGGGCGGCGGCGGTGGCTACACCGACAACACCGGTGCCTACACGATCAGCTCCGAGGCCAACGTCAAGGCCTTCGCCTGGCTGCGCGACGAGCTCGTCGGCAAGGGCCTCACCGGCCCGACCGACCCGGCCCGCACCAACCGCCAGGACGTCTTCGACGCGTTCTGCAAGGGCGACGTCGGCATGCTCCACGGCCACCCGACCCTGATGCAGCAGGCCAAGGCCGGGAAGATCGACTTCCAGACCGCCCCGCTGCCCGGTGTCAAGGGCAAGGCGAGCTCCACCATGGGCGTCGCCGACTGGATGATGGCCTTCAAGCAGAACGGCCACCGCGACCAGCTGGGCACCCTGCTCGACTTCATCTTCAGCAAGGACAGCGTGCTGAGCTTCGTCGGCCAGTACGAGCTGCTGCCCGTGACGGAGTCCGCCTCCGCGGCGATGCAGGGCGACCGCCGCTACGAGAGCCTCTGGCCGTTCCTCTCCCAGCTCCAGACCGCCGACTTCTACCCCGCCGACAAGACCTCCTGGGCCAAGGTCAGCGCCACGATCAAGGAGAAGATCGGCTCGGTCGTGCAGAAGGGCGGCGACCCGGCCGCCGTGCTCGGCGAGATCCAGCGCGAGGCGGAGGCCGCGGAGCTCGCGGGCCGATGAGCTCGCGGGCCGTTGAGGCGGACCGTCAGGTTTGACGACTAGGTTGGACGGCATGAGCGACGACCAGGGCGGGCTGTCCGAGCGCGATCTCGCCGTGCTCGCCCTGGAGCGGATGTCCTGGCCGGGGCCGGGCGCCAAGGAGCGCGCCGTGCGCGAGCGCCTCGGCATCACGCCCACCCGCTACTACCAGCTGCTCAACGCCCTCCTCGACGACCCGCGCGCCCTCGCCCACGACCCCGTCACGGTCAACCGGCTGCGGCGGCTGCGGGACGAGCGGCGCGAGCGCCGCTGAGCGGACGGTATACGTCGCAATACGTCGTACAACCGCCCGCCTCCGTGGCGGGCGCCCCGGTAGGGTCGCCTGTATGGGCAGCCACCCCCTCCCGGAACCCGTGACCGAGGCCGGCCGTGACGGCCTGGCCGCGCTGCTGGCGCGGCCCGAACGCGCGGTCGTCGCCCTCGACTTCGACGGCACGCTCGCGCCGATCGTGCCCGACCCCGAGCGGGCCCGCGCCCACCCCGGCGCCGTGCCCGCCCTCGCCCGGCTCGCCCCTCGCCTGGGGTCGGTGGCCGTGGTGACCGGCCGCGCGGCCGGGGTCGCCGTGCGCTACGGCGGTTTCGCCGGGGTCCCCGGGCTGGAGCACCTGGTGGTGCTCGGCCACTACGGCGCCGAGCGCTGGGACGCCGTCACCGGCACCGTCCACGCCCCCGCCCCCCACCCCGGTGTCGCCGCCGTGCAGGCGGAACTCCCCGGCGTACTGGACCGGTCGGGTTCCTGGCAGGGCACCTGGGTCGAGGACAAAGGGCGCGCCATCGCCGTCCACACCCGCCGCGCCGCGGACCCCCAGGCCGCCTACGACGCCCTGCGCGCGCCGCTCGCCGCCCTCGCCGAGCGCCACGGCCTGATCGTCGAACCCGGCCGGCTGGTGCTGGAGCTGCGGCCGCCGGGCATGGACAAGGGCGTGGCCCTCGCCGAGTACGTCCGCGAGTCCGGCGCCTCCGCCGTCCTCTACGCCGGTGACGACCTCGGCGACCTCGCCGCCTTCGCGGCGGTCGAGAAGCTGCGCACCGAGGGGGTGCCGGGCACCCTGGTGTGCAGCGGCAGCGCCGAGGTCGCCGTGCTCGCCGAGCGGGCGGACCTCGTGGTGGACGGGCCGGCGGGAGTGGTGGAGTTGCTGGCCGGATTGGCCGAGCGGCTCGGCTGACTCCCTTCTGCTTCCCCCTCTACTCGCCGTCTTCCGCCTTGGGGTCCTTGGCCGCCGGCTTCTCGTTCGTGAGACCCAGGGTGGACAGCGCGGTCGTCCAGTCCTTGGCGATCGCCTGCTGGGCCTTCACCAGCTCGGTCTTCCCCGAGCAGATCGCCGCCTTGAGCTTGCTCTCGACGACGTCCTTCGGATTGTTCGGCCCTGCCCCCGCCTTGTGGCCGGGGGAGGGCGGCTGGACCCACAGATTGCGCGCGTCATTGGGGTCGCCGCCGAGCTGGAGGCTAATGAGGTGGTCGTACTCGGCGTCCTTCATCGGCCCCTTGTAGCCGTACGACGCCGCGTTCGCGGTCTTCTCCCGGCCGGTGATGTTCGTGCCGGGACGGATGTCGGACGTGTAGCCGCTGCGGCAGATGGTGGTCTTGAGGGTCGCCTGGGTGACCTTGGGATTGGTGGCGCCCGGGGTGCACTTGGGGTCGGGCAGCGGCTCCTTGGTGGCGGTGTAGCGGTAGGAGCACGTACCGGGCGGGGGCTGGTTCTGCACGGTGTACGAGCCTTGGGGACCCGGGCCGGCCGGGATCGCGACGGCGCCCCCTCCGGGCGGGGACGAGGACGAGGACGAGGACGGGGACGGGGTGCCCGACGGACTGGCCTTCGCCGCCTTGGAGCCGGCGTCCTTGCCGCTGTCGGAGTCCGAGGAACAGCCGGTGGCGGTAACGGCTATGAGCGTGGTGGCGGCCGCCGCGAGAGCGGCCCAGCGCTGAGCGTTCGGCATGAAGCCATGGCTACCCGCCCAGCCCGCTGGGGGTACCCGGCAGTGGAGGCGTCGGCCCGCACGGGCGGGTCCGGCGAATGCGCCGTGCGCGCCCCGTAAGGGGCGCGGGGCAGTGTCGATGTGCGGCTACCGCCGCGTGGGCGCGACCAAGCCCCACCGGCTCGCGGTGAACCGACAACCGATGGAGCGCTCAGCGCTCCTGGAGCGCAGCCAGCTGCTCCGTGAACCACCGCGCCGGCGGCAACCGCGTCGCCGCCGCCGCCAACCGCTTGGCCCGTTCCGCCCGTTCCCCCGGGTCCATCAGCAGCGCCAGGTGGAGGGCGCGGGCCGTCGCCTCGACGTCGTACGGATTGACGACGATCGCGTCCTCGGCCAGCTCCGCCGCCGCCCCCGCCTCGCGGGACAGCACGAGGACGCAGCCGTGGTCGGAGACGGCCGGGACCTCCTTGGCCACCAGGTTCATACCGTCGCGGATCGGGTTGACCAGCGCCACGTCCGCCATCCGGTAGGCGGCCAGGGAGCGGGCGAAGTCGTCCTTCACATGGAGGATCACCGGCTGCCACTCCGCCGTGCCGAAGGCGGCGTTGATCGACTCCGCGACGCGCTCCACCTCGGCGGTGTAGTCGCGGTAGACCTTCAGGTCCTGCCGGGAGGGGTAGGCGAAGGCGATGTGCACCACCTTGCCCCGCCAGTGCGGCCGGTCCTCCAGCAGCCGGCGGTAGGCGTGGAGGCCGCGCACGATGTTCTTGGACAGCTCCGTGCGGTCGACCCGCAGGATCGTCCGGCGTCCCGGGCCGACCTGCTCCCGCAGGGCCGCCAGCCGCTCCTCCACGTCCGGCCGGTGCGCGCGCTCGCGCAGGAAGTCCGCGTCCGCGCCGAGCGCGTGCACGCCGAGCCGCGTCGTACGGCCCGCGAAGCGGACCGCCGCCGCCGTCCCGTCCTCCTCACGGATCACCTCGGCCTTCAGGACGTCCGCGCAGCACGCGGCGAACGCCTCCGCCCAGCGCCGGGTCAGGAAGGCCGCACGGTCGCCGCCGAGGATGCCGCGCAGCACCTGCTCGGCGATGTCGTCCGGCAGCAGCCGGTAGTAGTCCGGCGGGGCCCAGGGGGTGTGGGAGAAGTGGCCGATGCGCAGGTCGGGGCGGCGGGTCCGGAGCAGCCCGGGGACGAGGGTGAGGTGGTAGTCCTGGACGAGCACGACGGCGCCCTCGGCCGCCTCCTCGGCGATCGCGTCCGCGAAGGCGGTGTTGTACGCCTCGTAGGCCGCCCACTGAGACCGGAACTCCTTGTCGAACACCGGCTCGAGCGGGGTCTGCCAGAGCATGTGGTGGGCGAACCACAGCACGGAATTGGCCACGCCGTTGTACGCGGCGGAGAACGTCCCGGCCGGGATGTCCAGCATCCGCACCCGCAGCCCGCCCGTGTCGGCCGGGTCGAGTCTTCGGCCCGCGCGCCCCGCCGCCAGCCGGTCGCCCTCGCCCAGCGCCGCGCACACCCATACCGCCGCCGCGCCCTGGGGGTCCCGCCCGATCTCGCTCAGCCCGGACACCAGCCCGCCGCCGCCCCGGCCCGCCGCCAGCGAGCCGTCCTCGCGCAGCGCGTACGAGACGGGCCCCCGGTTGGACGCCACGACGATGGGTGCGGCGGCTACCGGGGCAGTGGCTTCCGGGGCGGACGGGGGATGCTCAGCGACCATGTCGCCAGCCTTGCCGCCCGGGGAACCGCTCAAACGTACGCACGGCCCGTCGGGTGGCACACGGGAACGTCCCGTTCCCTTCTCCGGCCCTTCTCCTGGCGGTTACGCCGCGCGCCGCCGGGCGTACTCCGGTATCTCCGCCATCGGTGGCCGCTCCTCGGTGTCCACCGCGTACGTCCGCGGTACGAACCCCTCCGCCGTGCGCTCGAACTGGGTGAGCTCCGGGCGCACCAGATGGCCCCGGGCCAGCCGCAGCTGCGCCGTGCGGTAGATCGTCGCGGCCATCCGGCCCAGCGCCCGGCCGTCCTGGTGGCGGTGCTTGCGCACGCCCACGTCGACCTGCGCCAGCGCGTCCAGGCCCACCGTGTGCAGAGCGTCCACGAGCAGGCCCAGCTCCACGCCGTAGCCCACGGGGAACGGCAGCCGCTCCAGCAGCGAGCGGCGGGCCGCGTACTCGCCGCCCAGCGGCTGGACGAAGCCCGCGAGCTGCGGCCAGTGGAGATTGAGCAGCGGGCGCGCCACCAGCTCGGTGACCCGGCCGCCCTGCCCCGCGACCTCGCCCAGCGGGCGGTCGTACATGGCCTTGACGAACCGCACCTCGGGATCGGTCAGCAGCGGGCCGACGATCCCCGAGACGAAGGCGCTGGAGAAGTCCTTCAGGTCGGCGTCGACGAAGCAGACGACGTCGCCCGTCGTCACCAGCAGGGACCGCCACAGCACCTCGCCCTTGCCGGGCAGCGCGGGCAGTCGCGGCAGGATCTCGTCCCGGTGCACGACGCGCGCGCCGGCCGCCGCGGCGACCTCGGCGGTGCGGTCCGTGGAACCGGAGTCCAGCACCACCAGCTCGTCCACCAGGGGGACGGACTCCGACATCAGCTCGCGGCGGATCGTCGCCACGATCTCGCCGACGGTCGCCTCCTCGTTCAGCGCCGGCAGCACCACGCTGACCGTGGTGCCCGTGTCCCCTTTCGCGGCCAGCAGCTGGTCGAGCGGACGGTCGGCGGCGGACCAGGACCGCCGGGCGAGCCAGCGTTCCACCTCTTCCAGCACGTGCATAACTCCTGTCGTTGTGACGCATCTCGCGGTTCGGACGGCCCTCTCAAGCGACCATCCCTTCCGTTACAGTCTTGAACAACGCGGACGGCCGTCCTATGTCGGGGGTCGTCACGCGCACAAACGCCTGGGTCCGCCCAGCGCCATACCGCTCATCCAGAGGGGCAGAGGGATACGGCCCGTTGAAGCCCCGGCAACCCTCCAGCCGGTCTCACCGTTCACACGGCGAGGCTCCCGGCGGGGAAGGTGCCAATTCCGTCTCGTGGCGACGTTCGCCGCGAGGAAGATGAGGAGAAAGGGCCTCGCCTCCATGGCTGTCGAAGCCGTTGAAAGTCGTACCTCCGTACGTGTCACCGACCCCTCCGTCGCCTCCTTCGGTCCCGCCGTGGCGCTCTCCTGCCGCGAGTGCGGCGAGCGCTTCCCGCTCGGTCCCTCCTTCGTCTGCGTGGGCTGCTTCGGCCCCCTTGAGGTGGCCTACGAACTCCCCGCCGGGGACCCCGAGGCGCTGCGCCGCCGTATCGAGGCCGGACCCGCGAATATCTGGCGCTACGCCCCCCTGCTGCCCGTACCCGCCGACGTCGCGGACCGGCCGAACCTCAACCCCGGCTTCACCAAGCTCGTCAAGGCCGACAACCTCGCCCGCGAGCTGGGCGTCACCGGCGGGCTGTACGTCAAGGACGACTCCGGAAACCCCACGCACTCCTTCAAGGATCGCGTCGTCGCCATCGCCGTCGAGGCGGCGCGCGCCTTCGGCTTCACCACCCTCTCGTGCTCCTCGACGGGGAACCTGGCGGGAGCGGTGGGCGCCGCGGCGGCGCGCGCGGGCCTGCGGTCCTGTGTCTTCATCCCGCACGACCTGGAGGCCGGCAAGGTCGTGATGGCGGCGGTCTACGGCGGCGACCTGGTGGGCATCGAGGGCACGTACGACGATGTGAACCGCTTCTGCAGCGAGCTCATCGGCGACCCGCTGGGCGAGGGCTGGGGGTTCGTCAACGTCAATCTGCGGCCCTACTACGGGGAGGGCTCCAAGACCCTGGCGTACGAGATCTGCGAGCAGCTGGGCTGGCGGCTGCCGGACCAGATCGTGGTGCCGGTGGCCTCGGGATCGCAGCTGACGAAGATCGACAAGGGGCTGAAGGAGCTCATCGCGCTGGGACTGGTCGAGGACCGCCCGTACCGGATCTTCGGCGCCCAGGCCGAGGGGTGCGCGCCGGTCTCGCGCGCCTTCAAGGACGGGCACGAGGTGGTGCGGCCGGTGAAGCCGGACACCATCGCCAAGTCCCTGGCCATCGGCAACCCGGCGGACGGGCCGTACGTGCTCGACATCGCCCGGCGCACGGGCGGGGCCGTGGAGGACGTGGACGACGAGCGGATCGTCGAGGCGATCCGGCTGCTGGCCCGTACGGAGGGGATCTTCGCGGAGACGGCGGGCGGGGTGACGGTCGGGGTGACCCGGAAGCTGCTGGAGGACGGGCGGCTGGATCCGTCGCTGACCACCGTCGTGCTCAACACGGGCGACGGCCTCAAGACGCTGGACGCGGTGGCGGCGGGACCGACGGCGACGATTCCGCCTTCGCTCGACGCTTTCCGGGCGGCGGGGCTTTAACGCGCGCGGCCACCGTTTCCCTATTCCCCGGCTTCTTAAACCAAAAGGTGACCCCATGAGCGTCAACGTCCGAATCCCCACCATCCTTCGCACCTACACCGCCGGTAAGGCGGAAGTCCCCGCCGAGGGAGCCACTCTCGGCGAAGTCATCGCCTCCCTGGAGAAGAACCACCCCGGAATCGCCGCGCGCGTTCTCGACGACGACGGAAAGCTGCGCCGTTTCGTCAATGTGTACGTCAATGACGACGACGTACGGTTCGAGGGCGGACTGGAGGCGGTCACTCCGGATGGTGCCGGAGTGTCGATCATTCCCGCGGTCGCCGGCGGCTGACCGAGGGCGCCCCGGCCCTGGGCGGCCCTGGGCCGTGCCGGGGTCCGGGCCGGGTTCTGGGCCGAGCTCCGGGCCGCCGGACCCTTGGCCCGACCCTTTCAAAGCGTTCCTGCGGAATTCACCGGAATCACCCCGCCCGTAAAACGGACGGGGTGATTCCGTCTGTTGAACCGCGATACAGTTGGGGCGTTCCCCCTCCGGTGTCACTGCCGAACGCATATGAGAACCCGTCAAGTTGTGCCCACAACATGTGCACGAATTGCCGGGTTGGTTGCGTTATGCCCGGTCCGACTTGCCCAAGAAGCTGGCGAAATCGGTGGTAATAACCGATCGGCCGCGCCCGGAATTCTCGTCCGACTGACCTGTTGCAGACGGCATCCGTGCAGATACATTCAGCGGCGGTCGACGCGTTCCGGCGCACACCCCCATCCTGTCTGGGGGTGAGGTCTGACCCGGGTCCGCGAGGTGCGGTCCTGCGCAAGGGCCAGTAATAGGGGAGTTAGGCATGGCTCAGGGCACCGTCAAGTGGTTCAACGCGGAGAAGGGGTACGGCTTCATCGCGGTCGACGGTGGTGCGGATGTTTTCGTCCACTACAGCGCGATCCAGATGGACGGCTACCGCACCCTCGAGGAGGGGCAGCGGGTCGAGTTCGAGATCTCGCAGGGCCAGAAGGGGCCGCAGGCGGACATGGTCAAGGTGACCGCCTGACCGGCGCGCATCGACCACCGGCTCACTCAGCTCGCCGAGGGGCCCGCGTCTTTAAGACGCGGGCCCCTCGTGCGTCCGCGCCACGCCCGCGCCGCGCCCATGTGTGGGTTCCCCCCGCGCGGGGCAGGTTGATGCGAGGCGCTTGCACTCGCAGGGGTCGAGTGCTAATCATTGGGCTTAGCACTCTCCGAGTGAGAGTGACAGATTTGGACCGTCGGTGAGGTCTACGGGCCAAGCGGGGCAAGGAACCGCAGGGCACGCAGGCCGTCCGTCGCGGGCGCCAGCGCGGTCCGGAGCAGTCTCTCCACCCCGTCCTGGGAGGACCACTTCACATGGCCAAGATCATCGCGTTCGACGAGGAGGCACGGCGCGGTCTCGAGCGCGGGATGAACCAGCTCGCCGACGCCGTCAAGGTCACCCTCGGCCCCAAGGGCCGGAACGTCGTCCTCGAGAAGAAGTGGGGCGCCCCCACGATCACCAACGATGGTGTGTCCATCGCCAAGGAGATCGAGCTCGAGGACCCGTACGAGAAGATCGGCGCCGAGCTGGTCAAGGAGGTCGCGAAGAAGACGGACGACGTCGCCGGTGACGGCACGACGACCGCGACCGTCCTCGCCCAGGCGCTGGTCCGCGAGGGTCTGCGCAACGTGGCCGCCGGTGCCAACCCGATGGCCCTGAAGCGCGGTATCGAGAAGGCCGTCGAGGCCGTCTCCGCCGCCCTGCTCGAGCAGGCCAAGGACGTGGAGACCAAGGAGCAGATCGCCTCCACCGCCTCCATCTCCGCCGCCGACACCCAGATCGGCGAGCTCATCGCCGAGGCCATGGACAAGGTCGGCAAGGAAGGCGTCATCACCGTCGAGGAGTCCCAGACCTTCGGTCTGGAGCTGGAGCTCACCGAGGGTATGCGCTTCGACAAGGGCTACATCTCGGCGTACTTCGCCACCGACATGGAGCGTATGGAGGCGTCGCTCGACGACCCGTACATCCTGATCGTCAACTCGAAGATCAGCTCGGTCAAGGACCTGCTGCCGCTCCTCGAGAAGGTCATGCAGTCCGGCAAGCCGCTGCTGATCATCGCCGAGGACGTCGAGGGCGAGGCCCTGTCCACGCTGGTCGTCAACAAGATCCGCGGCACCTTCAAGTCCGTCGCCGTCAAGGCCCCGGGCTTCGGCGACCGCCGCAAGGCCATGCTGGGCGACATCGCCATCCTCACCGGTGGCACGGTCATCTCCGAGGAGGTCGGCCTCAAGCTGGAGAACGCCGGTCTCGACCTGCTCGGCCGCGCCCGCAAGGTCGTCATCACCAAGGACGAGACGACCATCGTCGACGGTGCCGGTGACAGCGACCAGGTCCAGGGCCGCGTCAACCAGATCCGCGCCGAGATCGAGAACAGCGACTCGGACTACGACCGCGAGAAGCTCCAGGAGCGCCTCGCGAAGCTGGCCGGCGGCGTTGCCGTCATCAAGGCCGGTGCCGCGACCGAGGTCGAGCTCAAGGAGCGCAAGCACCGCATCGAGGACGCCGTTCGCAACGCGAAGGCGGCCGTCGAGGAGGGCATCGTCGCCGGTGGTGGCGTGGCCCTGCTGCAGGCCTCCGCGGTCTTCGAGAAGCTCGAGCTGGACGGCGACGAGGCCACCGGTGCCAAGGCCGTGAAGCTGGCCCTGGAGGCCCCGCTCAAGCAGATCGCCGTCAACGGTGGTCTCGAGGGTGGCGTCATCGTCGAGAAGGTGCGCAACCTTCCTGTCGGCCACGGCCTCAACGCCGCCACGGGCGAGTACGTCGACATGATCGCCGAGGGCATCATCGACCCGGCGAAGGTCACCCGCTCCGCCCTCCAGAACGCCGCGTCCATCGCCGCGCTGTTCCTGACCACCGAGGCCGTCATCGCCGACAAGCCGGAGAAGGCCGCCGCGGCCGCTCCGGGCGGCATGCCGGGCGGTGACATGGACTTCTGATCGACCTGACAGGTTGATCGACCGTCCTGCGCTTCACCGGGGCGGCACCCTCCTCACGGGGGGTGCCGCCCCGGTGGCGTTTCCGCCCCCGGTCCCGGGCGCCACGCCCGTACCGCCCCGGATGGGGGACACTGGAAGCTTCTCCCCGTGCGCGAAGTGGAAGGCCGTGGCGTGAGCGGACCCCTGATCGTCCAGAGCGACAAGACCCTGCTGCTGGAGGTGGACCACGAGCGTGCCGACGAGTGCCGGCGCGCCATCGCCGCCTTCGCGGAGCTGGAGCGCGCGCCCGAGCACATCCACACCTACCGGGTGACCCCGCTGGGGCTGTGGAACGCGCGGGCCGCCGGGCATGACGCCGAGCAGGTCGTCGACGCGCTCGTCTCGTACTCCCGCTACCCCGTGCCGCACGCCCTGCTCGTCGATATCGCCGAGACCATGGCCCGCTACGGGCGGCTGAAGCTGCTCAAGCACCCCACCCACGGCCTGGTGCTGGAGAGCACCGACCGGCCCGTGCTGGAGGAGATCCTCCGCTCGAAGAAGATCCAGCCGCTGGTGGGGAACCGGATCGACCCGGACACCGTGGCCGTGCACCCCTCCGAGCGCGGTCAGATCAAGCAGACGCTGCTCAAGCTGGGCTGGCCCGCCGAGGACCTCGCCGGGTACGTGGACGGCGAGGCGCACCCCATCGAGCTCGCCGAGGACGGCTGGGCCCTGCGCCCGTACCAGCGGCAGGCCGTGGAGGGGTTCTGGCACGGCGGCTCGGGCGTGGTCGTACTGCCCTGTGGCGCCGGCAAGACGCTCGTGGGCGCGGGCGCGATGGCCATGGCGAAGGCGACGACGCTGATCCTGGTCACCAACACCGTCTCCGCCCGCCAGTGGAAGCACGAGCTGGTGAAGCGGACCTCGCTGACCGAGGACGAGATCGGCGAGTACAGCGGTACGAGAAAGGAGATCCGCCCGGTCACCATCGCCACCTACCAGGTGCTGACGACCAGGCGGAAGGGCGTCTACCCGCATCTGGAGCTCTTCGACTCCCGCGACTGGGGCCTGGTCGTCTACGACGAGGTGCATCTGCTGCCGGCGCCCGTCTTCAAGTTCACCGCCGACCTCCAGGCCCGGCGGCGGCTCGGGCTGACCGCGACGCTGGTGCGCGAGGACGGGCGGGAGTCGGACGTCTTCTCCCTCATCGGCCCCAAGCGTTTCGACGCGCCCTGGAAGGAGATCGAGGCGCAGGGCTATATCGCCCCGGCGGACTGCGTCGAGGTGCGCGTCAACCTCACCGACTCCGAGCGGCTGGCGTACGCGACGGCCGAGGTGGAGGAGAAGTACCGGTACTGCGCGACGACCGCCACCAAGCGGAAGGTCACGGAGGCCCTGGTACGCAAGCACAAGGGGGAGCAGACGCTGGTCATCGGCCAGTACATCGACCAGCTGGACGAGCTGGGCGAGCACCTGGACGCGCCAGTGATCAAGGGCGAGACGTCCAATGCCCAGCGCGAGAAGCTCTTCGACGCCTTCCGGGCGGGCGAGATCTCGGTGCTGGTCGTCTCCAAGGTCGCCAACTTCTCGATCGACCTGCCGGAGGCGACGGTCGCCATCCAGGTGTCGGGCACCTTCGGCTCCCGGCAGGAGGAGGCCCAGCGACTGGGCCGGGTGCTGCGCCCGAAGGCCGACGGGCACGAGGCGCGCTTCTACTCGGTGGTCGCCCGTGACACGGTCGACCAGGACTTCGCGGCGCACCGCCAGCGGTTCCTGGCGGAGCAGGGGTACGCGTACCGGATCGTGGACGCGGATTCGCTGCTGACGGAGGAGGACGCCTGAGGGACGTCCGTCGTCAGCCGGTTGGCAGGTTGGCCAGGATGGAGAGGCACGCGAGCCCGGCCGCCGCGGAGAGCAGAGCCGTGATCACTCGCGGCTCGCGGAAGCGCTTGCGCGAGGGCAGGGCCCAGGTGGTGATCAGCAGGGCCAGCGCGACCAGCCAGACGATGGGGGCGGCCAGCAGGGCGTGGTTGAGGGCGGCGCTGCAGTGGTCGGGGCCGCAGCTGTCGGTGGCCATCGGGGACAGTCCGATGAACATCAGGTCGAACGCCAGCAGCGGCAGCATCACGACGGCGGCCAGCGCGCTCGTCACCCAGGCCTTGGAGTCAACGTCCGGCAGGGTGTACAGCGGGATGGTGGTGCGGGGCGCGTTCCTCATGCGGCTCAGCCAACCAGCGGGGTGGGCGGCCGGGTAGGGACGACGTACTCAGTTCGTACGGGAGTACGTACTCAGGTTGCGCTCAGGTCGGTGGGCGTCATACGGCCGGGCGCTCGTCGGTGTGGGCGCCGAGGAGGATGACGCTGACGGCCGCGCCCGCGAAGGCCTTGATCGCGCGGAGGGCGTCGGCGAAGGTGAACGAGGGGGCGGTGTCCGGGATGACGGAAGTGGTGGTCATGTCTTCCATGATGGTTTCCGGAATGCCCTCGGACGTCGGCCTGCCGGTGTAAACGCGAGGGTGGGCCGTACTACCCCAGACCCATGGGGTGCCCTACCGGAGATGGACGGCGCCCCTGATCCTTCCCAGGGGCGCGCGGAAAAATCATTCGCGCGCCCTCGGGACGACTGACTACAATCCACCCTTCCCGCCGCCTCCCGCGTCGCCTCGCGACGACGTTCCCGGGAGCGCCGCCGTCCGGACGGAAACCGGCGGCTCCCGCTCGTCCGTCGTACGTCTGGAGGCTCCGCCGTGCCCGCGCACACCATGAACGCGAACGATCCCCTGGAGCGGGAGCGCGCCCATCTCGCCTCGTCCCGCACCGCGTTGCGGGCGATGCGGGCCGACGTGGAGGCGCTCGACATCAAGGATGTCACCGCCAACTGGGTCAACGCCGCCGTCCTCCAACGGCAGATCGACGAGCGTATCGCCGCCCTCGCCGATCTCGCGCACACCCCGCTCTTCTTCGGACGGCTGGACTATCTCCGCGCGCCCGCGGCGGACCAGGCGGAGGGGGCCGAGGGGGAGCGCTTCTACATCGGGCGGCGGCACGTCCACGACGCCGACGGCGACCCCATGGTGATCGACTGGCGTGCGCCGGTCTCCCAGCCGTTCTACCGGGCCTCGAAGAAGGACCCGATGGACGTCGGGACGCGCCGCCGGTTCGGCTACACGGGCGGCGAGTTGACCGCCTACGAGGACGAGGACCTCACGGACGCGGCGGGCGGCGAGCAGGCGAGCCGGCTGCTCCAGACCGAGATCGAACGGCCGCGCGTCGGCCCCATGCGGGACATCGTCGCGACCATCCAGCCCGAGCAGGACGAGATCGTCCGCGCCGGCATCGGCGGCACGGTGTGCGTCCAGGGGGCGCCCGGTACCGGGAAGACGGCTGTCGGGCTGCACCGTGTCGCTTATCTGCTCTACGCCCACCGCGAGCGCCTCGCCCGCACCGGCACGCTCGTCATCGGGCCCAACCGGTCCTTCCTCCGCTACATCGAGCAAGTGCTGCCCGCCCTCGGTGAGTTGAACGTCGCGCAGGCGACCGTCGACGACCTCGTCGGGCATGTGGAGGTGCGGGGCGCGGACTCCGCCGAGGCGGCGCGGATCAAGGGCGACGCCCGGATGGCCGAGGTGCTGCGGCGCGCGGTGCGGGCGGGGGTGACGATGCCGGTGGAGCCGGTGGTCGTGGTGCGCGGGTCGCGGCGCTGGCGGGTCCCGGCGTACGAGATCGAGGAGATGGTGCGGGAGCTGCTCGACCGCGATATCCGCTACGGCGCCGCGCGTGAGGCGCTGCCGCAGCGCATCGCGCACGCCGTGCTCGTACGGATGGAGGAGGCCGGCGAGGCCCCCGACGACCGGGTGCAGGACGCGGTCGCGCGCAGCGCGGCCGTGAAGGCGGCGGTCAAGGCCGCGTGGCCGGCCGTCGACCCGGCGAAGCTGGTGCTGCGGCTGCTGTCCGACGCGGAGTTCCTGGCGGAGCACGCGGCCGGGGTGCTGACGGAGGACGAGCAGCGGGCCGTGCTGTGGGCCCGGCCGGCCCGGAGCACGCGGTCGGCGAAGTGGTCCGCCGCCGACGCGGTGCTGATCGACGAGGCGATGGACCTCGTCTCGCGCACCCCGTCGCTGGGCCATGTCGTCCTGGACGAGGCGCAGGACCTATCGCCCATGCAGTACCGCGCGGTGGGCCGCCGCTGTACGACCGGTTCGGCGACGATCCTCGGCGACATCGCGCAGGGCACGACGCCGTGGGCGACGGCGAGCTGGGCGGAGGCGCTGGCCCACCTGGGCAAGCCGGAGGCGGCGGTGGAGGAGCTGACGCAGGGCTTCCGCGTGCCGCGCGAGGTCATCGCGTACGCGTCGCGGCTGCTGCCCGCGATCGCGCCGGGTCTGGCGGCGGCGACGTCCATGCGGGAGTCGCCGGGCGACTTCTCGGTACGGGGTGTGGACGCCGTCGGCGTGCTGGACGAGGCGGTGGTCGCCGCGTGCCGCGAGGCGCTGGAACGGGAGGGTTCCGTCGGCCTGATCGCGGCGGACGCGCGGATCGGGGTGCTGGGGGAGGCGCTGGCCGGTGCGGGGTTGCCGTATCTCGCCCCGGGCGAGGAGACGACGGAGACGGCACGGCTGACGCTCGTACCGGCGTCCCTGGCGAAGGGCCTGGAGTACGACTACGTGGTGCTCGACGAGCCCGCGGCGGTGGTGGCCGGCGAGCCGGACGAGCGGACGGGGCTGCGACGGCTGTACGTGGCGCTGACGCGGGCGGTCTCGGGGCTGACGGTGGTGCACGCGGAGGATTTGCCGGGGGCGCTGCGGACGGGCTGATCTCAGCCCGTCCGGCGTTTGAGGACAAGGCGCAGCAGCCCGTCCGGCGTTTGAGGACACCGCGCGTCAGCGCCTGGGCGTCAGCCGTCCAGCGCCGCGCGCCACGCGCGGACCGCGTCCGCCGAGACCGGTGCGTCCCAGCCGGAAGGGCGCGCCGCGCCGCCGATGTGGAAGGCGGCGATGCCCGCCGAGCGCAGCACCGGCACGTGCTTGAGCTTCAGGCCCCCGCCGGCCATGATCTGCGGCTCGTAGCCGGGTTCGTCGGAGCGCGTCGCCTCCGCGAGGAGCGTGGCGAGGCCGTCGTCGACGCCGGAGGCGGAGCCGGCGGTGAGGTAGGTGTCGAGGCCGGGCTGGTCGGCGAGCTGTTTGCGGAGGGCGTCGCGGTCCGCCGCGCGGTCGATCGCGCGGTGGAAGGTCCAGCGGGCCCGGGGCCCGAGCGCGTCGGCGAGGGCCGCCACCGCCGGGAGGTCGGCCCGGCCGTCGTCGGTCAGGAAGCCGAGGACGAACTCCTCCGCCCCTTCCGCCCGCAGCGCCCGCGCCGTGCCGCACAGGGCGTCCAGCGCCGCCGCGCCGCCCACCGCGAAGCCGTCCGTGGCGCGCAGCATCACCCGTACGGGAATGTCGACGGCGGCCCGTACGGCGGCGAAGGTCTCCCGGGCGGGGGTGAGGCCGTCGGCGGCCATGTCGCTGACCAGTTCGAGCCGGTCCGCACCTCCGGCCTGTGCGGCCGCCGCGTCCTCGGCGCCGAGCGCGATCACCTCAAGAATTGGTCTAGACATGTACTCAAGCGTGCCACACGCGCGGCCCGCGCATGTAGCCGTCCCCGTTTTCGCCCCTCTTACGGGGCACATATACGGGGCACATAATCGACTCATGGCAGCCACGAACCCCCACGAGGCCCTGCGCGCCCGCTGGCGGGAGACCGTCGAGCGGGTCCGCGCCGCCCCCGACCCGGACCCCGCCCCGTACGCCGACGACCTCCTGGCGCGCTGGGAGGAGCCGCAGCGCCGCTACCACACGGTCGACCACCTCGCCGCCGTCCTCGGCCACCTCGACTCGCTCGCTCCCCACGCCGACGACATCGAGACCGTCCGGCTCGCCGCCTGGTTCCACGACGCCGTCTACCGCCCCGACCGCTCCGAGAACGAGGAGCGCTCCGCCCACCTCGCCGAGCGCGCCCTGCCCGAGCTGGGCGTGGACCACGCCCGTACCGCTGAGGTCGTCCGCCTCGTACGGCTCACCGTCAGCCACGACCCCGCCCCCGGCGACCGCGACGGCGAGACGCTCTGCGACGCCGACCTCGCCGTCCTCGGCGGCACCCCGCGGGAGTACGCGCGCTACGCGGCGGCCGTCCGCGAGGAGTACGGCTTCGTGCCCGACGACCTCTTCCGCGAGGGTCGCGCCGGCGTGCTGCGCCAGTTGCTGGCGCTGCCCCGGCTGTTCCGCACCCCGCTGGGCCACGACCGCTGGGAACTGCTGGCACGCCGCAACCTCGCCGCCGAGCTGGAACTGCTCACCGGTTGAGATGTGCAGGGGGTGTAAGGGGCTGGTGTGACTGGAGGGAATACCTCCGACGGTGATCATGCTGGCCATGGGTATGCCGCCGAACTCCGCTCCCCAGCGTCCCCGTACGTCCATGCCCGCCGCCGTGTACGTCCTCGGCCTGTCCGTATTCGCCCTCGGTACGTCCGAGTTCATGCTCTCCGGGCTGCTCCAGCCCATCGCCCGTGACATGGACGTCTCCATCCCGCGCGCCGGGCTGCTGGTGTCCGCGTTCGCCATCGGCATGGTCGTCGGCGCGCCCGTGCTCGCGGCGGCGACGCTGCGGCTGCCCCGCCGGACGACGCTGGTGGCGCTGCTCGCCGTCTTCGGCCTCGGCCAGGTGGCGGGGGCGCTCTCGCCCTCGTACGGGGTGCTGTTCGCGTCCCGGGTGGTGAGCGCGCTGGCCTGCGCCGGGTTCTGGGCGGTCGGCGCGGCGGTGGCCGTGTCGCTGGTGCCGGCGGACGCCCGGGCCCGGGCCATGGCGGTGATGGTGGGCGGCCTGTCCATCGCCAACATCGTCGGCGTGCCCGCCGGTGCGCTGCTGGGGCAGCACGCGGGCTGGCGCGCGGCGTTCTGGGCGGTGGCCGGGATGTCGGTGCTCGGGCTCGCGGGGGTCCTGGCGCTGGTGCCGGGGACCGCGCGGGCGGGCGGGGCGGACGGCGCGGACGCGCCGCGGTTGCGCTCGGAGCTGGCCATCTACCGTGACCGGCAGGTCTGGCTCGCGCTGATCGCCACCGCGCTCAACGCCGCCGCCGTCTTCTCCCTCTTCTCCTACCTCGCCCCGCTGCTCACGGAGACCGCCGGGCTCAAGGAGTCCTGGGTGCCGACCGTGCTCGCCCTCTTCGGCGTCGGAGCGCTCATCGGCACGGCCGTCGGCGGGCGGATCGCCGACGCGCACCTGTTCGGCACGATGTACGGCGGGATCGCGGCGTCCGCCGCCGTGATGGCCCTGCTGGCGCTGACCGCCCATCTGGCGGTCGCGGCCGTGGCGCTGGCGCTGCTGCTCGGCGTCGCGGCGTTCGTCACGGCGCCCGCGCTCAACGCGCGGATGTTCAACGTCGCGAACGCGGCACCGACGCTCGCGGGGGCGACGACGACGTCCGCGTTCAACATCGGCAACACGGTCGGGCCTTGGCTGGGCGGGCTCGTCATCTCGGCGGGATGGGGTTATCCGGCGGTGGCGTGGCTGGGGGCGGTGCTGGCGGTGCTGGCGCTGGGGACGACGGCCGTGGCCTCGCGGCTGCACCACGGGGTGTCTCGGGTGGTGACGGGTGGGGCGGGTGCCGCAGCTGAGTCCGGCACCGCCGGGCTCGTACGACGTGGCTGAGCGCCGCTGCGGCGGGGAGGGTGCCCCGGTCCCGCCCTTTCACCGTTTCCCGGGGGCAGGCCCCCGGCCCCCCGGCGGGAACCCCTACCGCTTCGGGCGCCGCAACCCCGCCCCCCTCAGCAACCGCACCACCTCGCGGCTGCTCACCTCCACCGCCCCCAGCCGCACGGCATCCCCGTACGCCGTCGACAGCACGTCGTAGTGATCCCCGTCGAACGCCTGGCCGGGCAGGCCCACGCGGGCGGCGAAGGCGTGGAGTTCGTCGAAGGAGACGTCGCTGACCAGGTGGGACCACATACGGCCGTGGCCCGGCCAGTTCGGGGGGTCGATGTAGAGGGTCACCGGAATGTCACCAGGTCACCCGGGTCAGTGTCCGAGGGCCGTCGCCAGGGAGCCCACGGGCGCGATCAGCACGGCCTGCTTGGCGCAGGCCCAGTGCGGGTCGGGGCCGAGCTCGGGCTCCACCTCCAGGGCGTGGGGGTCGCCCGTGTCCGTGCAGACCGGGCACAGGGGCCAGCGGCCGTGCCGCTCCAGCAGGGCGTCCTGGACGTCCTGGGCCACCAGACCGGGCAGGAACGCCATGCCCTCGGGCCACTGCTCGACCCACCACCGCCGGTGCGTGACCGCGTCCTCGACCAGCGAGACGACGTCGGCGTCGGCCACGTCGCCCGCCACCAGATCGGCGAGGACGAGCGCGCGCGCCGTGTGCAGTGCCTGTTCGAGCTCCATGCGATCCATTGTCGGGGGCCCGGAGGGTTGACGGCACACCGGGCCGAAAATACCTTTCACGATGTGAGCAGCAAGGTGAAGGAAACTTCCGTCACTTCCCGTCCGGCCACTCCCCGCCCGGCCCGCCCGGCGCTCCCGACCCCGCCCGCCGCCCTGGCCGCCAAGGTCCGCACCCTCGCGCCCTCCATGACCCGCTCCATGCAGCGCGTCGCCGAGACCGTGGCGGGCGATCCGGCCGGTTCCGCGGCGCTGACCGTCACCGGGCTCGCGGAGCTCACGGGCACCAGCGAGGCCACCGTCGTACGCACCGCCCGCGTCCTCGGCTACCCCGGCTACCGCGACCTGCGGCTCGCGCTCGCCGCGCTCGCGGCCGAGCAGGCGGCGGGCCGGGCGCCCGCCGTCACCGCCGACATCGCCGTCGACGACCCGCTGGCCGACGTCGTCGCCAAGCTCGCCCAGGAGGAGGCGCAGTGCCTGGCGGACACCGCCGCCGGGCTCGACGCGGCCGCGCTGGAGGCGGCCGTCGGCGCCCTCGCCGCCGCCCGGCGCGTCGACGTCTACGGGATCGGCGCCTCCAACCTCGTCGGCCAGGACCTCGTCCAGAAGCTGCTGCGCATCGGCCTGATCGCCCACGCGCCCGGCGACCCCCACCTGGCGGTCACCAACGCCGTCCAGCTGCGCTCCGGGGACGTGGCGATCGCCATCACCCACTCCGGGCGCACCACCGACGTCATCGAGCCGCTGCGCGTCGCCTTCGAGCGCGGGGCGACCACCGTCGCGATCACCGGGCGGCCGGACGGGGACATCGCCCAGTACGCCGATCACATCCTCACCACGTCCTCCGCCCGGGAGAGCGAGCTGCGCCCGGCGGCCATGTCGAGTCGCACGAGCCAGCTGCTCGTGGTGGACTGCCTGTTCATCGGGGTCGCGCAGCGTACGTATGAACGCGCGGCGCCCGCCCTGTCCGCTTCGTACGAGGCGCTGGCCCATCGGCACGCCCCGCGTGACCGGCGTTGATCCTGCTGATCCTGCTGATGCCGAGGAACCGCCCATGAACTCGTCCGCCGCGCTCCGGGCGCAGCTGGCCGCCCTCACCACGGAGGCGTTCCGGCCGGACCTCGCCGACATCGACCGGCTGCCGACCCGGGACATCGCCGAGATCATGAACGCGGAGGACGCCATGGTCGCCGCCGCCGTCGCGGCCCGGCTCCCCGAGATCGCCGCGGCCATCGACGCGACCGCCGAACGGATGGCGCGCGGCGGCCGGCTGATCTACGCGGGCGCGGGCACGGCCGGCCGGCTGGGGGTGCTGGACGCCAGCGAGTGCCCGCCGACGTTCAACACCGGCCCCGGGCAGGTCGTCGGCCTGATAGCGGGCGGCCCCGAGGCCCTGGTGGCGGCCGTCGAAGGGGCCGAGGACGACGCGGCGCGGGCCGCCGCCGACCTGGACGCGCTGAAGCTCGGGCCCGACGACACGGTCGTCGGCGTCTCCGCCTCGGGCCGCACCCCCTACGCGGTGGGGGCCGTCCGGCACGCCCGCGCGGCCGGGGCGCTCACGGTGGGGCTGGCCTGCAACGCCGGTTCGGCGCTGGGCGCGGCCGCCGAGCACGCCGTCGAGGTCGTCGTGGGGCCCGAACTCCTCACCGGCTCCACCCGGCTGAAGGCGGGCACGGCGCAGAAGCTCGTCCTCAACATGATCTCGACGATCACGATGATGCGGCTCGGCAAGACCTACGGAAACCTCATGGTCGACGTCCGCGCCTCCAACGAGAAGCTGCGCGCCCGGTCCCGGCGGATCGTCTCGCTGGCGACGGGCGCGGCGGACGACGAGATCGAGGCGGCGCTGACCGGCGCCGGGGGCGAGGTGAAGAACGCCATCCTGATCCTCCTCGGCGAGGTCGACGGGCCCACGGCCGCCCGGCTGCTGGCGGAGTCGCACGGCCATCTGCGCGCCGCCCTGCGCGCGGCGGGCGCGGCGCACGGCTGATCCGCCGTCATGGGCCGTACCGTCGTGCCCTGATGAACCCTCAGGACATCGCCGCCGCCCTCCTCCCCCTCCTCGGCGGCGCCGGCAACGTCCGTACCGTCGGCCACTGCATGACCCGGCTGCGGGTGGAGGTCGCGGACCGGTCGCAGGTCAGGGGCGCGGAACTACGGGCGCTGCCCGGCGTGCCGGGCGTGGTGGAGGACGGGGAGTCGTTCCAGGTCGTGCTGGGTCCGGGGACGGTCGCCCGGGTGGCGCCGGAGCTGGAACGGTTGGTGGCGGAGGCATCGGCCGCGGGTGTGACGGCCGCGGGCGGGACGGCGGCCGAGGTCCTCGCCGAGCGCGGTGCCGCGCTGCGGGACCGGCAGCGGGCCCGTAACGCCACGCCCGGCAAGCTCTTCCTCCGTCGCCTCGCCCAGATCTTCGTACCGCTGATCCCCGCCCTCGTCGGCTGCGGCGTCATCGCCGGTGCCGGCGGGCTGCTGGCCAATCTCCACTGGCTGCCCGCGCTCGTCCCGGCGCTGTCCGCGATCGCGTCCGGCTTCATGTCGCTGATCGCGGTCTTCGTCGGGTACCAGACGGCGAAGGAGTTCGGCGGCACGCCCGTGCTGGGCGGGGCGGTCGCGGCCGTCATCGTCTACCCCGGCGTCACACACGTCGCAGTCTTCGGCCGGCAACTGGCGCCCGGGCAGGGCGGGGTGCTGGGTGCGCTGGGCGCGGCGCTGCTGGGGACGGTCGTGGAGAAGGCGTGCCGGCGGGTGGTGCCGGAGGCCCTGGACGTGCTGGTGACGCCTTTCCTGACGGTGCTGCTGCCGGGGCTGGTGACGCTGTACGGGCTGATGTTCGTGGCGGGTGAGGTGTCGTCGGCGATCGGCCGTTGCGCGGAGTGGCTGCTGGCCAACGGGGGCGTGGTGGCGGGCTTCGCGCTGGGCGGGCTGTTCCTGCCGCTGGTGATGCTGGGCCTTCACCAGGCGCTGATCCCCATCCACACCACGCTCATCGCCGAGCGGGGCTCCACGGTCCTGCTGCCGATCCTGGCGATGGCGGGCGCGGGGCAGGTGGGTGCCGCGCTGGCGGTCCACGTACGGTCGGCGGGCGACGCGTCGGTGCGGAAGGT
Source organism: Streptomyces hesseae (assembly GCF_031845785.1). Classification (NCBI taxonomy): domain Bacteria; kingdom Bacillati; phylum Actinomycetota; class Actinomycetes; order Kitasatosporales; family Streptomycetaceae; genus Streptomyces; species Streptomyces hesseae. The sequence continues at coordinate 23,484 of NZ_JAVRFI010000041.1, forward strand.
GATCCGGTCCGCCCTTCCGGCAGGGCTTCTCGGCATCGGGGAGCCGCTGATCTACGGGGTTTCGCTGCCGCTGGGGAGGCCGTTCGCCACGGCGTGCGTGGGGGGCGCGTTCGGGGGCGCGTTCGTGGGGCTGTTCCACCAACTGGGCGACACGGTGGGGGCGACGGCCATCGGGCCGTCGGGGTGGGCGCTCTTTCCGCTGCTCGCGGGGAATCACGGGCTGGGGAGGGCCGTGGTGGTCTACGGGGCGGGGTTGTTGGTCGGTTATGGGGCCGGGTTCGTGGCCACGTACCTGTTCGGTGTGAGGGGCCCCAGTCCCGCCCTCTCACCGTTTCCTGGGGCTCCGCCCCAGACCCCGCTCCTCAAACGCCGGAGAAGCTGATTTTTAGACCACGTCGTCCGCCAGTTCCGCCACTCCCGTGATGCGGTGCAGCGGATACGTCCGCACCTCGTCCGCCGTGTGGTCGTACGCCGTGACGAAGCCGCCCTCCACGCGGATGGGGGCGATGACGCGCTGGCTGGCCGCGCCCTCCGCGTTGACGTAGCCGATCCAGACGGCGGCGCCGGTGAGGACGGCGGCCTGGACCGTGGCGAGGGTGTCGGCGGACGTGGTGCGGGGCAGCCCGCCGGCGGCGGTGGCCGGGGCGGCTACGGGCTTGCGCTCGGCCGTGGCGGCCAGGTCACCGGCCCGTACGGCGCGGACTGCCGCGCCCAGCAGCGTGGCGTCGGGGACGGGCGGCCCGTCGGGTACGGGCGCCGGGGCGGTGCGCGGCGGTGTGCGGTGGGCGTCGGCGCGGCTGATCAGCACGTCGCCCTCGGCGGACTCGGCCGCCGGCGCGTATCCCATCGCCCGCAGCCCCTCCAGCAGCGCGTCGGGCTCGACCTGCGCCGCCAGGACCGTCCCGGCGAGCCGGCGCAGCCGCAGCGGCGCCGAGCGGCGGTCGGCGAGGAGCTCGCCGAGCACCGCCTCGTCGTCGCAGCGCAGGTACGACGACGCCGCGCCGACCCGCAGCCGGCCGTGCCGCCGGGCCATGTCGTCCACCAGATAGGCGAGCGGCTGCGGCACGGGCGTACGCGAGTGCGCGGCGAGGAACGCGTGGAGATCGGCCGCCGTACGGCCCGCGTCCAGGGCGCGGCGCACCGACTCGGGGGTGAAGCGGTAGACGGTCGCGCCGCCCTTGGACTCGATGTCCGCGAGTACGCCCAGGGCCTGCGCGAGCGGGCGCCGCAGCGGGCCGGGGGCGACGGCGGTCAGGTCCGCCTGGAGGAGGACGTGGTCCAGGGGCTCGGGCAGCAGCGGGGCGAGCAGGCCGGGGGCCTTCTCGGGGGCGTCGAGCAGGGCGCGGCCGGGCGCGGAGAGCGCGCCCCGGTTCGTCACGCCCAGCAGCTCCGCCTCGGCGAGCGCCCAGCGGGCCAGCCGCGAGCGGGTGTCCTCGGGCGCGTCCGGGGCCGCCGCGCGGGGCGGCCGTTCCCAGCGCAGCCGGGTCAGCAGCGTCTCCTCGGTGACGGACGCCCCGGCGGGCAGCCCGGCGAGGAGGGTCAGCACCCGGCGGCGGACCTCGGGGGCGGGGGAGCGGTCGAGGTCCGGGCCGAGGACGGAGAGCATCCGGCCCTTGGCGTCCTTCTCGCCCGCGAGGCCGGCCGTGCGGGTCATGGCCAGCCACGCCGTCACCAGGTGCTGCCAGCGCCGCTCGGCGGGCAGCTGCAGCCAGTCGTCGTAGGCGGGCGTCGGGGCGTAGCGCTCGTCGACGCCGCCGTCGGAGGCGAGCAGGCCCGCCGCGTAGGCCAGCTCGGCCCAGAACGCGGCGGCCGTCTCGGTGGTGTCCAGGTGGCTCGCGGCGCGCCTGAGGTCCCGTACGCTCAGGCCGCCCGCGCGCAGCACGAGCGGGCCGGCGGTCTCCCAGTCGGCGAGGAGCTCCTCGACGGTCGTGAGCGCGGTGAACGCCTGGCCGGCGGCGGCCGCGTCGACGACCTGGACCGAGTGTTCGGTGACGGGCTCGAGTGAGGGAGCGACCGGCTCGGGGGTGCGGTGCGCGAGCCCGGCGCGCAGGTGCAGGGCCACCTCGCGGGGCAGGACGACGCTGCCGGGGGTGACGGTCAGCAGCAGGCCCCGGTCGAGGAGCCAGCGCAGGTGCGGGGCGGGCGTGGCGGTGACCGTGCCGTAGGGCGGGCCCCACTGGAGCCTGCCGAGCACGGCGAGGGACTCTGCGGGCGCGTCGCTCAGCAGCGCGGCCATGCGTTCACGGTCCTCGAAAAGGGAGGTCAGCGCTGCCACGGCGGTCACCGGATCGTGGGTCGCGGGCAGCCCGGCCGTCGCGATGATCTGCTGGATCCGTCCGGGTGACATTCCGGCCGTCACCTCGATGACGGCGGGGCCCAGCCCGGTGGGGGAGGGGTGGCCGGGGGACGGCGCGAGGAGCTCCCGGACGGTCCGGACGAGCCGCAGCCGGTCCTCGCCGCCCCAGACCAGGGCCGCCTCGCGCAGCGTGGCGACGGCGCGGGGGAGCTCGGCGGCGACCCGGGGGTCATCCGGTCGGTCGCCGTTCATGAGTGCGGCGAGCGTCCCGTACGGGCAGGGGTCCGGGGCCACGGCCAGCGCCTCGGCGACCTGGAGCGCGAACCGGTCGAGCCGGTCCAGCGCCCGCACGACGGAGGCCCGGGTGGCGGCGCGGGTGGCGAGCTGGGTGAGGTCGCCGGGCACGGGACTGAGCAGGTCGGGCCGGGCGCGCAGGAGATCGCCGAGGGCGTCGTCGGGCCGCCCCCGCAGCTCCTCGGCGAGTGTGCGCGGCGCCGCCGCCGTGCCGCCGCCGGTGCTGCCGTTCTCCCGCGAAGTGGTCATTCTGTTTACGGTACCGGGTCGTGGTGTCGCGGCCCCGGGTTCACCGGCTTCGTCAGGGCTTCGTCCGGCTTCGTCCGTGACGGGGTGACGGTGGGTGCGGAACCGGTACCTTCGATGGGGTTCGACGGCTCGTGCGGCCTTGGGGGCTTCGGTGGGGATCGAGAGCGATCAGCTGGTTTACGACTATCTGAGCAGGGTCGGGGACCTCGCCCAGAGACAGTCGCTCACCTCCGGCGACCGGATGCGGCTGGTCTCCCGGCTGCGCGCCGAGATCGAACGCCGCCGCGCCGTCGAGGGCGCCGACACCCCCACCGCCGTGCAGCGCATCCTCGACGGGCTGGGCACGCCGTCGGAGGCGGTGGCGGCCGGGGCGACGGGAGTGACGTCCGATGTGGGGCGGGTGCCGGCGCAGCGGCGGGCCGACGCGGAGGAGGCGGTGCCCTCCGTGCCGCGCGGGCGTCGGCTCGGCGGACCGGCGGCGCCGCCGCACCTGGCGACGGAGGAGGAGCTCGGCGCGACGGCGGACTGGTGGCGGGTGGAGCCGGGGCCGTTCACGAAGACGGATGCGGGTGGCGGGGACGCCGTGCATGGCTTCACCGGGGGGATCGAGATCCCGGACATGCTGAAGCCGCCGCCGGTGAAGCGGCCGGAGGCCGTCGAGAACGAGCCGGCCTCCTCGGCGGCGGAGCAGGCCGACGACGGGTCGGACTCCCCGGCCGACGACCGCCGCTTCAGCTTCTGGCGCTCCAAGGAGGGCGTCCCCATGAGCCCGCTCCTCCTGCTCGTGGCCGTACTCCTGATCGTCGGGGCGATCCTCGGCAACTGGCTGGTGCTCGCGGCGGGCTGGGCGCTGGCGTACGCGACGCGCCGCCTTACGCAGACGGAGTCGAAGTGGGCCGTCATGGGCGTCCCCGGCCTGGCGGTGGCCGGCGCGGTGATCTGGCTCTGGGGCCGCACGGAGGGTCGCTGGGGCGACCCGATACCGCAGGGGGCGATGGCGGCGGCCCTGGCGGAGACATGGCCGGTGGTGGTGAAGGTGGCGGCGGTGGCGTCAGCGGCGTTCGTGCTGTGGCGGGCGCGGCGGCCGGGGTGACGCCTGGGGGAGGGGTGACCACCCCCGGACCGGGGTAGTCACCCCTGCCACGGCCTCCCCGGCACGATCAGAGGTCCACCCGTCACCGGATCCGGGACGATGACCGCCTCCAGGCCGAAGACCTCCCGTACGAGCTCCGCCGTCACGACCTCCGACGGCCGCCCCCGTGCGACAACCCGGCCCGCCTTCATCGCGACCAAGTGGTCCGCGTACCGCGCCGCCTGGTTCAGGTCGTGGAGCACGGCCACCACCGTCCGCCCCCGCTCGTGGTTGAGGCGCCGGACGAGGTCCAGGACCTCGACCTGGTGGGAGATGTCCAGGTACGTCGTCGGCTCGTCGAGCAGCAGCAGGTCCGTCTCCTGGGCGAGTGCCATCGCGATCCACACCCGCTGGCGCTGCCCGCCGGAGAGTTCGTCCACCTGACGGTCCGCGAGCGCGGCGACGTCCGTGCGGGTCATGGCGTCGGTGACGGCCCGTTCGTCGTCCTCGGACCACTGCTGCCACCACCGCTGGTGGGGCTGTCGGCCCCGGGCGACGAGGTCGGCGACGGTGATGGCCTCGGGCGCCACGGGGGTCTGGGGCAGCAGCCCCAGCGACTGGGCGACCCGCCGGGTGGGGACGCGGGCGAGCTCCTCGCCGTCCAGCAGCACCGAACCCCGCGCGGGCTTCAGCAGCCGCCCCAGCGCGCGCAGCAGCGTCGACTTGCCGCACGCGTTGGGGCCGACGATCACCGTGACCTCGCCGTCCGGGACGTCCAGGTCCAGGCCCTCGACGACCGTGCGCTCCTCGTAGGAGAGCGTCAGGTCCCGGGCACCCAATCGGCTCGTAGCGCTCGTAGCGACAGTCACGCTTTCCCTCCCGTACGCCCGCGGGCGATCAGCCAGATCAGGTACGGCGCCCCCACGGCCGCCGTGAGGACGCCCACCGGCAGCTGGGTGGGCTCCAGGAGCTTGCGCCCCAGCAGGTCCGCCGTCACCACGATGAACGCGCCCAGCAGCGCCGAGCCCAGCAGCGGGATCTGCGCGGTGCGGGTCATGCGGCGGGCGATCTGCGGGGCGAGCAGCGCCACGAAGTCCACCGGGCCGGCCGCGCCCGTGGCGACGGAGGCGAGGACGACGCCGAGGCCCACCAGCCCCAGCCGGGTCCGGTTCAGCCGGACGCCCAGCGCGGTCGCGGTGGCGTCGTCCAGCGACACCGTGCGCTGCACCCGCGCCGCCCAGCACACCGCGGGCAGGGCGGCCAGCAGGGTCCAGGCGAGCGGGGCCGCCTCGTCCCAGCCGCGCGCGCTCAGGGAGCCCGTCAGCCACACCTTGGCCTGCTGGGCGACGAGGTAGTCGCCCTTGGTCAGGAACAGGTGGGTGACCGAGCGCAGGGCGACGGCGAAGCCGATGCCGATGAGCACGAAGCGCGCGGCCTGGAGTCCGCCCCGCCACGCGAAGGCGTAGACGAGGCCCGCCGCGAGCAGCCCGCCCACCACCGACAGATACGGCAGGGCGGAGTACGAGGTGATCCCGAAGGTCATCGCCCCGACCGTCAGCGCCCCCGCGCCCTGGCTGACCCCGATGACGTCGGGGCTGGCCAGCGGGTTGCGGGCGACGGTCTGGATGAGCGCCCCGGCCACGCCGAAGGCCGCCCCGGCGAGCAGGCCCACGGTCATCCGGGGCAGCCTGGCGGTGCCCACGGCGAACTCGGCCGGCGACGGCTGCCCGAGGAGCACCTTCAGGACCTCGCCCGGCGACGTGTTCGGCATGCCCAGGCACAGGTACGCCAGGCACGCGCCGGCCAGCAGCACGGTCAGCCCCAGGGCGACGGCCGTGGCCCGCCGGTGGACGAGGAACGAGCCGCGCCCGGCCCGCACGAGCGCGTACCCGTGCGGTCGGGCGCCGGGTATCGCGCTCACGCCGCCACCGCCTTGCGGCGGACCAGCGTGACCAGGAAGGGCAGGCCGAGCAGCGCGGTCATCACCCCGGACGGCACCTCGCCCTCCGTGTAGATCACCCGGCCGAGGACGTCGGCGGTCAGCAGGATCACGGGGCCGAGGAGCGCGGCCATGGGCAGCACCCAGCGGTGGCCGGTGCCCACGAGCGCGCGGGCGATGTGCGGGACGGCCAGGCCCAGGAAGGCGATCGGGCCGGCGGCCGCGACCCCGGCGCCGGTGAGCACGGTGGCGCCGAGCCCGGCGGTGATCCGGACGAGCCCCACGTTGCGGCCCAGGCCCTTCGCCATGTCCTCGCCCAGCGCGAGCGCGTCCAGCCCCCGGGCGGACGCCAGCACGGCCGCGGCGCCCACCAGCAGGAACGGCCAGAGCTGCCCGGCGATGGCCGCGTCGCGCCCGGCGATCGAGCCGACCTGCCAGAAGCGGAACTCGTCCAGCGCCGACGCCCGCGTGGTCAGGACGCCGGAGATGACGGAGACCAGCAGCGCGTTGATCGCGGCCCCGGCCAGCGCCAGCTTCACCGGCGAGGCACCGCCGCGCCCGCGCGTGGCGACGGCGTAGACGCCCACGGAGGCCACGGCGGCGCCCACGAAGCCGAACCAGACGTAGTCGCTCAAGCGGTGGAGCCCCGCCGCCGTCATGGCGACGACGACGCCCAGCGAGGCGCCCTGACTGATGCCGAGGACGCCCGGGTCGGCGATGGGGTTGCGGGTGATGCCCTGGAGCGCGGTGCCGGCCAGGGCGAGGGCCGCGCCGACCATCACCCCGATCAGGGTGCGCGGCACGCGGAAGCTGCGCACGGTCACGGAGTCGGGATCCGTGCCTCCGTGGAGCAGCGCGTCGAGGACGTGGGCGGGGGCCACCGGGCGGCTGCCGACGGCGAGGCTGAACAGGGCCGCGACGAGCAGGGCGGCGAGCGCTGCCGCCATCCAGCCGACGCGGCGGCGGACCGAGGACGGTCCGGGGCTGCTGATCGGGACGGCGGCTGACATCGCTTCCAAAACGGCCGGCCTCAAAAGGGTCGGCAGGTCGACAATCCGGCATTGAGGTCATGGCGACGCCAATGCCGCGAACGGTTGTGGTTAGGCGAGGCTAAGTGTACGGGTGGGGTGCTTGGCACAATGTGGGGCATGACCCCGTATCCGAGCACGACCCCGCGCACGGACCACCGGTACGCCTTCACGGTCGGCTTCGACCTCGATCTGACCCTGGTCGACTCGCGGCCCGGCATCAGGGCCGCCTACGCGGCGCTCGCGGCCGCCACGGACACCCACATCGACCTCGACCTGGTCATCAGCAGACTGGGCCCGCCGCTCGTCGAGGAACTGCGCAACTGGTTCCCGGAGGAGCGGATCGCCGAGGCCAACGCCCTCTACCTGGCCGGCTACCCCCAGCACGGCATCGCCCCCTCGCCCGCGATGCCGGGCGCGCTGGACTCCCTGGCCGCCATCCGGGAACTGGGCGGCCGGTCCATCGTCGTCACCGCCAAGAACCCCCGGAACGCCCGGCTCCATCTGGACCACCTGGGCATCGACGCCGACGAGCTCATCGGCGACCTGTGGGCCGAGGACAAGGCCCTCGCCCTGCGCGCCCACGACGCCTCCGTCTACGTGGGCGACCACATCGGGGACGTACGCGGCGCGCGGAAGGCCGGCGCGCTCGCCGTGGCGGTGCCCACCGGGCCGTACGGCGCGGCCGAACTGCGCGCGGCCGGGGCGGACGTGGTCCTGCCCGGCGGCCTGACCGACTTCCCGGCCTGGCTGCGCGGCCACCGCGCCGGCCCGACGGGCTGACGGGACGGCTCGCTAGCTCGCGGACTCCATCGCTCCGCGCGCCTCGCGGCGCTGCTCGGCGATGGAGCGCAGCACTCCCGCGCCGGAGATCAGGAATCCCACTCCCATCAGCATGCAGACGAAGTACGCTGCGGGCGGCAGGGGATCGGCACCGAGGAACAGCGGGGCGACCGTGGCCAAAGTGGCCACCGCGCCGACGAGAAAGACGACGGCGCCGGTCCGTACCAGCAGATCCCCGGCTCGGGGCGTTTCGCTACTCACCTGACCAGGGTAGATCCCAGGGCACGGACTGGACGCGCAGAGGTACGACCCGAGGACGTCTTGTCACCGGGCCCGGGACCATTAGCCTTGGGGGTAGCGGGTCTTGCGACCCGCTGTAGTGCTATCCAGAGCTGTTTTTCTCTTGATTGCAGCGATTTATTCGTTTTTTCGGTATCCGACGAGACACGAGGACGAGGACAGACGTGCCTACCGGCAAGGTCAAGTGGTTCAACAGCGAGAAGGGCTTCGGCTTTCTCTCCCGCGACGACGGCGGCGACGTCTTCGTGCACTCCTCGGTGCTCCCGGACGGGGTCGACGCCCTCAAGCCCGGCCAGCGCGTGGAGTTCGGCGTGGTGGCCGGCCAGCGCGGTGACCAGGCGCTGTCGGTGACCCTGCTCGAAGCCCCCCCGTCGGTCGCCGCCGCGCAGCGCCGCAAGCCCGATGAGCTGGCCTCCATCGTCCAGGACCTCACCACGCTCCTGGAGAACGTCACCCAGCAGCTCGAGCGAGGCCGCTACCCGGAGAAGGCCCAGGGCTCCAAGATCGCGGGCATGCTGCGGGCCGTCGCGGACCAGCTGGACGTCTGACGCGGTCATGGGCGGCCCCGCCGGGGCCACCCATGCCGATCACACGAAGTCGAGCGCGTCCGGGCCGAGGGGAGGTACGAGCCCCTCGGCCGCGGCGCGCGTCAGTAGCCCGCGCACGGCGGCGTAGCCGTCCTCGCCCAGACCCGCGGTGAACTCGTTCACGTACAGCCCGATGTGCTGGTCCACCACCGCCTGGTCCATCTCCTGGGCGTGCGCCAGGACATACGGACGCGAGGCCGCCGGATCGTCCCAGGCCATCCGCACGGACGTACGCGCCGCCTCGCCCAGCGACCTCAGCCGCTCCGCGCCCAGTGAGCGCTTGGCGATGATGGCGCCCAGCGGAATGGGCAGGCCCGTGGTGTCCTCCCAGTGCTCGCCCATGTCGGCGAGCTTGTGCAGCCCGTAGTTCGCGTAGGTGAAGCGGGCCTCGTGGATGACCAGACCGGCGTCCACCTTGCCGTCCCGCACGGCCGGCATGATCTCGTGGAAGGGCAGCACCACGACCTCGCCGACCCCGCCGGGGACCTCGGCGGCCGCCCACAGCCGGAACAGCAGATAGGCCGTCGAGCGCTCGCTCGGCACGGCGACGGTCTTCCCCGCCAGATCCGCCGCGCTCCCGGCCTCCCGGGTCAGCACCAGCGGGCCGCAACCGCGTCCCAGCGCCCCGCCGCAGGGCAGCAGCGCGTACTCGTCGAGCACCCACGGCAGCACCGCGTAGGACACCTTCAGCACGTCGAATTCACCGCGCTCGGCCATGCCGTTGGTGACGTCGATGTCCGCGAAGGTGACGTCCAGGGCGGGGGCGCCGGGGATCCGGCCGTGTGCCCAGGCGTCGAAGACGAAGGTGTCGTTGGGACACGGCGAATAAGCGATCTTGAGCGGCGCGCTCATATCAGCCCCCTTGAACAGGCAACGAGTCGGTCGACGAACCCAATACCGGAAAAAGCGTCACAAAGGCACCGGTGAGCGCGCGCAGCGCCTCCCCGATGCGCCAGGCGCCCTTGTCGCGCGGCCCGACCTCGTTGGACACCGCCCGCAGCTCCAGCACGGGCACCCCATGGGCCTTCGCGGCCTCGGCGACGCCGAAGCCCTCCATGCCCTCGGCCACCGCGCCCGGGTGACGGCCGGCCAGCTCACCGGCCCGCTCGGCGGTGCCGGTGGCGGTGGAGACGGTCAGCACCTCGCCGCGCACCGCGCCGGTCGCCCCGGCCACGGCCCGTACGAGCTCCTCGGCGGCCCGGTGGGAGTGCGAGCCGAAGCCCAGCTCGGTGACCGACAGGAAACCGCCGTCGCCGGACTGGGCGCCCAGATCGGCGGCGACCATCGTGTCGGACACCACCACCGCGCCGACGGGCGCTACGGGCGCGAAGCCGCCCGCGATGCCCGCCGAGACCACCAGTCCGTAGGGGTCGCCCGCGAGCGCGGCGGCGGTCAGCGCCGTCGCCGCCCCGGCCGCCGCTGCGGCCGGGCCGACACCGGCGGCCAGTACGTCGCACACCACCGCGCCGCCGTCCGGCACCACCCGGTGCAGCACGGCGCCGCCGGGCAGCGGGAACTCCCGCCGCTCCGGCGCGGCGGCGGTCACGGCGTCGCGTTCCGCCGGGACGGCGGTGACGACGAGGACACGCATCGGTCGCGGGATCAGGACTCGCGCTCGATGTTGAAGTTCCAGACGCCCAGGGCCTTGCCCGTGCTCACCTCGACGATGCTGACCTGCGTCTTGGCGGCCGCACCACCCTGGCCGCCGGCGAAGAAGGCGCTGGCCGGGATCGTCCGGTACGTCTTCTTGTTCGGCTCCTGCTCGGCGGGCTGGCCGTTGATGAAGATGGTCCAGCCCTCATCGGCGATCTTCGGGTCGACACCGAAGCGGAGCTTGTCCTCCATGGACGCCTTGACGGTCTTCTCGGCGCTCTCCTTGAGGCAGGAGGCGACCTTCTCGTTGCCGAGGGCGTTGCCGTCGTCGTAGCAGGCGGCTTCGGAGGTCACCGTGGTCGAACCGACGGTCACGGTCGCCAGCGGCGTGGGCTTGTCGCAGGCGGTGAGGGCGACGAGCCCGAGGGCCACGGCCCCGACGGCGGCAGCGGCACGGCGGCGCTTGCCGCGGCCGAGTTCCCCGGAGGCGCGACCCGACACCGCGAGGTCATCAGTAACGGTCATGCGGGCAGGCTATCGGGCCCCTCGCATCAGGCCACGCGCGGGTGCGGCGAGCCGCGCCGGGCGGCCGCCAGCAGCCCCCGTACGGCAGTGGCCACGCCCAGCGCCAGGAACGCCGCCGCCACCGACATCCCCACCACACCATTGAGCGGCAGCAGGATCCCGATGGCCCCGCCCACCACCCAGCACATCTGCAGCAGTGTCTCCGATCGGGCGAACGCGGACGTCCGCACCTCCTCCGGGACATCCCGCTGAATGAGGGAATCCAGCGACTGCTTCCCCAGCGCCTGCGAGATCCCCGCGACCGCCGCCACCACGACCACCATGAAGGCCCCGAACAGCACCGCCGCCACGACCGTCGTCCCCAGCGTCACCGACAGCACCAGCGCGATCATCTTCTCCGGCCCGCGCGAGCGCAGCAGCGCCGCGATGGCCGTCCCCAGCGCGTTCCCCGCACCGGCCGCCACGGCCACCACACCCAGCGAGAACGCCGGACTCAGCCCGCCCAGCGGATGCACTCTCAGCAGAAACGCCAGGAAAAACGTAAGAAACCCCGACAGCATCCGCAGCGCCCCGTTGGCCTGGAGGCCGTGCACCACCGACGCCCCCACCGTGCGCAGCCCGGGAGCCCTGGCCTTTCCCCGCCGCGTGACCGGACTCCGCATGACCGGACCCCGCCGCCGGGACTCCGGAGCCGTCAACCGGGCCCGCGCCTCACCCTTGGCCGAGTCCACCTTGGGCGGCAGCGAGAACGACAGGTACGTCCCGAACGCGAACACCACGAACGCCCCGTACAGCGGCCACTGAGGCCCCAGCTGATGCAGCGCCGCGCCCAGCGGGGCCGCCAGGCCCGTGGCCAGCAGGCCGCCCAGCGTCACCCGGGAATTCGCCTTCACCAGCGCGATCCGCGGTGGCAGCAGCCTCGGCACCACGGCCGAGCGCACCACCCCGTACGCCTTGGACGCCACCAGCACGCCCAGCGCCGCCGGATACAGCTCCAGCCCGCCGGTGGCCACCGCGCCCGACATCATCAGCGCCAGCAGCGCCCGCGCCAGCATCGCGGAGGCCATCGCCGCCCGCCGGCCGTGCGGCACCCGGTCCAGCAGCGGACCGATCACCGGCGCGAGGAAGACGAACGGCGCCATCGTCACCGCCAGGTACAGCGCCACCCGCCCCCGCGCCTGGTCCGTGGGGACCGAAAAAAAGACGGTGGACGCCAGCGCCACGGTGATCAGCACATCACCGGCCGAATTCACCGCGTGGAGCTCGATCAGCTTGCCCAGGCCCGACTCGCCCGCGCCATGCGCGTGCGTCGCCCGGCGCACGCCGCGCGCCGCACCCTGGAAAGGGGCGCGCAGCACCCGGCCGGCGCCCCGGGCCGTACGCCGGAGCGGACCGCCCTCGGCTGACCGGATGGCTCCCACCACGCCATACTGCCCCAACTGACACCGTGCATGGCACTTTCGCCTTATCCACGGGGCGCGCCCGTGACGACGCGCCGGTGTCGCTCACGACGACGCGCCGGGCTCGCCGAAGCCCGGGTATCCCCCGGGCGGCCGCGCGGGGTAGCGTGCGTAGCGCGCCACCGGCCGTAGCTCTTGGCCGCACCCCGAGTCCCCATCCCGCAGAATGGGTGATGACAGGTGCGCCCGAGGCCGTCGGGCGCGGACGTCGACGCGGCCCAGTGGTCCGCTCCGTCCGCAGGCCCGATCGTTCGGCTGGCGCACTCGTGAGACGGCGTGGAAGAGAGAATCGATTCTTGTGAGTGCTGCGATGCGAAGCCGTACCCCGGACCGCCTGTGCGCCGAGGCGGTCGACGTCGCCCGGGCGGCCGCCGAGGAAGCGGCCCGGCCGGGCAAGGTCGGCGACCACGTCGAGGTCGTCGCCGACGGGGACCGCGTCGTCACGCACTACTTCCTCTGCGAGGACCCCGGCTACCGGGGCTGGCGCTGGGCCGTCACCGTCGCCCGCGCCTCCCGCGCCAAGAACGTCACCCTTGACGAGACCGTCCTCCTCCCCGGCTCCGACGCCCTCCTCGCCCCCGAGTGGGTGCCCTGGAGCGAGCGGCTGCGCCCCGGCGACATGGGCCCCGGCGACCTGCTCCCCACCGACGCCGAGGACCTCCGCCTGGAGCCGGGCCTCTCCGGCGAGGAGGAGCCGCCGCCGAACTCCGCCATCTCCGCGGAGATGGCCGAGCTCGTCGAGGCCGAGGACGCGGACGTCACGGCCGGCCCCCCGAGCAGCCTGTCCACCGCGCCCCGGCGCGGCTCCATCGCGGCCCTCGCCGAGGAACTCGGCATGCGCCGCGCCCGGGTCCTCTCCCGCTACGGGCTGCACACCGCCGCCGACCGCTGGGACGAGTCCCACGGCTCCAAGACCCCCATGGCCCAGGCGGCCCCCGCGTCCTGCGTCAGCTGCGGCTTCCTCGTCCCCATCGGCGGTTCGCTCGGCCAGGCGTTCGGTGTCTGCGCGAACGAGTTCGGTCCGGCGGACGGGCACGTCGTGTCCCTCTCGTACGGGTGCGGCGGGCACTCGGAGGCCGCGGTCATGCCGCGGCCGCCGCGGCCGGCTCCGCCGGTGATCGACGAGACGCGGGTGGATGTCCTCCCGCTCCGGGAAAACGAGGCGGCGGATGCCGAGTCCGAGGACGATCTCGGGCACTCCTGAGTTCCGGCTCGCCGCCGGTGGGGGTGCCCCGCGCCTGGCGGCGCGGTTTCGCCCACCCGCCCGCCCGATTGCCCGGAAGCGCAGCCCCGAGGTAGTGACGTGAGGGGGCGGGGTGGGGCGGATGGGCCCTGGTACGGGGCGTAAAGAGCTCTTCGCCGCTGGAGCCAAATTCGGGGTACCCCGTACAGCGATAGCAGGCACCGCGAAGAGGTCAGCCC
>NZ_JAVRFI010000042.1:0-29887 GCF_031845785.1 Streptomyces hesseae
GCCCCGGCCCCCGCCCGGGGGCCGGGGCGGCAGCCCCGGGAAACGGTGAAAGGGCGGGACCGGGGCCTCCACCCGCCGCGACGGCGCCCAGCCACCCCGTACGTACCCGGCGGTGCCGAATCCCCCGTCACCCCCCGAACACCGCCCGGTACCCCGGCAGTCGCCACAGCTCCGCGTGCGGGCCGACGGCCCGTACCCGTCCCCCGTCCAGCCAGGCGACGCAGTCGGCCCGTTCCGCCGTCGCCACCCGGTGGGCGACGATCAGTCGCGTGCGGGCGGTGACGGCGTGCAGCAGCGCGTCGCTCACCCTCGACTCCGTGACCGAGTCGAGGCTCGACGTTGCGTCGTCCAGGATCAGCAGCCGGCCCGCGTGGGCGAAGGCGCGGGCGAGGCCGAGGCGTTGGGCCTCGCCCCCGGAGAGGGGGGCGGCCGCGCACGCCGTGTCGTAGCCGTCGGGCAGCCGCCGTACGAAGTCGTCCGCGCACGCCGCGCGGGCGGCGTGGACGACGGCTTCGGGCGGGGGCGCGAAGGAGCCGAAGGCGAGCGTTCCGCCGATCGTGCCGCCGAGCAGCGCGGGCCGGGCGAAGGCGTAGCCGACCTGGCGGCGCAGTTCGTCGTGGGCGAGCTCGCGCAGCGGGACGCCGTCGAGGGTGATCTCGCCCGCGTCGGGGTCGGCGAGGCGCCCGGCCAGTTCGGCGAGGACGGACTTGCCCGTGCCGGAGCGGCCGACGACGGCCGTCGTCGAGCCGCCCGGTACGACGAGGTCCACCCCGCGCAGTACCGCCCGCCCCCCGCGCTCGGCGGCGACGCCGCGCAGCCGGAGCGTGCCGTCGCCGTCGGCGGGCAGCCGCCGGGTGCCGTGGACGGTGGGCGGAAGGGCGTGGACCTCGGCCAGGCGGCGCGCGGCGGTACGGCCGTGGACCAGCGCCCCCAGGTGTCCGACGAGCATGCCGACGCCCGTCGCGAGGACCGCGTAGCGGGAGGCCGCCAGCAGGTCGCCGACGCTCAGCCTGCCCCGCGACAGCTCCAGTCCGGCGACGGCGAGGACGGCGATCTGGAGCAGCGGCACCAGGGCCGTCGCCTGGGCGGAGGAGCGGCCCTGCACCCGCCACATGCGGTGGCCGTGGCGGGACAGGCCGGGGAGGGGTTCGAGGACGCGGTCCCGTTCGCGGGCGGCCGTACCGGCGGCGGCGATAGTCCGGACGCCGCCGACGGCCTCCATCAGCCGCCCGGCGATCTCGCCCTGGAGCCGCTGGTAGCCGGCGAGGCTGTCGGTGGAGGCGCGGGTGAACGCCCGTAGCAGCAGCGCGAGCAGCGGCGCGCCCGCGAGGAACACCAGGGCGAGCCACGGGTCGAGGAGGGCGAGCGCGACGATGCCGCCGATCGGGCCGACGACGGCGGTGACGGTACCGGCGACGGTCGCGGGCGCCGTACCGGCCTGGGCGGCGTTGCCGACGAGGCGGGTGACGAGGTCGCCCGGCGTCATCCGGGCCGTGGCCCGGGGGCCCGCCGCGAGGACGTGGTCCAGCGCGCTGCGGCGCATCCGGGCGGTGGTGCGGGCGGTGGTGGTGGCGGTGAGGTACTCGCCGAGCGCGTCGAGGACGGCGGGGACGCAGACGAGGGCGGCGCAGAGGAGGACCCAGCGGGTGCCCACGCGTTTTGCCAGCAGCAGGTCGAGGGTGTGCCCGAGCACGGCGGGCAGCAGCAGGGCCGCGCCCGTGCTCGCGACGGCGATCAGGACGAGGGCGGCCGTACGGGGGGCCGCGGCGCGGAGCGCGGCGAGGAGGAGGCGGTCGCCGCCGGGCGGGGCGGCTTCCGGTGCCGATGCCGATGCCGGTGCCGTCGGGGTCATGCGGTCGTCCTCGCATCCGTGGTGGCGGGGGCGACAGGCCGGGTGGGCCCTCCCCTCCAGGGAGAGGGCCCACCCTGAGCGGTCACCCGCGAGCGTGGGTCACAGGCACAGCAGCACGCTGGCCGCGCTGACGCACGAGA
Organism: Streptomyces hesseae; assembly: GCF_031845785.1. Taxonomy (NCBI): domain Bacteria; kingdom Bacillati; phylum Actinomycetota; class Actinomycetes; order Kitasatosporales; family Streptomycetaceae; genus Streptomyces; species Streptomyces hesseae. Next base: position 1,993 of record NZ_JAVRFI010000042.1, read on the forward strand.
GCAGGCTCACGGTGCTCTGCCCGCCGCCGCCGTGGCCACCGTCGTGGCTGTCGGACTCCATGCTCTGAAGGTCGAGAAGCGCCATGGTTCTGATTCCTTTCATGGGGACGGAACTGAACGGTTTGGAACAGGTGGAGCGGTTGGTCACGACTCCACGACGAGGTGGAGCCGGCTCTTGGGCCCCTTCGGGGGCGGGAGGAAGGGCAGACGGGCCACGCCCCGGACGGACCCGAGCGCGAGCAGACAGCCCGCCGTACCCGTCGCGAGGTCCATCGACAGCCGCATCATCTGGTGGCCGGGGAAGGCCAGGTCGCCCTGGTAGGGGATGCCGTACCAGCCCAGGGCGGCCACTTGGGCCGCGAGGTCGGCCGGAGCGGCGCCCGGCGCGGTGGTGCGGCCGAGGTGCCAGATCATTCCGGCGCGGCCCTGGAAGAGGCCGGGCTGGGCGTAGAAGCGGGACCGGGCGGCGACCAGGATGGCGGCGCGGGCCTCGGTGAGGTCCTCGTCCGGGTCGGGGACATGGGCGAGGTAGTCGTCCAGGACGGCGCCGATGCCGACGCTGCCGTCGCCGAGGTAGGGCATGGTCCGCCAGCCCTCGTCCACGTCGAGGGAGCCGTTGGCCGTGCGCACGCAGCGCGCGAGGTCGACGCGCAGGGCCGTGCCGGCGAGGTCGAGGAGGGCGGGCGCGCCGGTGCGTTCGTACAGCCGGAGGAAGAGCAGGGCGGAGCCCGTGGCGCCGCGCATCAGTCCCGCGCGCTGCTTCCCGTCGTCGGCGGCGAGCCGGTCGGCGAGCAATTGCGCCGCCTCCACCGCGCGTTCGTGGAAGTGCCGGTCGCCGGTGGTGCGGGCGAGGTGGTCGAGGTGGAGGCCGATGCCGGCGAGCCCGCCGCGCAGGGCGGAGGTGAGCTTCTGCCACTTCTCGCCGAGGAGGGTGGCGGTGAGGTCGAGGGCGCGCTGGGTGTGGCCGAGGCGGTCGAGGGCGTGGGCGACGCCCGCGAGTCCGTCGTAGAGGCCGAGCGGGGTGCCGGGCGGCAGCGCGCCGGGGTCGGTGTGCGCGAGCAGCCAGCGTTCGCCCTGCTCGTAGCGGTCGGCGCCGGTCTCGGCGAGGGCGTACAGGACGCCGGCGGCGCCGTGGGCGAGGCCGAGGCCGCCGCCCTCGGAGAACTGGGCGATGTCCCCGGGGAAGAGCCGGTCGTCGCGCTCGGGGGTGGCGGAGGCGAGGATGGCGCGGACCATGGAGTCACGGGCGGCGGGCCAGTCGTCCGTCGTGGGGAGGACGGCGGGCGCGGCGAGGGCGGGACCGGCCGACGCCACCCCTTCGTCCCGCGTCTCCCTCGTGATCTCGGCGACGGCCTCGTCGAGGAACTCCCGTGGTACGGCGGGGAAGTGCTCGGCGATGATGTCGGCGAGGTGCGCGGCCTTGGCACGGTCGATGACGAAGAGCGTGGTGACGGGCAGGAACAGCGCGATCCGCAGGCAGGCGAGGGCGTAGCGGTCGACGTCGGTGCCGGTGCGGTCCGGCGGGGCGAAGAAGCCGGGGTGGGCGACGATCTGCCGGCCGCCCTCGGCGGCGGGCGCGGCGGCCTCGAAGTCGATCAGGGTGACGGACTCGTCGTCGGGCCCGACCATGATGTTGAACATGTGGAGGTCGTTGAAGACCACGCCCCGGTCGTGGACGGCCGCGACGGCCCGTTCCACGGCCCGGTGGATCCGCAGCGCCCAGTCGGTGTAGCCGGCGACGGCCGCCGCGTCGGGGTCCGCGGCGAGCAGCGGGTGGCGTTCGCCGAAGAAGGAGTTGAGGGGGCGGCCCTCGATGAAGTCCATGACGAGGAAGCGGTGTTCGCCGATGGTAAGCCAGTCGCGGACGCCGGGGGCGACGCCGAGGCCGGCGAGCCGGTCGAGGGCGTCCTTCTCGCGCTCCAGCCGGGTGATGGCGTCGGCACCGTCGGCGGCGAGCCCGGCGTGCGGGCGGGCCTCCTTGAGGACGACCTGCGAGCCGTCGCGGGTGTCGGTGCCCCGGTAGACGCCGCCGCCGTTGGAGAAGTGCAGGGCCTTCTCGATGCGGTAGGGCAGGTCGGCGACGGTGGTCGCGTTGCGGGCGGCCAGGTGGGGCTCCAGGAACGCGGGCAGGGTCACCCAGGCGGGCACCTGGAAGGCGGGGTCGCGCGGGTCGGGGACGAGCGTGCCGTCCGCGTCCTCGATCGCGGGGACGAGGCTGCCGCGCGCGTCGACGCAGTAGCGGCGGGCGAAAGCGCCGTAGCGCACGTACAGCGGCCCGTCGTGCCAGCGCAGATCGGTGAGGACGTACGGGCCCGGGCGCCCGCCGAGGATCTCCTCCAGATCGGTGAGGACGGTACGCAGGCTCTCCTCGTCGGCGGGGTAGATCGTGACGAACTTTCCGCTGCCGTCCCGGGGCGCGTACTTGTTGTTGCGGAGGTGCAGCATGTGGGGCGCGGGGACGAACTTGAACGGGATGCGGCGGGGGACGCAGTAGTCCCAGACGTCGGCGGCGGTCTTGTCGGCGCCGTCGGCCGTGGCCGACACATGGATCTTCCAGCCCTGCGCGGGCTGCCCGGGGAGCTGCTCGCCGTCCGCGCCGAGGGGCGCGAGGTGGAACCAGTCGCCGTTGCGGCCGCTCGTCCAGCCCTCGGGCACGGGACGCCGTGCGGTTTCGAACAGAGCGTCCTCGGCCCGGCCTCCCGCCGGGCGGGACAGCCGGTCCGGGATCTCGTAGAAGTGCCTGTCCGCCAGGCAGTAGACCTCGTACCGCTTTTCCATCGGCCCCCCTCAGCTGCGACGGGAAGAGATTTCCACGCCACGGGGGGCCGGGACAGTCGCATCTGTCACGAACATGCTGTGCGGAACGCATGCGTAAACATATGTACGGACCAGGGCGAACGCAGGTCAGCCCCGGTGACGGGGCCCGCTCCGGCGCCGCGCGCTCCCGGGGCGCACGCCGCGCGCCGCCGCTCCCCGTCGAGACAGCAGGATCCTCCGGACCTGCGAGCCGCCCAGCGGTGAGAATCGCTGCCGGCGCGCCTGCGCACTCGCGCGCAGCGAAGCGGAGCACCCCGCCCCGGGGCCCGAGGGCCCCCGACCGCCCCGACCCGCGCTACACCGCCGACGAGGGGAACGCCTTCCGCGCAGGTGTCATCAGCGGCTCCCTCTAGTCCGGCCAGTCCGGCGGGAACACCCGCTCCCCCTCCCGCCCCCGGATCCTGATCGCCTCCACCGGGCAGCCTTCCGCCGCCTCCAGCACCGCCTCGGACGGCGCCGTCGACTCCTCCACCGGGGAGGAGCGACGGCGCTCGTCCAGCCGGAACGCCCCGGGCGCGACGCTCGCGCACAGGCCTGAGCCGACGCACCGCGTCCGGTCGACGGTCACCCTCCAGCGGAGATCAGCCACCGCCCGTCCCCTTCGGCAGGTGGATCGTCTTCTGTTCCAGGTATTCGGCGTAGCCCTCGGGCCCGCCTTCCCGCCCCAGCCCGGAGTCCTTGTAGCCGCCGAAGGGGCCGAACAGGTCGAGGCTGAAGGTGTTCACGGAGTACGTGCCCGTGCGCACCCGGCGGGCGACGTCCAGGCCGCGTTCGAGGTCGCCGGTCCAGACACTGCCGGAGAGGCCGTAGTCGGAGTCGTCGGCGATGGCGATCGCCTCCTCCGTGTCGTCGTAGGGCAGCAGGCAGACGACGGGCCCGAAGATCTCCTCGCGGGCGACCCGCATGGTGTTGGTGACGTCGCCGAAGAGGGTCGGCTCGACGTACCAGCCGGTCGGGAGCCCGGCGGGGCGGCCGCCGCCGGCCAGGACGGACGCGCCGTCGAGCCGCCCGAGCCGGATGTAGTCGAGCGACCGCTCGCGCTGGCGGCGCGCGACCAGCGGGCCGACCTGGGTGGCGGGGTCGAGCGGGTCGCCGACGACCAGCGCGGAGGCGGCGGCCGCGAGGCGCTCGGCGAGTTCGGCGTAGTGGGAGCGGGGGGCGAGGACGCGGGTCTGGGCGACGCAGGCCTGGCCGTTGTTCATCCAGGCGCTGGGCACGATCCCGGCGACGGCGGTGTCCAGGTCGGCGTCGGGCAGGACGATCGCGGCGGACTTGCCGCCCAGTTCCAGGGTGACCCGGGTGAGGTTGCGGGAGGCGACCTCCATGACGCGCTTGCCGGCCGCGACGGAGCCGGTGAAGGAGACCTTGTCGACGCCGGGGTGGCCCACGAGGTACTCGCCGGTCTCCCGGCCCCCGGGGAGGATGGACAGCACGCCCTCCGGCAGCCCCGCCTCTTCGGCGATCCCGGCGAGGACGTACGCGTCCAGGGGCGTCTCCGGCGCGGGCTTGAGCACCACCGAGCAGCCGGCCAGCAGGGCGGGGGCGAGCTTGGCCGCCGCCACGAACTGCGGCACGTTCCAGGGCACCACGGCCGCCACGACGCCCACCGGCTCCCGCCGCACCAGCAGCGGGCCCAGCGCGCCGGCGCGCCGCTCCTCGTGGGGGAAGTCCCGGGCGATGGCGATGGCGCTGTCCCACACCAGCACCGCGCCGAGCGCCTGCGCGAGGACGCTCCAGGAGTAGGGGGAGCCGTTCTGCGCGGAGATCAGCCGGGCGAGCTCCTCGTGGCGGGCGGCGATGCCGTCCTTGATCCGCGTGACGACAGCGATCCGCTCCGCCAGCGGCAGCCCTGACCACACACCGGAGTCGAAGGAGCTCCGCGCTGCCGCGACGGCCCGGTCCACGTCGATACGCCCGGCGTGCGGGACGCGCCCGATGACGGCCTCGGTGTGGGGCGAGACGACCTCGATGACCTCCCCCCGCGGCCCGGCGGCGGGCTCGGCCCACCGGCCGCCGACGAAGAGCTGTCCGTACTCGACGATGTCGCTCATGGCGGGGCCTCCCGGACCGGACCGAACACAGGACACGACCGAATCTGACGCTGCATCAGCTCAGATAGCAGTTCCGCTTGCGGAGGGCAAGGGAAGTCGCCACGGGATTCCGAACGCATACGCGACCCTGGCGGCGGCCGGGGACGGCCGCCCATGGCGGTAGCGGGGGCCCGGTGAGGGCCGGATAAAGTGTTCAGCCCCCCACCAAAGCGACACGTCGGCGACGTCCTGCCCCGGCAGGGGCCGTCCCGGCGGGGCCGCCCGACACCGTCATCCACCGAGAGGCACCGCTTTCATGGCCACCTCCTTCGCCGTCCTCGCGCGCCGCGGCGCCGCGGCCCTGGCCACCGCGGCCGTCCTGGGCACGGCCGCGGCTCCCGCCGCCTTCGCCGACGGCACCTCGCCCTCCCCGGCCGCCCCCGGGCTCTACGGCACGGGCGACCCGAAGTTCGACGGTGTCTTCCGGCAGTCGCTGGCATTCCTCGCCCAGAACGCGGTGGGGGTCGCCCCGGCCGGGCAGGCCGTGGACTGGCTGGCCGGCCAGCAGTGCGCCGACGGCGGCTTCGCCGGCTTCCGGGCCGACACGGGCGCGCCGTGCGACGCCAAGGCGGGCGAGTTCACCGACGCGACCGCGGCCGCCGTGCAGGCTCTGGCGGCCGTCGGCGGCCGGGCCCAGGTCGTCACCAAGGGTCTGGACTGGCTCAAGGCCCACCAGAACGCCGACGGCGGCTGGGGCATGGGTCCCGGCAACGCCAGCGACGCCAACTCCACCGCCATCGCCATCGGCGCCTTCGCCGCCGTCGGCCAGGACCCGGCGAAGGCCGCCGCCAAGGGCGGCAAGACCCCCTACGACGCGCTGCTCTCCTTCCAGATCCGCTGCCAGGAGAAGAAGGAGGACCAGGCGGGCGCCTTCGGCTACATGCCGCAGAACGGCGAGCTGCCCGCCAACGACCTCGCCTCGACCGCCGCCGCCACGGCCGCCCTCGGCAAGGGCTTCCTCGTGCCCGCCGCCAAGGGCGCCGACCGGCCCGTCAAGCCCGCCGCCTGCGGTGACGGCGCCGACGCGGCCCAGTGGAACGCGGCCGAGGCCGTCGCCGGCTACCTGGTGAAGAAGCTCGACGCGGGCGGCGATCACCTCAAGTCGTCCATGCCCGGCGCCCCCGAGGGCCCGGACACCGGCGCGACCGCCGACGCCGCCCTCGCCCTCGCGGCGGGCGGCCACCTGGAGGCCGCCCGTAAGCCGCTGAAGTGGCTGGAGTCCGCCGACAGCAAGACCGCCGAGTGGGCCAAGGGCAACCCCGGCCGCCTCGCCAAGCTCGTCCTGGCCGCGCACGCGGCGGGCGGCGACCCGCGCTCCTTCGGCGGCACCGACCTGGTGGCGGCGCTGAACGAGACCGGCCCCAAGCCGGAGCCCGCGTCCTCCGCCTCCGCGGAGAAGAAGGACGAGAAGAAGGACGACGGCGGCGGCTTCGGCGCCTGGTGGTACGTCGCCGTGTTCTTCGTCGCCAGCGTCGGCATCGGCTTCCTGATCAGCGGCCGCAAGAAGAAGAGCCAGCCGTGACGGCGGGCCGGGCCCGGGGCCTGTTCGTCTCCCTGCTCGTCGGCGCGGCCGCCGTGCTCGGCGCGGCCCCCGCGCACGCGGAGGGCTACCGCTACTGGTCCTTCTGGCAGACGGCATCAGCATCGGCGTCGGGCAAGGACTGGACGTACGCGACCCAGGGCCCGGCCACGCTGCGGCCGGCCGACGGCTCCGTGATCGGCTTCCGCTTCGCCGTCAGCAAGGACTCCGCCGACGCGGCCAAGCCGCGCGGCGCCGCCGACTTCGCGGCGGTCTGCGCCGGCACGCCCGCCGAGGACGGCGGCAAGCGCGTCGCCGTCGTCCTCGACTTCGGCACGCCCGGCGACGCCCCCGCCGGCGAGACGCCGCCCGCCACCCGTTCGGCGTGCGCGAAGGTCGGCGCGGACGGCAGCGCGGCCGACGTGCTGGCGGCGGTCGCCAAGCCGCTGCGCTACGACTCCAGCGCCCTGTTGTGCGCGATCGCCGGATACCCGAGGTCGGGCTGCGGCGAGAAGGTAGGGGCGGGGAAGCCTGCGGAGTCGAAGGCGTCGGAGAAGTCGGATAGCGCGTCGGAGAAGGGCGACGGCGGGCCCTCCGCCGGTCTGATCGGCGGCATCGCGGCCGTGGCCGCGCTCGGCGCGGCGGCGGCATGGCAGACCCGGCGGCGTCGGCGCGGATGACCCGGAAGATCCTCCGACGGAGCCCGGTGGCGGACCGTTCCTCCGCGCTGCACGCCGGCGCGTGGTGGCTGTGGGCGCTGGGCCTGGCCACGGCCGCCTCGCGGACCACCAACCCGCTGCTGCTCGCCCTGCTGACCGGCGTCGCCGGGTACGTCGTCGCCGCCCGCCGCACGGACGCGCCGTGGGCCCGTTCCTACGGGGCGTTCTTCAAGCTCGGGCTGGCCGTGATCGTCATCCGGCTGGTCTTCGCGGTGATCCTGGGCTCGCCCATCCCGGGGACGCACACGGTCCTCACCCTTCCGGAGATTCCGCTCCCGGAGTGGGCGCGCGGGGTGCGGATCGGTGGCCGGGTGACCGCCGAGGGGCTGCTCTTCGCGCTCGCCGACGGCATGAAGCTGGCCACCCTGCTGATCTGCGTGGGCGCCGCGAACGCCCTCGCCAACCCGGCGCGGCTGCTCAAATCCCTGCCGGGCGCGCTCTACGAGGCCGGGGTGGCGGTGGTCGTCGCCATGACCTTCGCACCCAACCTCGTCGCGGACGTCCAGCGGCTGCGCGCCGCGCGCCGGCTGCGCGGCCGCCCGGACCGGGGGCTCAAGGCCCTGCTCCAGGTGGGGCTGCCGGTGCTGGAGGGCGCGCTGGAGCGGTCGGTGGCGCTGGCCGCCGCGATGGACGCCCGGGGGTACGGCCGTACCGCCCAGGTCCCGCCCGCCGTGCGCCGCACGACGAGCGCGCTCACCCTGGGCGGGCTGCTCGGCGTGTGCGCCGGTACGTACGGGCTGCTGGCCGACACCGGTGCGGGCTACGGGGCGCCCGTGCTGATCGCGGGTCTGGCCGCGGCCCTCGCGGGCCTGTGGCTCGGCGGCCGCCGCTCGGTCCGCACCCGTTACCGCCCCGACCGCTGGGGCGCCCGCGCCTGGCTGGTCTCCGCGTCGGGTACGGCGGTGGCGGCCCTGATGATCTGGGCGGGCGACTACGCGCCCACCGCCCTCCATCCGCCGGCGGTGCCGCTGGCCGCGCCGGAGTTGCCGGTGTGGCCGGCGGTGTCGGTGCTTCTCGGGCTACTGCCGGCTTTCGTGGCACCGGTCGCTTCCCGCGAGGGGCACCGCCGGTCCGGCGGAGGAGGGTTGCCCGCCGCCGCGGCGGAGGATGAGCCCCGGTCCCTCCCCTTCCCGAAACCGGGGGCGAGCCCCCGGACCCCCACCCCCGAGGAGACCCCCAAGTGATCCGTTTCGAGAACGTCTCGGTCTCCTACGACGGCACCGACCACCCCACCCTCTCCGGCATCGACCTCACCGTCCCCGAAGGGGAGCTGTGCCTTCTCGTCGGCCCCTCCGGCGTCGGCAAGTCGACGCTGCTCGGCACCGTGAGCGGGCTCGTCCCGCACTTCACCGGTGGGACCCTGCGCGGCAGGGTCACCGTCGCCGGGCGGGACACCCGTACCCACCGGCCCCGTGAACTCGCCGACGTCGTCGGCACCGTGGGCCAGGACCCGCTGGCGCACTTCGTGACCGACACCGTCGAGGACGAGCTCGCCTACGGCATGGAGTCCCTCGGCGTCCCGCCCGCCACCATGCGCCGCCGCGTCGAGGAGACCCTGGACCTGCTGGGCCTGGCCGGCCTGCGCGACCGGCCCATCGCCACCCTCTCCGGCGGCCAGCGGCAGCGCGTCGCGATCGGTTCGGTGCTGACCGCCCACCCGAAGGTGCTGGTCCTGGACGAGCCGACGTCCGCGCTGGACCCGGCCGCCGCCGAGGAGGTACTGGCCGTCCTCCAGCGTCTGGTGCACGATCTGGGCACCACCGTGCTGCTGGCCGAGCACCGGCTGGAGCGGGTGGTGCAGTACGCGGACCAGGTGATCCTGCTGCCCGGCCCCGGCGCGGCCCCCGTCGTCGGCGACCCCGCCGAGATCATGGCCGTCTCCCCCGTCCACCCGCCCGTCGTCGCCCTGAGCCGGATCGCCGGCTGGTCCCCGCCGCCGCTGTCCGTGCGCGACGCCCGGCGCAAGGCCGCCTCCCTGCGGGAACGGCTCGCCCCGCTCACCCCGCCGGTCCCGCAGGCCCCCAAGGCGACGACAGCGACGGACGCCGCGTCCCTCACCGGCCTGTCCGTCCGCCACGACCGCGTCACCGCCCTGCGCGACCTGGACCTCTCCGTCCGCCCCGGCGAGACCGTCGCCCTGATGGGCCGCAACGGCGCGGGCAAGTCCACGCTCCTGCGGACGCTCGTCGGCATGCACGCGCCCGACCGGGGCGCCGTACGCGTGGGCGGCGTGGAGCCGCGCCGCACGAGCCCGCGCGAACTGCTGCGGCACGTGGGCCTCGTCCCGCAGGAGCCCCGCGACCTGCTGTACGCGGACACGGTCGCCGCGGAGTGCGCGGCCGCCGACCACGACGCGCAGGCCGGCCCCGGCACCTGCCGGGCGCTGGTGTCCGGGCTGCTCCCGGACGTGGCGGACGACACCCACCCCCGCGATCTGTCCGAGGGCCAGCGGCTGGCGCTCGCGCTCGCCGTGGTGCTCACGGCGCGGCCGCCGCTGCTGCTCCTGGACGAGCCGACGCGCGGCCTGGACTACGCGGCCAAGGCCCGGCTGGTGGAGATCCTGCGCGGGCTGGCCGGCCAGGGCCACGCCATCGTGCTGGCCACGCACGACGTGGAGCTCGCGGCGGAGCTGGCGCACCGGGTGGTGATCCTCGCGGAGGGCGAGATCGTCGCGGACGGCCCGACGGCGGAGGTCGTGGTCTCCTCCCCGGCCTTCGCCCCGCAGGTCGCCAAGGTCCTCGCGCCGCAGCCGTGGCTGACGGTCCCGCAGGTCCGCGACGCCCTGGGGGCGCTGTGACCGGCGCCCGTACTCCCGCCGCCCCCGCCGTCCCCGTCGCCTCCGTCGCCCCCGACCGCCAGGCGCGAGCCATCCGCCTCGGATGGCGTTCCGTCACCGCCCTGGTGCTGATCAGCGCCATCGGCGTGGCCGCCTTCGGCTGGCCGCTGCTCGCCGGTTCGGCCTCCGGCCTGGCCCACTCGCAGGACGCCCCCTGGCTGTTCGCCGCCCTGCTGCCGCTGCTGCTCGCCGTGGTCATGGCGACGATCGCCGACACCGGGCTGGACGCCAAGGCCGTCGCGATGCTCGGCGTCCTCGCGGCGGCCGGGGCCGCGCTGCGGCCGCTGGGCGCGGGGACGGCCGGCATCGAGCCGATGTTCTTCCTGATGGTGCTCTCCGGGCGGGTGCTGGGGCCCGGCTTCGGGTTCGTCCTGGGCTCCCTGTCGATGTTCGCCTCCGCCCTGCTGACGGGCGGGGTCGGGCCGTGGATGCCGTTCCAGATGCTGGCCATGGGGTGGGTGACCATGGGCGCGGGGCTGCTGCCGGGGCCGGACCGGCTGCGGGGGCGGCGCGAGCTGGTGATGCTGGCGGCGTACGGAGCGGTGGCGTCCGTCGCCTACGGAACGGTGATGAACCTTCAGGGCTGGCCGTACATCGGCTCCCTCGTCTCGGGCGTCTCCTTCGTCCCGGGCGACCCGCTGCCGGAGAACCTCTCCCGTTTCCTCGCCTACTGTCTGGCGACGTCCCTGGGCTGGGACCTGCCCCGGGCCCTGGTGACCGTGGTCGCCTCGCTCACACTCGGCCCGACCGTGCTCAAGGCCCTGCGCCGGGCCACCCGCCGCGCGGCCTTCGACGCGCCGGCGACGTTCGAGGACGCCTGACCCGCGCCCCGGCTGCTCTCCCGGCCATTCATTCCGGTCCGTCTCGTCCCGCCCCGTCGGCTGTTCCCGAATGGGATATCCGCTGTCAAGGACGACTTCAACCGACCCCGCACCCCGCATGATTACCAAAAAGTAAGTACTTGATTCCCCGGCAGGACGGCGTGACCCTGCAGAAGGTTTTCCGGGGAGTTCCGGAATTCCATCCTCATGTTGTTCTACAGCGGCCCCGGGGCCGCCCGTGGGAGGCCGGCATGTTCAGCTTTTCTCTCGGCGAGGGCGTGGAGCTGCGCCCGCTGGAGCCATGGCAGGCGGAGGAGTTCGCGGCGCACATCGACCGGGTCCGCGAGCACATCGCCCCCTGGCTGCCGTTCGAGCGCGACATCACGGACACCGAGTCGGCGCGGCGCTTCCTCCAGGGCTTCGCCGACAGCCAGGCCAAGGACGGCCCCCGGCTGTACGGCGTCCACAGCGACGGGGAGCTCGTCGGCGGCGGCTTCTACCGCCTGTTCGAACCCGCCGAGGGGTCCTGCGAGTTGGGCGCCTGGGTGGACCCCGCGACCCAGGGGCGCGGAGTGGCGTTCCGGGTCCTGGTCGCCCTGATCGACTGGGCGGTGGAGACGCGCGGCATCTCCCGGGTGCAGGCGCTGATCGAGCCGGAGAACGAGCGCAGCCTCGCGATGGTCAAGCGGCTCGGCATGACGTACGAGGGCACCATGCGCAGCGTCTTCCCGACCGGTGGCGCACGCATGGACGTCCAGGTGCACTCGGTCCTCTCCGACGAGTGGAAGGCGCGCCCGCGCCCGTAGCGCTCTTTCGTCGCGCCTTGGCGCAACCGGTGTGGAGCCCGCCGTCACGAAACCCTTTCGTGACGGCGGGTTCATTCATTACGGGAAATATTTCGGAATGCGCTGATCACAGCGGTCCGAGGGGAGCGGAATTACTGGTTCATTACCGCTGTCGATGTGCGTCCAGGTAGGTTCCATGGCGTCGATTGAGGCGCCCGAGAGTGCGCCCGTCCCGAACCCTGAAAAGCTCGAGAAGCTCAATTCGTTCGAGAGTGCGCCCGCCCGCGTCACGGCATCGTTTCTCCCCGCGCACTCGGATGGGGACCATCAATGCGCGTCCTGTTCACCGTGTGGCCGGCGACGGCCCATCTCTACCCAGTCGTACCGCTCGCCTGGGCCCTGCAGAGCGCCGGGCACGAGGTGTGTGTGGCCTCGCACCCGGCTCTGGCCCGGACCATCACCTCGGTGGGGCTGACGGCGGTGTCGCCCGCCGACGAGGGGCTGCTTCCTCCGCCGGTGGGCGCAGGCAAGCCCTTCTCCCCCGAGGCGTGGGAGGTCCTGGAACGCGTCACGCGGACACTGTCCGTCGACCCGGCCGACCACGACCTGTGGCGATTCCAGCGCGACTACATGCTGCCCGCCATACGGGACTTCGCCCCGGTGGAGGCCACCGCCGGCACCCCCCAGCCCTGGCTGGACGGGCTGGTGGAGTTCTGCCGCTCCTGGCGGCCGGACCTGGTCCTGTGGGATCCGACGATGCCGTCGTCCGCCGTGGCGGCCCGGGCCGTCGGCGCGGCGCACGCGCGCTTCCTGTGGGGGCTGGACCACTTCGCCTGGTCGGCCGACCGGTTCACGGCGCGCCGGAACGGGCCGGGGAACGACCCGGCGGACGAGGAGCCCGTCACCGCGTCGGTCCGGCCGATGGCCGAGCGGTACGGATTCGAGACCGACGACGAGCTCCTGTTCGGGCAGTGGACCGTCGACCCGATGCCGACCGCGATGCGCCTGCCCACCACGCGCCGTACGGTGCCGATGCGCTGGGTCCCCTACACGGGACCCGATACCCTGCCGGACTGGCTCTGGGCCCGGCCCGAGCGGCCCCGGGTGGCGCTCACGCTGGGCGCGTCGATGCGCGCCTTCCGCAAGGACAGCGAGTCGCTCGTGGGTGACCTGCTGGAGGCGGTGGCGGGGCTCGACGCCGAAGTCGTCGCCACGTTCGACGCCGGCCAGCTCGCCGGGACCGGGCGTCTGCCCGGCAATGTGCGCACGGTCGACTATGTGCCCCTCGCCCAGCTGCTGCCGACCTGTACCGCGGCGGTCCACCACGGTGGGTACGGCACCCTGTGCGCGGTGGCGGCGGCCGGTCTGCCGCAGGTCGTCGCCATGGACGGCGACGAGGTCATGGAGGGGCCGATCAGCGGCCGCTTCCTGACGGACACGGGCGCGGGGCTGACGCTGCGGCGCGAGGAGCTGTCCGTGGCCGGCATGCGCGAACAGCTCGAAAGGGCGCTCACCGAGCCGTCGTTCCGCGAGAACGCGGCCGCCATCCACGCCGACCTGCTCGCCGCTCCCGGCCCGGCCGAGATCGTCCCGGTCCTGGAGCGACTGACCGCGTCCTTCGGAGGAACCAAGAAATGATCAACGTCTTCCAGCCCTCGCTGGGCGACGAGGAACTCGCCGCCGTGTCCGAGGTGTTCGCGTCCAACTGGCTGGGGCACGGCCCGCGCACCAAGGCCTTCGAGGCCGAGTTCGCGGACCATCTGGGAGTGCCGCCCGAGCACGTGCTCTTCATCAACTCGGCCACCGCCGGGCTCTTCCTGGCCACGGAACTCCTCGGCCTGGGCCCGGGCGACGACGTGGTGCTGCCGTCGATGAGCTTCGTCGCCGCCGGCAACGCCATCGGCGCCACCGGCGCCCGCCCGGTCTTCTGCGACGTGGACCCCCGCACGCTCAACCCCACCGCCGCCGACGTCGAGCGCGCCCTGACCCCGGCCACCAAGGCCGTCCTGCTGCTGCACTACGGCGGCTACCCCGGAGACGTGGCCGCCGTCGCCCGCCTCTGCGAGGCGCGCGGCATACGCCTGATCGAGGACGCGGCCTGCGCCGTCGCCTCCGCCGTCGACGGCAGGAGGTGCGGCACGTTCGGCGATCTCGCCATGTGGAGCTTCGACTCGATGAAGGTCCTCGTCACCGGCGACGGCGGCATGCTGTACGCCAAGGACGCCGACGTCGCGCGGCGTGCCCGCCGGCTGGCCTACCACGGCCTGGAGCAGGCCAGCGGGTTCGCCGCGGCAAAGGTCTCCCACCGCTGGTGGGAGCTGGACGTCAAGGAGTTCGGCCGCCGCGTCATCGGCAATGACGTCACCGCCGCGATCGGCAGCGTCCAGCTGCGCAGGCTCCCCGGGTTCGTCGAGCGGCGGCGGGAGATCGCCGCCGCCTACGACCGGCTGCTGGCCGGGGCCGAGGGCATCGTCACGCCCCCGCCGCTGCCTCCCGGGCACTCCGGCTCGTACTACTTCTACTGGGTGCGACTGGACGCGGCGATCCGCGACCAGGTGGCCGCGGACCTGCTGGAGCGCGGCGTCTACACCACCCTGCGCTACCCGCCGCTGCACAAGGTCCCGGCCTACGGAGGCGCGACCGGGGGAGCTCTGCCCGGCACCGACGAGGCGTCGGACACCACCCTCCTGCTGCCCCTCCACCAGGGTCTCGACGAGGCGGACGTACGCACCGTCGCCGACGAGCTGCGCCGGGCCGTCGCGCGCCGGAGCGGCCGGGCCGCGGCCTGACCGGCCCTGGAAGGAGACGGCCCGCCATGCCCGTGACCGAGACCGGCTTACCCGGCGCATACCTCCTGACCCCCCATCACCTCACCGACGAGCGCGGAAGCTTCTACGAATCGCTGCGCACCGAGGAGCTGGGGCGGGCGCTGGGGCACCCCTTCGTCCCCCAGCAGATCAACTACTCGGTGTCGCGCCGCAACACCCTGCGCGGCATCCACGGCGTGACCGTCCCGCCCGGCCAGGCGAAGTACGTCACCTGCGTGCGCGGCGCGGTCCGCGACATCGTCGTGGACCTGCGCGTCGGTTCGCCCGCGTTCGGCCGGTACGCGGTCAACGAGCTGGACGCCGCGTCCGGGCGGTCCGTGTATGTGCCGGAAGGGGTGGGACACGGCTTCCTCGCCCTCACCGACGACACGTGCGTCTGCTACGTGCTCTCGAGCGCGCACGTGCCGGGCACACAGATCGACATCGATCCGCTCGACCCCGATCTCGCACTCCCCTGGGGGTTCGCCGAACCCCCACTGCTGTCCGAGAAGGACGCCCGCGCGCCCGGCCTCGCCGAGGCGCTGGCGGCGGGCGTGCTCGCGACATGGCCGGAGGCGACCCGGGGCACACCCTCCACCGCTCTGAGGAGTCCACTGTCATGAAGGCCTTGGTGCTGTCGGGCGGTACGGGCACGCGCCTGCGTCCGTTCAGCTACTCCATGCCGAAACAGCTCATCCCCGTGGCCAACAAGCCCGTTCTGGAACACGTACTGCGGAACATCGCCGAGCTGGGCGTGACCGAGATCGGCGTCATCGTCGGCGACTGGCTGACGGAGATCGACCGGGTGGTGGGCGACGGCTCCCGCTTCGGCGTGCGCATCACCTACATCCAGCAGGACAAGCCTCGCGGGCTCGCGCACTGCGTGGCGCTGGCCCGCCCGTTCCTCGGCGACGACGACTTCGTGATGTACCTGGGCGACAACATGCTGCCCGAGGGGATCGGCGCCGTCGCCGAGGACTTCCGGGCCGCGCGGCCCGCCGCCCAGGTCGTCGTCCACAAGGTGCCCGACCCGCGGGCCTTCGGCGTCGCCGAGACCGCCGCCGACGGCACCGTGCTGCGGCTGGTGGAGAAGCCCGCCCACCCCCGCAGCGATCTCGCCCTGATCGGGGTCTACTTCTTCACCCCCGCCGTCCACGAGGCGGTGGCGGCCATCGCGCCCAGCGCCCGCGGCGAACTGGAGATCACCGACGCGATCCAGTGGCTCGTCGAGCACGGGGCACCGGTGCGCGCCAGCGAGTACACCGGCTACTGGAAGGACACCGGGCGCACGGAGGACGTCCTGGAGTGCAACAGGAAGCTCCTCGGTGACCTGGCGCCCCGCGTCGCGGGCGAAGTGGACGAGGCCAGCGAGCTCATCGGCCAAGTCGTCGTCGAGGCCGGGGCCCGGGTGGTGCGCTCCCGCATCGAGGGACCCGTGGTCATCGGCGCGGACACCGTCGTCGAGGACAGCGACGTCGGCCCGTACACCTCCCTGGGCCGTGGCTGTCTGCTGCGCGCCACGCGCCTGTCCGACTCCATCGTCATGGACGGCGCGTCGATCTCGGGCATCCCCGGTCTGCACGGCTCGCTCATCGGCCGCTCCGCCGTCGTGGGGCCCAGCGAGCACGTCGCGTCCCATCACCGGCTGGTGGTCGGGGACCACACCCGGGTGGAGGTGGCGGCATGAGGATCCTCGTCACCGGCGGTGCCGGCTTCATCGGCTCCCACTACGTCCGTACCATGCTCGCCGGCGGCTACGCGGGATACGAGGGCGCCCGCGTCACCGTGCTGGACAAGCTCACCTACGCGGGCAACCGCGAGAACATCCCCCTCGGCCACGCCCGCCTGGAGCTCGTCGAGGGCGACGTCTGCGACCGCGCGCTGCTGCGGGAACTCCTGCCCGGTCATGACGCGGTGGTCCACTTCGCGGCGGAGTCCCACGTCGACCGCTCCCTGGCGTCGGCCGAGGAATTCGTCCGCACCAACGTGGGCGGCACCCAGACCCTGCTGGACGCCTGTCTGGCGGCGGGCGTCGAACGGGTCGTCCACGTCTCCACGGACGAGGTCTACGGCACCATCGCGGAGGGCTCCTGGACCGAGGAGTGGCCGCTGCTGCCCAACTCCCCCTACGCCGCCTCCAAGGCGGCCTCCGACCTGCTGGCCCGCGCCTACTGGCGCACCCATGGCATCGACCTGTCGATCACTCGCTGCTCCAACAACTTCGGCCCCTACCAGCACCCCGAGAAGCTCATCCCGCTCTTCATCACCAACCTGCTGGAGGGCGGGCCGGTGCCCCTGTACGGGGACGGCCTCAACGTCCGGGAGTGGCTGCACGTCGACGACCACTGCCGGGCCATCCAGCTCGTCCTCACCCGGGGCAGGGCGGGCGAGACGTACAACGTGGGCGGTGGCAACGAGCGGACCAACCTCGCCGTCACCGAAGAGCTGTTGCGGCTGTGCGGCGCGGACCGCTCGGCGGTCCGGTACGTCGCCGACCGCAAGGGCCACGATCTGCGCTACTCCCTCGACGAGACCAAGATCCGCGAGGAACTGGGGTACGCGCCACGAGTCCCCTTCGACCGGGGGCTGGCCGACACCGTCGCCTGGTACCGCGACAACACCCAGTGGTGGAAGGCATCCAAGTACCGTCACGACAAGGAAGAGGGGAACCGCGGATGAGCGACCACAAGGCGCTGGTCCTGGACGAGGTCCGCAAGTATCACCAGGACGTCCAGCCGGACGGTGGCTTCGTCCCGGGAGTCACGGAGATCTGGCCCTCCGGGGCCGTGCTCGACGCGGACGACCGGGCGGCGCTCGTGGAAGCGGCCCTGGACCTGCGCATCGCGGCGGGCGCGAGCTCACGCAAGTTCGAGTCGGCGTTCGCCCGCCGGCTGAGCCGGCGCAAGGCGCACCTGACCAACTCCGGCTCCTCGGCCAATCTGCTGGCGCTCACCGCGCTGACGTCGCACGTCCTCGGCGACCGGCGGCTGCGGCCGGGCGACGAGGTCATCACCGTCGCGGCCGGCTTCCCCACCACCGTGAACCCGATCGTGCAGAACGGACTGGTCCCCGTCTTCGTCGACGTGGAGCTGGGCACGTACAACACGACCGCGCGACGGGTGGCGGAGGCGATAGGCCCGAAGACCCGCGCCATCATGATCGCGCACGCTCTCGGCAACCCCTTCGAGGTCGCCGAGATCGCCGAACTCGCGGAGGAGCACGACCTGTTCTTCGTCGAGGACAACTGCGACGCGGTCGGCTCCACCTACCGGGGCCGGCTCACCGGCACCTTCGGCGACTTCACCACGGTCAGCTTCTATCCCGCGCATCACCTCACCATGGGCGAGGGCGGCTGCGTGCTGACGTCCGACCTCAAGCTGGCCCGGGTCGTGGAGTCCCTGCGCGACTGGGGCCGTGACTGCTGGTGCGAGCCGGGCAAGAACAACACCTGCCTGAAGCGCTTCGAATACCAGATGGGCACCCTCCCCGAGGGCTACGACCACAAGTACATCTTCTCCCACGTCGGCTACAACCTGAAGGCCACCGACCTGCAGGCGGCGCTGGGGCTGACGCAGCTGGCCAAGCTCGACGGGTTCATCGAGGCCCGCAAGCGCAACTGGCGACAGCTGCGGGAAGGCCTCGACGGCGTGCCGCACCTGCTGCTCCCGGAGGCCACCGAGGGCAGCGACCCCAGCTGGTTCGGATTCGTGATCACCGTCGCCCCGGAGGCGCCGTTCAGCCGTGCCGAGCTGGTCCACCACCTGGAAGAGCGGAAGATCGGCACCCGGCGGCTGTTCGCCGGCAACCTGACCCGGCAGCCCGCCTACATCGGCCGGGAACACCGGGTGGTCGGCACCCTGGCCAACAGCGACATCATCACCGAGCACACCTTCTGGATCGGGGTCTACCCGGGCCTGACCGAGGAAATGCTCGACTACGTCATCAGCACGGTCAAGGAGTTCGTGGAGAAGCGCGGATGATCCCGGCGAACGCCCTCACGGCCCGTACGGACCACGCCCTGCCCACCCGGCTCGCCCGGTCCGCCGCCGTGGGGTCGCGGGGCGCGGGGATGCCGACGGCGCGGTTCGCCGACTGGCTGGCGGGGCGGGCGGACGCCCACCGCTTCCGGGTGGAACGCATCCCCTTCACCGGGCTGGACGGCTGGTCCTTCGCCGACGGCACCGGCAATCTGGTGCACCGCAGCGGGCGCTTCTTCACCGTGGAGGGACTGCACGTCGCCATCGGCGACGGGCCGGACGCCGAATGGCGACAGCCGATCATCAAACAGCCGGAGATCGGCATCCTCGGCATCCTCGCCAAGGAGTTCGACGGCGTGCTGCACTTCCTGATGCAGGCCAAGATGGAGCCGGGCAACCGCAATCTGCTCCAGCTCTCGCCCACCGTGCAGGCCACCCGCAGCAACTACACCCGGGCGCACCGGGGCTCGGACGTCAAGTACATCGACCATTTCATCCGCCCCGGCCGCGGCCGGGTGCTCGCCGACGTGCTGCAGTCCGAGCACGGCTCCTGGTTCTTCCGGAAGTCCAACCGCAACATGATCGTCGAGACGACGGAGGACGTGTCGCTCGACGAGGACTTCTGCTGGCTGACCCTGGGGCAGCTCGGCGAGCTCCTGCGGCTGGACAACGTCGTCAACATGGACGCCCGTACCGTGCTGGCCTGCGCGCCCGTCGCCCACGACGAGCCGGGCGCGCTGCACTCGGACACGGAACTGCTCTCCTGGTTCACCGCCGAGCGGTCCCGTCACGATGTCCGTGCCGAGCGCGTCCCGCTCGCCGGGCTGCCGGACTGGGTTCGCGGCGAGAGCACGATCGAGCACGTCCACGGCCGGTACTTCCGCGTGGTGGCCGTCGCGGTCGAGGCCGGCAACCGGGAGGTGCCGTCCTGGACGCAGCCGCTGTTCGAGCCCGTGGACCTCGGCGTCACGGCCTTCGCGGTCCGCTCCTTCGGGGGCGTGCCGCACCTGCTGGCCCACGCCCGGGTGGAGGGCGGCTTCCTCGACACCGTCGAGCTGGGGCCGACCGTGCAGTACACCCCGCGGAACCACGCCCATCTGACCGGCGCGGCCCGCCCGCCCTTCCTGGACGCGGTCCTGGGCGCCGCCCCGGAGCGGATCCGCTACGAGGCGGTGCACTCGGAGGAGGGCGGCCGCTTCCTCAACGCGGAGAGCCGCTGCCTGTTCGTGGAGACGGACGCGGCGACCACACCGGACGAGCCGCCGCCCGGCTACCGGTGGGTGACGCCGGGACAGCTGAACTCGCTGGTACGGCACGGGCACTACGTCAACGTCCAGGCGCGTACGCTGCTCGCCGTCCTGGCGGCCGGGGCGGTACGGCTGTGACGCGCCCGCTCCGGATCGGCGTCCTGGGGTGCGCGGACATCGCCCGGCGCCGGATGCTGCCCGCCTTCGCCGCCCACCCGGGCACCGAGCCGGTGGCGGTGGCGAGCCGGGACCGGGCGAGGGCGGCGGCACTGGCGGAGGAGTACGGCTGCCGGGCCGTCCACGGGTATGCGGAGCTGCTGGCGGACGACGCGGTCGACGCGGTGTACGTGCCACTGCCGCCGGCCCTGCACGAGGAGTGGACCGAGACCGCCCTGCGGGCCGGCAAGCACGTCCTCGCCGAGAAGCCGCTGACGCTGGACCCGGTGCGCACGGCCGCGCTGGCGGCCCTCGCCCGGGAGCGGGGGCTGGCGCTGATGGAGAACGTCATGTTCGTCCACCACCCTCAGCACACGGCCGTGCGCGAACTCGTAGCGAAGGGCGCGATCGGGGAACCGAGGGCCTTCCACGCGGTCTTCACGCTTCCGCGGCGGCAGGCCGGCGACATCCGGCTCCGCCCCGAGCTGGGCGGCGGCGCCCTGTGGGACGCCGGCGTCTACCCGGTCCGGGCGGCCCTGCATCTCCTGGGCCCGGAGCTGCGGGTCGTGGGGGCGACGGTCTCGCGGGGGCCCGGTGACGCGGTGGACACCGCGGGGGCGGCGCTGGCCCGCACCCCCGGGGGCGTCGGCGTCCAGCTCTCCTTCGGGCTGGACCACGCCTACCGCAACTTCTACGAGATCTGGGGCACCGAGGGCACGATCACGGTCGACCGCGCCTTCACCCCGCCGGCGGGCCACCGGCCGGTCCTCCGCCTGACCGGCCCGGCCGGCTCCGGGACGGTCGACCTGGCCCCGGCCGACCAGGTGGCGGCCACCGTCGGCGCCTTCGTGGCGGCCGTGCGGGCAGGGGCGTCGCTGGACGCGGACGCCCTGCGCCAGGCGCAACTGCTGGAAGAGATCCGGCACTTGGCCGGTTAGAGCGTTCGTTTCAGATATGCTAGATTCCCATTGAATAGAACGATCGTTACAGACCTGGGGGTTTCCATGAGCAAGCAGTCGGTTACGGTGATCGGCCTCGGCCCGATGGGGCAGGCCATGGTGGGCGCCTTCCTGGCGGCCGGGCACCGGGTGACGGTGTGGAACCGCACCGCGAGCAAGGCCGACGAGCTGGTGGCCAAGGGCGCCGTCCTGGCCCCGACCGTGGCGGACGCGCTGGCCGCCAATGAGCTGATCGTGCTGAGCCTGACCGACTACGAGGCGATGTACACGATCCTGGAGCCCGCCGCGGCCTCCCTGTCGGGCAAGGTGATCGCCAACCTCAGCTCGGACACCCCGGACAAGGCCCGGGCGGCGGCCGAGTGGGCCGCCGGGCACGGCGCCCGTCACCTCACCGGCGGTGTGCAGTGTCCTCCGTCGGGCATCGGCCAGGAGGGGTCCATCACCTTCTACAGCGGCCCCAAGGAGGCCGTCGACGCCCACGCGGAGACGCTGAAGGTGCTGACCGACATCGACTTCCGGGGCGAGGACGCGGGCCTCGCGGCGCTGTACTACCAGATCCAGATGGACATGTTCTGGACCGCGATGCTGAGCTGGCTGCACGCCCTCGCGGTGGCGGACGCCAATGGCATCACGGCGGAGGAGTTCCTGCCGTACGCGCAGTCGACCATGTCGTCCCTGCCGAACTTCATGGCGTTCTACGCCGGGCGGATCGACAAGGGCGAGCACCCCGGGGACGTGGACAAGCTCGCCATGGGCGTGGCGAGCGTCGAGCACATCGTGCACACCGCCGAGAACGCGGGCATCGACCCTTCCCTGCCCGCCGCCGTCCTGGACGTCTTCAAGCGCGGCATGACGGCCGGGCACGCCGGGGACAGCTTCACCAGCCTGATCGAGGTGTTCAAGAAGTCCGCCTCCTGACCCTCTCCCGCGCCTTCTGACACAGCGGCGGCGGGCCACGGGGCGACATGCCCCTTGGCCCGCCGCCGGCCGCCGCCCGGACACCCCCGGCGCGGCGGCGGCCGTACCCTTCAGCCGACGGAGCCCCCGTCGGCTTTTCGCGTTCCCGGGGCCCCGGCCACGGACCGGCATTTACCTGCCCCCACCATGGATGAGCGGGAGGAGACCCTCCGGTGACCCCGCATCGATGACCGTTCAGTACAGTCGCGTCAAGGCCATGAACAAGACACAACACCGTTCAGGCCCATGCTGATTGATAACGGGGGGACCAGAATGGTCACGAGTGGCTATGGCGCCCCGCCCGGTGCGGGCGGGGACGAGCTCCTTCACATGGCGGGGAACCGCACCGCTGTCACCTATGGTGAACAGCACCCGATCGGGTGCGTGCGCATGACCGGCGACGTCCGGCTCCTTTCCCGCCGCGGCTGATCGTTCAACGCCCCGGTCTTCCACCGACCGGCAGCCCGGCGCATCCTTTCGGCCCCACGCGACCTTTCCATCGGCTGCCCGCCTGAGCGCCCCATGCCGCCGGCCACCGTCCGTCACGGACGGTGATCCGTGCGGTCCGTGCCCGCCGACCTACCCGCCATCGGGCCGCGTTCGACGGCCATCGCACGCGATGACGGGAACAGTGCGCCCGAACACCCCGGGACTTTCGATCGCCGGGGCGTTCTGTCGGCAATTGCACCGGACCGATGGCCGCAGCCAGACAAACACCAGAGGACTTCCATGCACTCTCATGGCGCGAACTCGTCCATCGCCAACCGCCGTTTCGGGCGCCGATCGCTACTCAAAGGCATCGGCGCGGGGGCACTGACGGTCGGCCTCGGCACGGCCGGGCAGGGCATCGCCCACGCCGAAGAGGAAGCACTGTTCGACGTGGTCATCATCGGCGCCGGGTACGCCGGGGCCATGGTGGCGCGCGAACTCGGCGCCAAGGGCCTGAACACCGTGGTCCTGGAGGCCTCGGACCGCGTCGGCGGCCGCATCTGGACGGACACCTGGGCCGGCGAGCAGATCGAGGTCGGCGGCCAGTGGCTCGCGCCTCAGCAGCAGCTGGTCAACAAGGAGCTCACCCGGTACAACATCGCCACCTACGAGGACCCCATCCCGGACCGCGTCATCGTCGCCGGTACCACCGGGCTGAAGGCGTTCTCGCCCGGTGACGCCGCCAAGTTGCTGACACCCCTGTGGACCGAGTTCTACAAGGGCTCCGAGAAATACTTCGAGCGCCCGGCCGAGCCGCTGTACCGCAAGGACCTGCTGGCCGCGGTGGACCCGCTCTCGCTGGCCGACCGGATCAAGCAGATGAACCTCTCGCCGGCCGAGGTCAACATGCTCACCGGCGAGACCTCCGTCTACTCCGGCGGCCCCAGCACCCTCGGCTCGCTGACCGGAATGGCCCAGTGGTACCAGCTCGCCGGCGGTACGTACGAGAGCTACTCCAGCGCCATGGGCCGCCGGCCCGTCGGCGGTATGACCACGATGCTCCACGCCATGCTGAAGGAGAACTTCACCATGGTCATCAAGGGTTCGCCGGTCACCCGGATCTCCGACCCGGGCACCGGTAAGGTCACGGTGTGGACCGCCTCCGGCCGCCGCTACAAGGCCCCCGCGGTCGTCGTGGCCACCTCCACCAACGCCTGGAAGAACATCGCCTTCGAGCCCGGTCTGCCCAAGGCGCACACCCAGGCCACGACCCAGGGCATCGGCGTCCCCCACGGCACCAAGATGTGGCTGCACATCAAGGGCAACGTCGAGGCGACCGCCGGTACCGCGCCCGAGGGCTCGCCGATCCTGATGATGGTGCCGCAGAAGCAGCTCGCGGACGGCCGTCTCATGATCGCGTTCACCGGCCCCGGGCTGGACGTCAACGACCCGGTGAAGGTCCAGGCGGCCGTCCAGCAGTGGATCCCCGGGGCCCAGGTCCTCAAGTCCCGCGCCATGGCCTGGGGCAAGGACAAGTGGGCGGCCGGCGCCTGGGGCTTCCGCCGCCCCGGCCAGCTGACCGGGCTCTTCCCCCAGATCGAGCAGCCCCACGGCCGGGTCGTCTTCGCGGGCGCCGACATCGCCGAGGGCTGGCACGGCGCCTTCATCGAGGGCGCCCTCGAGTCGGGCCTGCGCGCCTCGAAGCAGGTCCTCACGCTCGTGAAGTAACCCCTTACAGCACCGCCGGGCCGCGGTCGGCCCGGCGGTGACCGTCCCGTGACCGCACCCATGTCTCGTCAAGGAGATCAGTGATGGCCGCATCCCCGCTGCCGACAGAGCTGTTCGGCTACGAGTACTACCAGAACCCCTACCCGGCCTTCGCGTGGCTGCGCGACAACTCGCCGGTCCACGAGTTCCGTTTCCCCGTCGGCGACGTACGGACCTGGATAGCGACCCGGTTCGAGGACGTCCACGCGCTGCTGGGGGACCCCCGGTTCAGCAATGACGCGACGGCCTACGCCAGCCGCGAGTTCCTGGACTCGGGCATGGTGCTGGGCGCGGACACCCCGGTGGCACGGATCCTCACGGTGCTCGACCCGCCGGACCACACCCGCGTCCGCAAGCTCGCCATGGGCGCCTTCACCCCGCGCCGGGTGGCCCAGTGGCGCGAGCCCACCGAGCGGATCGTGGCCGCCTCGCTCGACAAGCTGGCGGTGTCCGAAAGCCCCGACGTCGTGGACTACGCGAGCGCCATCCCCGCGGCGGTCATCGGGGAGATCCTCGGCATTCCCATGACCCGCTACAACGACATGCTGCACGCCATCGACCGCGCCTTCCGCCCGGACGACGACAAGGACAGGATCCAGCGCGCCTTCGAGGACATCGCCGAGTACGGCCGTGAACTCATCGCCGAGAAACGGAAGATGCTCGGCGACGACCTGATGACCGTCTTCATCCAGGCGCGCGACGGCGACGACCGCCTCACCGGGGACGAGCTGGTGTCCATGCTCGCCCTGATGATCATGGCCGGTCTGGACACCACCCGGAACCTCATCGGCTCGGCCGTCCTCGCCCTGCTCGACCACCCCGAGCAGCGCCGGCTGCTGATGTCCGACCCCGGGCTCGTACCGGGCGCGGTCGAGGAGTTCCTGCGCTACGACGGGGCCCTGACCGTCGGCCTCTTCCGCTTCGCCAAGGAGGACATGGAGTTCGCCGGGACGCGGCTGCCCGCCGGCGCCCCCGTGGTCGCCGCACTCCAGGGCGCCAACCGCGACCCCCGCCGCTTCACCGACCCCGACCGTCTCGACATCACCCGGGACGGCCCGCGCCACGTCGGCTTCGGCCACGGCCTGCACAACTGCCTCGGCGCGGCGCTCGCGCGCGTGGAGGCCGCCGTCGCCATTCCGGCGATCTTCGAGCGCTTCCCCCGCCTGGAACTGGCCGTCCCCCGCTCCGAGGTGACCTACAGCGAGAACTGGCTGCTGCGCGGCCTGGCCTCGCTCCCCGTCCACCTCCACGGCACCGGTGCCGACGGCGGGAAGGGCGGCGCGCGATGACACCAAGGCTCGTGGTCGACAAGAAGGTGTGCGGCGGCGCCGGTCTGTGCGGGGCGATGTACCCGGAGCTGTTCCGGCTGGGCGACGACGGCCTGGCCGAGGCGCTGAAGTCCGGGCTGACCTCGCCGGAGGACATCGAGGCCGCCGAGGACGTGGTCGGCTGCTGCCCGACGGAGGCCATCACCCTCCTCGGCCTCGACGAGGACGGCGGCACCACGGCCTGACGGGCCCCGCCGCGACCTGACACCGGAGCGGGGGGCGACACCGGGGCGGGGGGCGACACCGCGCCGCCCGCTCCGCGTCACAGCCGCTGGATGATCGTCCCCGTCGCCAGCGCACCGCCCGCGCACATCGTGATCAGCGCGAACTCTCCGTCCCGCCGCTCCAGCTCGTGCAGCGCCGTCGTGATCAGCCGGGCGCCCGTCGCCCCGACCGGGTGCCCGAGCGCTATCGCGCCGCCGTTGACGTTGACCTTCTCCAGGTCCTGCTCGAAGACCCGCGCCCAGGAGAGCACCACCGAGGCGAAGGCCTCGTTGATCTCCACCAGGTCGATGTCCCGTAAGGACATCCCCGCCCGGCCCAGCACCGCCCGGGTCGCGTCGACGGGCCCGTCCAGGTGGAAGTGGGGGTCGGCGCCGACGAGCGCCTGGGCGACGATCCGGGCCCGGGGGCGCAGCCGCAGCGCCCGGGCCATCCGCTTGGAGGCCCAGAGCAGCGCCGCAGCGCCGTCGGATATCTGCGAGGAGTTGCCGGCGGTGTGGACGGCCGTGGGCATCACGGCCTTGAGCCCGGCCAGCGCCTCCATGCTGGTGTCGCGCAGGCCCTCGTCGCGGTCGACCAGACGCCACATGCCCTGCCCGGCGTACTGCTCCTCCTCCGTGGTGGGCACCTGCACGGCGAAGGTCTCGCGCTTGAAACGCTCCTCCGCCCAGGCGCGGGCCGCCCGCTCCTGGGAGAGCAGGCCGAGGGCGTCGACCTGTTCACGGGTGAGGCCGCGCCTGCGGGCTATGCGCTCGGCGGCCTCGAACTGGTTGGGCAGGTCGACGTTCCACTCGTCGGGGAAGGGCCGGCCCGGTCCGTGCTTGGAGCCGCTGCCGAGCGGAACCCGGGACATGGCCTCGACACCGCAGCCGATCCCGATGTCGATCACCCCGCTCGCGATCATGTTGGCGACGAGGTGGTTGGCCTGCTGGGACGAGCCGCACTGGGCGTCCACGGTGGTGGCGGCGGTCTCGTAGGGCAGGCCCATGGCCAGCCAGGCGGTCCGGGCCGGGTTCATCGACTGCTCCCCGGCGTGGGTGACCGTGCCGCCGACGATCTGCTCGACGCAGTCGGGCTGGATGCCGGTGCGCGCGAGGACCTCACGATAGGTCTCCCCCAGCAGATAGGCCGGATGGAGGTTGGCGAGCGCGCCGCCGCGCCTGCCGATGGGCGTCCGTACGGCTTCGACGATCACGGGTTCCGCGGCCATGTCCGGCTGTCCTCTCCTCGCGCGTCCGCTGGGCGTCCCGGCGCCCCCGGCAAAACGAGTACGCGTTCCAGTTCCGCTTCCGTCCGTCGGCAGTCTTTCGAGCGCCGCCCCCGCCGCACAAGGGTCGCGCACGCCCCGCGCGTGCGACAGATGGCGTCGCGTGCCTTGCCGGTCCACGACCCCGTCACTACCGTCGGACGACAGGTTTCTGATGGCCCATCAGTACAGCCGCCCGTCAGCACAGCTACGCCGTTCCCGGCGGCTCCCCGAACTGGAGTGGTGGCCATGCCGTCCTGTCCCGCGCTGCCCGAGGGCTTCGACTTCACCGATCCGGACGTCAACGCCCGTGGAGTGCCGCTGCCGGAGTTCGCCCTGCTGCGGCGGACGGCCCCGGTGGCCTGGATCCCCCAGCCGCACGGCCTCGCGGGCTTCGACGACGACGGCTACTGGGCCGTCACCCGGCACGCGGACGTCAAGGAGGCGTCCACCCGGCCGGAGGACTTCTCCTCCGGCCGCAACACCTCGGTCATCCGCTTCCACCCCGGTATGCGGCGCGAGCGGATCGACGCCCAGCGGCTGATGATGCTCAACATGGACCCGCCCGAGCACACCCGCGTCCGCCGGATCGTCCAGCGCGGCTTCACCCCCCGGGCGGTCCGGGCCCTGGAGTCGGCCCTGCGGGAGCGGGCCGGACGGATCGTCACGGCCGCCCGGGAGCACGGCAGCGGTGACTTCGTCACCGACATCGCCTGCGAACTCCCCCTCCAGGCCATCGCCGAACTCATCGGCGTCCCCCAGCACGACCGGGCGAAGATCTTCGACTGGTCCAACCGGATGATCGCCTACGACGACCCCGAGCTCGCGGTCACCGAGGAGACCGGCAGCCGCTCCGCCATGGAGCTGATCGCCTACGCGATGGACCTCGCCGCCGCCCGCACGGCCAGCCCCGCGCGGGACATCGTCAGCCGGCTGGTGGCCGCCGAGGACGAGGGAAGCCTGGGCTCCGACGAGTTCGGCTTCTTCGTGCTGATGCTGGCCGTCGCCGGCAACGAGACCACACGCAACGCCATCAGCCACGGTATGCACGCCTTCCTCACCCACCCCGAGCAGTGGGAGCTCTACAAACGGGAGCGGCCCGCCACCACCGCCGAGGAGATCGTCCGCTGGGCGACCCCGGTGATCTCCTTCCAGCGCACGGCGACGCGCGACACCGAGCTGGCCGGCACGACGATCCGCGAGGGCGGGCGGG
>NZ_JAVRFI010000043.1:0-25262 GCF_031845785.1 Streptomyces hesseae
CGCTGTGAGGGCCCACTTTGGGGCACTCACAGCGGCCGTGTTGATTCCGCTGGTGGGGTTACTTCTCCTTGCGGACCTGGTTGCGGATTTTCGCGGTCGCGTCGGAGAGCTCCTGGATGGACATGACGCTGCCGCTGGACGCGCTGGCGGCGCCGTAGGGGTTGTTGCTTTTCGTGAGCTGGTGCGTGACGGAGCCCACCGCGCTGGTGTCGCCCCAGACGCAGCTGTTGCTCTCGATCTCGGTCGAGAACTGACCCATGGACGTGGTGATCTTCTGCGTCCGGCACTTCATCACCGCGCCGTCGAAGCCGTTCGGCGAGAAGTCAGTCCACGGGCCGTTGTCGATCTGCATGGACCCGAGAAGCTTCTTCTGCTGCTCGTCGATGAGGGGGAGCAGCGTGTCGATGGTCTTCTTCGGGTCGCTGATGGTGCCGTAGGTGCCGTTGACGGAGAGGCCCTGCTTCTCGGCGTTGGTGTACCGCTCGCTCACCGACGTGCCGTTCTCGATGCCGGCCGCCTTGGCCTGTTCGTTGTTGGCGAGGCTTTGCGGCTGATTCTGCTGGGCGCCCGCCGGCATCGGTGCCTTGATGAACTTTCCGTCCAGCAGCGACGCCGGCATCTCCATCGTGTACGGCTTCACGTCGCCGCCACCACTGCTGCCCCCGCCCATGAGGAGCACGCCGCCCACGATCGCGCCCACCACGACCAGTACGCCCACCGTGATGCCGATCGCCTTGCCCGCGCCGCCGCCGCTCGGCTGGGCCGGGGGCGGGTAGCCGCCCGGCATGCCCGGCTGCTGGCCCCAGCCCTGGGGCTGGGGGGCCGGGGGCTGGCCCCAGCCCTGCGGCTGGGGCGGGGCGCCGTAGGGCGTGCCCGGCGGCGGGGGCGGGGGCGGCGGGGCGCCGTAGGGGGCGGGGGGCTGCTGGGGGTAGCCGTAGCCGGGCTGGCCGGGTGCGCCGCCCTGGCCGTACGGGTTGGGCGGCGGCTGCTGGCCGTACGGGCCCGGCTGGGGGTAGCTCATCGTTTCCTCTTCGACGCAGTTCTCTCACGTGATCGCGATAGTCCTGCGCCATCCTTCCCGATGGCTTATTCCGGCTTTACCTCGGGCCCGCAACGGTTTCGGAACAACTCCCCTGTGTGCTACCGGGACTACTGGGAGAGGGGCGCGCGGGTGTCCCTGCGTACCTTCGACGTCAGCTCCGCCGCGTCCTCCAGCGGGACCTTCGTGCCCGCCAGCACCGCCGCCGTGTCCAGGCTGAACACCGCCTCCGTCGTGCTGTGGTCGGCCCATACGCACATCTGCATCGTGATCGGCTTGCCGCCCGGGGCGGTGGTGCCCACCAGGTGGGTGTGCTGGCACTTCATCACCGCGCCGTCGTCCAGCCCGGAGGGGGAGACGCGCTGGGCGGTGCCCTCGAGCTCC
This sequence comes from Streptomyces hesseae, assembly GCF_031845785.1. Taxonomy (NCBI): domain Bacteria; kingdom Bacillati; phylum Actinomycetota; class Actinomycetes; order Kitasatosporales; family Streptomycetaceae; genus Streptomyces; species Streptomyces hesseae. The sequence continues at coordinate 1,424 of NZ_JAVRFI010000043.1, forward strand.
ATGCGGCCCTCGCCGTCGCCGTCGTCCTTCTTGAGCGCGGCGCCCAGCGACGCGAACATGCCGTCCACGACGCGCTCCGGGCTCTTGATGCGGCCCCAGGCGCCGGTGAAGCGGACCTTCTTCTGCGTCGGCCCCGGGCTTCCCGTCTCATACGCGCCCGAGAGGGTCTCCGGGTCGGCGACGCCCATGTGACGGAGGTCGGCCTTCTCGTTCGCGCCCAGCACCGGCAGGTCCGCGCCGGTCTCCTTCCGGTACTCGCCGGAGAGGATGGTGTCGGGGGTGACCAGCTTGTGGCGCGGGCCCGCCTGCGCGGCCGGGCCGCCGCCCTTGGCGCCCCCGCCGGCCCCGGTGTCGTCACCGCGCCCGCGGTGGCCGCCCGACATGAGGACGAAGCCGCCCACGACGATCGCGCCCACCAGGATGACCGCGCCCAGCGCGATGCCGATGGCCTTGCCCTTGTTGCCGCCGTTGTGCGGCGGGAGCGGCGGCGGGTACGGCATCGGCATGCCGGGCTGCTGTCCGTACGGCCCCGGCTGTCCGTACTGGCCGTACGGCTGCCCATACGGCTGCCCATACGGCTGTCCGTAGGGCTCTCCGTACGGGCCCGCCGCCGGTGCCTGCGCGGGCTGCTGCGGATAGCCGTAGCCGGGCTGGCCGTATGGATTGGGCTGCGGCTGCTGGCCGTACGGGCCCGGCTGGGGGTGGCTCATCGGTGGCTCTCGGCTCTCTCGCGGGCGGGGGGCCTGGGTCAGGTGCACGTCATCTTTGTCGATCGCTTATTCGAGCCTTGCGGCGGGGCGGCCGACGGGAGTCCCCGCGAGACGGAAACGGGTTCGTGAGCTGTCGGCCCCTCCCCGTAGAATTCGGTCCGTGACCGAGAACACTCAGCAGAGCCCCGACCGCGGGCCGAACGACAGCGCCCCCGAACTGCCGACCCAGTACGCGCCGGCCGAGGTAGAGGGGCCGCTGTACGAGCGCTGGGTAGAGCGCGGTTACTTCACGGCCGACGCCGGCAGCGAGAAGCCGCCCTACACCATCGTCATCCCCCCGCCGAACGTCACCGGCTCGCTCCACCTGGGCCACGCCTTCCAGCACACCCTCATGGACGCCCTCACCCGCCGCAAGCGCATGCAGGGCTTCGAGGCGCTGTGGCTGCCCGGCATGGACCACGCCGGCATCGCCACCCAGAACAAGGTCGAGCAGCAGCTCGCCGAGGAGGGCCTGTCCCGCCACGACCTGGGTCGCGAGGCGTTCGTCGAGCGCGTGTGGCAGTGGAAGGAGGAGTACGGCGGCAAGATCCTCGGCCAGATGCGCCGCCTCGGCGACGGCGTCGACTGGAGCCGTGAGCGCTTCACCATGGACGAGGGCCTGTCCCGCGCCGTCCAGACGATCTTCAAGAAGCTCTACGACGACGAGCTGATCTACCGCGCCGAGCGCATCATCAACTGGTGCCCGCGCTGCCTCACGGCCATCTCCGACATCGAGGTGGAGTACCAGGACGACGACGGCGAGCTCGTCTCCATCCAGTACGGCGAGGGCGAGGACACGCTCGTCGTGGCCACCACCCGCGCCGAGACGATGCTGGGCGACACCGCCGTGGCCGTCCACCCGGACGACGAGCGCTACGCCCACCTCATCGGCAAGCAGATCAAGCTGCCGCTGACGGACCGCACGATCCCGGTCGTCCCCGACACCCACGTCGACCCCGAGTTCGGCACCGGCGCCGTCAAGGTGACCCCGGCCCACGACCCCAACGACTTCGCGATCGGCCAGCGCCACAACCTGCCGTCGCTGACCGTCATGGACGAGCGCGGCGTCATCACCGTCCACGGCCCCTTCCTCGGCCTGGACCGCTTCGAGGCCCGTTCCGCGATCGTCGGCGCCCTGCGCGAGCAGGGCCGGATCGTCGCGGAGAAGCGCCCGTACGTCCACGCCGTCGGCCACTGCTCGCGCTGCAAGACGACGGTCGAGCCGCGTCTGTCGATGCAGTGGTGGGTCAAGGTCGGCCCGCTGGCGCAGGCCGCCGGTGACGCCGTCCGCGACGGCCGGGTGAAGATCCACCCGGAGGACATGTCGAAGCGCTACTTCGACTGGGTCGACAACATGCACGACTGGTGCATCTCGCGCCAGCTGTGGTGGGGTCACCGCATCCCCGTGTGGTACGGCCCGGACGGCGAGATCGTCTGCGTCGGCCCGGACGAGCAGCCGCCGACGGGCGAGGGCTGGCGCCAGGACACCGACGTCCTCGACACCTGGTTCTCCTCCGGCCTGTGGCCGTTCTCCACGCTGGGCTGGCCGGAGAAGACCCCGGACCTGGAGAAGTTCTACGCCACCGACGTCCTGCTCACCGGCCACGACATCATCTTCTTCTGGGTCGCCCGGATGATGATGTTCGGCCTGTACGCGATGGACGGCGTCGCGCCCTTCCACACCATCGCCCTCACCGGCCTGGTGCGCGACGAGCGCGGCAAGAAGATGTCGAAGTCCTTCGGCAATGTCGTCGACCCGCTGGACTGGATGGACGCCTACGGCTCCGACGCCGTCCGCTTCACCCTGGCCAAGGGCGCGAACCCGGGCACCGACGTCCCGATCGGCGAGGACTGGGTCCAGGCGTCCCGCAACTTCGCCAACAAGATCTGGAACGCCACCCGTTTCGCCCTGATGAACGGCGCCACGGTCGAGGGCGAGCTGCCGCCGGCCGAGGAACTGTCGGCCACCGACCGCTGGATCCTCTCCCGGCTCAACGCCACGATCGCCGAAGTCGACGCGTTCTACGACGACTTCCAGTTCGCCAAGCTCGCGGACACCCTCTACCACTTCGCGTGGGACGAGGTCTTCGACTGGTACGTCGAGCTGTCCAAGACCACCTTCATGGGCGGCGGCGAGGCGGCCAAGGCCTCCGCGCGCGTCCTCGGCGAGGTCCTGGACAAGACGCTGAAGCTGCTGCACCCGGTCATGCCGTTCGTGACCGAGACGCTGTGGACCACGCTGACGGGCAAGGAGTCCGTCGTCGTCGCCGACTGGCCGAAGGACAGCGGCTTCCGTGACGCCGCCGCCGAGTCCGAGATCGAGAACCTCCAGCAGGTGATCACCGAGGTCCGCCGCTTCCGCGCCGACCAGGGCCTCCAGCCCGGCCAGCGCGTCCCGGCGAAGCTCGACCTGTCGGGCACGACGCTCGCCGCCCACGAGGGCGCGATCCGTCAGCTGCTGCGCCTCCAGCCGGCCGAGGAAGGCTTCCACGCCACCGCGACCCTCCCGGTCGCCGGTGCCACGGTCGCCCTCGACCTGTCCGGCACGATCGATGTCGAGGCCGAGCGCAAGCGTCTGGCCAAGGCGCTGGCCGCGGCCGAGAAGGACAAGGCCCAGTGCACGGCCAAGCTCGGCAACGAGGCGTTCCTCGCCAAGGCCGCCGAGGTGGCCGTGGAGAAGATCCGTACGCGCATGGTGAAGGCCGAGGCCGACATCGAGCGGATCAGCGCCCAGCTCGCGGCGCTGCCGGCCGCCTGAGCCGACCGGCCCCGCACAACGAAGCGGCCGGGTCGCCCCCATACGGGGGCGGCCCGGCCGCGGTCGTTCTCCAGGAGGTCAGCGCTCGGTGATCGGCCTTGCCTCCCACGGCCTCGTCCGGCCCGGGTCCCACATGGGACCCCACGGCCCCTCCACCGGCTCCTCCTCCACCCGGTCGAGGAGTCTGTGCTGATTGCGGTCCCGGCGGTCCCGTACGGGGGCGAAGAGCACATACGCCGTGGACACCACCACGAAGCCCAGCCGGATCAGGCCCTTGGCCGACTCGTCGGGCACCACGAACACGCTGCCGTAGAGCACGAACAGCGCGATCCAGCTCCACCACGGCACCAGCCGCCGCTGGCCGCAGACGTCCCACAGCAGGGTGCCGAGCAGCACGGAGGCCGTGTAGTAGGTGTAGACGCTGGGGTCGAGGACGATCCGGGCGTTGGCGCCCAGCAGGATGACGGCCGCCCAGCGGCCGCGCCAGACGGCGATCGCCCCCAGGGCGAGGCCGAGCGCGGCCTGGGCGGGGCGGGCCCAGTTCGGGGTCTCGGGTGTGTTGCCGCCCAGCCAGCGCAGCGCGGAGGCCGGGCTGTTGGGGATGGTGAACTTCGCGGCGGCGAAGGAGTGGGGGTCGACGAGGAAGAACGGCAGCCAGGCGACGGCCACCAGGCCCACGCACCACAGCCCCGCGCGCATCCACCGCTCCTTGGGCAGCGCCAGCAGCAGCGGCAGGAAGGCCAGCGCGGTCGGCTTGGAGTCCAGGGCCAGGGCCATGCAGATACCGGTCGCGGCCGCGTTGCAGCGCGTCAGGTAGTACACCGCGAGCGCGGTGAAGAAGAGCGCGAGGACGTCGTCCAGATGCGCGAAACGGACCGAGACCTCTATCCACATGGGGATGAAGGCCAGGCCCGCGATGAGGACCCGCTGCCGCAGCCGCTGGTGGTTGGTGCCGGTGCCCAGGAGGTGCCGGGCGGCGCTGCGGCCGGCCAGGACCAGGATCACCAGGCCCAGCAGGGACATCAGGGCCTCGGCCAGCACCTGGCCGACCACGGCCGGGAAGGGGTTGAAGAGGCCGGCCACCAGGAAGCTGACGGGGCCCATCTGAAGCTCGGGGTGGCGGGCGTAGAGGTTGAGGCCGCCGTCGCCGGAGGTGCCCCCGTCGTAGATCAGCTCACCGCCGGTGCGCAGGTAGTGCCAGGAGAAGCCGCCGCTGGGCTCCACGACGATGAACCAGAGCACTGCCCACCCTGTGAGCAGCAGCAGGTGTGATCTGTTGCTGAGTTGTGGTGTGCGCACAACGCTCCGTTCCGCCACCCGGAACCGTTCCGGGCATAAATATCACCGGCGGTCAGATGGCGGAACGGTACGGAAGGTTGCCTCGTCGGTCAATTCTGTGACCGAACTCATGGCCCTGGTGGGTTTTGGGTCAGGCCTCGATGGCCACCGGGCCGGAGGTCGTGGCTTCGGCGTTGCGGCGGGTCTTCGCCCAGCCGTTGCGTCCGCGCAGCATCCGGATGAAACCGCGGGCGGACGCCGGGAAGAGATGGTAGGCGTACAGCCACAGTGCCAGGCCCCACAGGAGGGCGGTCAGCAGCGAGCGGTCGCCGGCGCGGTCCCGGCGGTAGACCGGGCCCCACAGGACGAACGGCGTCACGGACACCACGGCCAGGGCGATGATCAGCGGCCACAGGGCCAGCATGCCGCCGAACGCCTCGCCCACGCCGTCCTCGGCGGCGGTGAGACCCAGGAGGGTGAACATGACCGCGCACAGCGCGAGGGTGACCAGGTGGGCGACCGGCTGGAGGAAGGTGTAGAGCGTCTCCAGGACGCCCTTGCCGCCGTAGTGGCGGGAGGAGACGATGCGGGGCGCGTAGCGGACGCACTGGAGGTTGCCCTGGGCCCAGCGGGTGCGCTGGGTGAGGAACCGGCGGCCGTGCGGGAGACCCTCCTGGGAGACCCAGGTGTCGGCTATGTGGGATATCCGGTCACCGTTGAGGATCATGTGCAGGCCCAGCTCGTAGTCCTCCAGCAGCGCGCCGCGCTGCCAGGGGCGGCGCTCGGCGGCGGCGATGCGGTCCAGGGAGGCGAGGCGGGTGAACTGGCCGTTGCCGCCCAGGCCGACGGAGCCGGTGCGGCCACGCAGCAGCTGCATGCCGGCGTTGGAGACGGAGAACTCCATGTCCTGCATGCGCACCAGCAGCCGGGCGAAGGCGTTGGCGAACCGGCCGCGGTCGGGCAGCGGGCGCGGGTCGTCGGTGTTGCGCATCCGGACGCTGACCTGGACGCCGCCGGTCTCGGGGTCGCCGAAGCCCTGGGGGCCGCTGACGCGGGCGAGGGCGTGCGGGTCGAGCTGGCCGTCGGCGTCGATGACGCACACGACGACGCGCTCGCGGTCGGTGTCCTTGGACAGGAACTGGTTCAGCTCGTCGTACGCGGCGTTGAGCGCCGAGCCCTTGCCCTGACGGGCGTCGGGACGCCGGCGGCTGACGAGGTGGACGCGGCGGTCCTCGTCGGCGAGGGCGGCGACGATGGCGCCGGTGCGGTCCTCGCTGTCGTCGTCGATGACCCAGACGTGCGCGCCCGGGTGGTCGGCGCGCAGTCGTGTGACGGTGGTGCCGACGACGGCCTCCTCGTCACGGCAGGGGACGAAGAAGTGCCAGTCGAAGGCGTCGGGGGTGCCGTTCTCGACGGCGGGGCGGCGGGTGTACGCGTGGCGGGCGCCGGCCCAGTAGAGCAGGAAGCAGGCGAGGAGGAAGAAGGGGAAGGCGAGGAGGAAGGGGCTGGAGAACATGCGGGGGTATTACTCCGGGCGTGAGGTGGGCTTTTTCGGCCCGTCCGGCGTTCGAGGACACCGCGCGAAGCGCGGTACGGGGGTGCGAGGGGGCGGAGCCCCGCTCGGGGCCTACGCGGCGGCGGCCAGTTCCGCGGGGGCCGCCACGGCGGCCAGCAGCGCCACGATGCGGTCCGACGCCAGCCCGTCCCCGAACGGGCTCGGCAGGGCGGCGAGGCGGTCCAGTTCCTCCGCTCCGGAGGAGAGGCGGCGGCGCGCCGCCTCGCCGATGGCGCGGCCCGGCTCGACCAGGTCCGCGAAGTCCGCCATGGCCTCCGGGCGCTCCGTGGAGCGGCGGACGACGACCAGCGGGCGGCCGAGGACCGTGCACTCCTCCTGGATGCCGCCGGAGTCGGAGACCAGCAGGGCGGAGTGCCGGGCGAGGGCCAGGAACTCGGAGTAGCCGAGCGGTGCCGTCACCGTCAGCGGGGCCAGCAGGTCCACGAGGCCGGCGGCCTCGATACGGGCGCGGGTACGCGGGTGCAGCGGCAGGACGACCGGGCGGCCCGGCGTCGCGAGGGCGGCCAGCTCGGTCAGGATCGCCCGCAGCGCCTCGGCCGAGTCGGTGTTCTCGGGCCGGTGCACGGTCGCCAGGACGTAGCCGTCGGCGGTCAGCGCGTGCCGGTCCAGCAGCGCCGCGCGCTCGGTCGCGCCGGGGAGCTGGTTGCGGACGGCCTCGACGACGGTGTTGCCGGTGAGGGCGATCCGGGAGCCGTCGACGCCCTCGGCGAGGAGGTTGGCGCGGTTGTCCTCGGTGGCGGCGCAGAGCACGTCGGCGATGCTGTCGATGAGGACCCGGTTGTGCTCCTCGGGCATGTTGCGGTCGTGGCTGCGCAGACCGGCCTCGACGTGCAGCAGCGGGATGTCGCGGGCGTTGGCGGCCAGCGCGCCGGCCAGGGCGGCGTTGGTGTCGCCCTGGACGACGACGGCCAGCGGCGGCTCGGCGGTGAACAGCGCGTCGAGCTGGGCGAGGGCGGCGGATATCTGCACGGCGCGCGGCTGCCCGCCGACACCGGTGAGGAAGGTCGGCTCGGGCAGGCCCAGCTCGGTCAGGAAGCGGCCGGACAGCTCCTCGTCGTAGTGCTGACCGGTGTGCACCAGGTGAGCGGCAGGTCCCAGGAGGCGCACAAGGTCGGTGAGCTTGACCAGCTCGGGGCGCGTACCGAGAACGATCGCGATGCTGCGGGGAGGCAGGGACATGCGGGGCTCCTGGGGCTGTCGGGGGCGTTGACAGTTCCAGAGAGTGGGTTGTGTTGGTTGCCGGGTTGGATGGGGTTTGGTTGCGGGACGGTAGCGAACGGATTTCGGGACCTTGGTCCCGGAGCGGGCTGAGATCAGCCCTTTACGCCCGGTAGCGGTAGCCCAGCCCCCGGACCGCCTCCAGGGGGTCCGCCGCCTCGTCGCCCGCCGCCTGGCGGAGCTTGCGCCGCAGCCGCAGCACCGCGAACTTCACGCGCTCCCGGCCGGTGCCCTCCGGGTCGTCCCACACGCGGTCGAGAAGCTGATCGGTGGTGATCACCCGGCCCCGGTTGCGGACGAGGACTTGGAGCAGGCGGTACTCGATGTCGCTGAGCCGGGTCTCGTGGCCCTGCCACACCGCCGAGCGGCGCTCGGGCACCAGGCGCAGCCCGTCGTCGCCGAAGGAGTCGCCGGCCCAGCGGGTGGGCGCGCTGCGGCGCAGCAGCGCCTCGACACGGGCGAGGAGCTCGTCGTTGCCGAAGGGCTTGGGGAGGTAGTCGTCCGCGCCGGCGCGCAGGCCGCGCACGCGGTCGCTCTCAGCGCCCCGCGCGGTGAGCAGGAGCACGGGCAGGTCGCTCATGTCCCGGGTGCGCTCCAGCACCTCCCAGCCGTCGAGGCCGGGCAGGCCGATATCGAGGATCATCAGCGCGGGACGCTCGGCGAACAGCAGCCGCAGCGCCTCGCGGCCGTCGTCGGCGGCGACGACCTCGTAGCCGTTGCGGGTGAGCAGGACGCGCAGGGCGAGGGCGAGGTCGGGGTCGTCCTCGACGACCAGGACGTGGGTCATGACATCCCCCGGGCGGCGTCCGGAGCGTCCAGAGCGTCCGGAGCCTCCGGAGCGTCCGCCGGCGGGCCCGCGATCGGCAGCCGGATGCGGAAGACCGCGCCCTCGCCCTCGTGCCCGCCCACGGCGATCGTGCCGCCGTGCCGTTCGACGACCGTGCGGCAGATGGCGAGGCCGAGGCCGGTGCCCGGGTAGCCGCCGGAGCGGGCGTTGGGGGCCCGGACGAACCCGGTGAAGATCTCGTGGCGGTACTTCTCGGGGATGCCGATGCCGGTGTCGGCGACCTCGATGTCCCAGTGGACGCCCCTGGGGGCGGCCGTGATGCCGACCCGGCCCCCGGCGGGGGTGAATTTCGCGGCGTTCTCCAGCAGATTGCCGATCACGTGCCGGAGCCGGTGGCGGTCGCCGCGCAGGGCGGGGCCGCTCTCGCAGTCCAGTACGGCGAAGACGCCCGCCGCCTCCAGCTCTCCCATGTGGTCCAGCAGGGCCTCCGCGAGCATGCCGGGCACGTCGACGGGGGCGAACTCCAGCTCCGGCCCGACCGCCCGCATCCGGGTCGTCAGCAGCAGGTCGGAGATCACCCGCTGCATCCGCCCGGCGTTGCGCCGGATGGCGTCGAGGAACGAGGCCTGCTCGCTGCTGAGGGTGCCGAAGGCGGGGTCGGCCAGGAGCTCGCCGAAGCTGCTGATGGAGGTGAGCGGGGTGCGCAGCTCGTGGGAGGCGGCGGCGGTGAAGGCGTTGCGCTGGCGGGCCAGCTCGGTCAGCGCGGCGTTGTCGCGCTTCAGGTCGTGTTCGCGCCGTTTGGCGTCGCTGATGTCCGTGAACGTCCACAGGGCGCCCAGGTATGTGCTGTTCCTGCGCAGCGGCTCGACCTGGCGGCGGATGGTCCGTCCGTCGGTCAGCGGGATCTCGGCGGCGCGGTGGACGTGGCGGCGGGCCAGGATCTCGTCCAGGGCGTGGGGCATGGAGACGTCGCTGGTGTAGAACGCCCGGACGAGCGGGACGAGCGACCGCATGGGGGCGCCGGGGGAGAGGTCGGCCCTTCCGTCGAGGTCGAACATGGCGACGAACCTGCGGTTGACGGCGAGCACCTCGTCGGCCTGGCTCTGGAGGAGCGCGCCGGACGGCAGGGCCTCCAGGACCGCCTGGAGGCGGTCCCGGTCCACCGAGGACGCCATGGCTCTCACCGCCGGAACCTCGCTTAACGGATCTTCCGGAAGAACCGTATGACAAAGCGGATGCGCCCGCTTCCGCTGCGGACCGGGCGCAGGTGGCGACGCCCCGGCCCTTCGCGCGCCCCCGGTCCGTAGACTGGGCCGCGTGAGCGAGCGCCCCCTGAATGACGAGAACGGCGATCTCGAACCCGGCGAAACCGGTGCGTCCGGTGCCGCCGACCGGTTCGAGGAGATCGTCGATGCCGAGACCGACAGAGACCCCGACCTCGCCGTGATCGAGGCGGGCAGCCGCACCCTGCGCACCCAGTCGGGACCCCCGCAGGGCGACGCCGTGCCGGCGCGCCCGGAGGACCCGGAGGTGGACCGGGCCCTGCGCGAGGTGGAGACGGAGCTCGCGGGCCGCTGGGGCGAGACCAAGCTGGACCCGTCGCTGGTCCGCGTGGAGGCCCTGATGGACATCCTGGGGCAGCCGCAGCGCGCCTACCCCGCGATCCACATCACCGGCACCAACGGCAAGACCAGCACCGCCCGCATGATCGAGGCCCTGCTGGGCGCCTTCGACCTGCGCACCGGCCGCTACACCAGCCCGCACGTCCAGTCCGTCACCGAGCGGATCAGCCTGGACGGCGCCCCCATCGCCGCCGAGCGCTTCATCGAGACGTACCAGGACATCAAGCCGTACGTCGAGATGGTCGACGAGCGCGAGGAACACCGGATGTCCTTCTTCGAGGTCATCACGAGCATGGCCTTCGCCGCCTTCGCCGACGCCCCCGTCGACGTGGCCGTCGTCGAGGTCGGCATGGGCGGCACCTGGGACGCCACGAACGTCGTCGACGGCACCGTCGCCGTGGTCACCCCGATCTCGCTCGACCACACCGACCGGCTCGGCTCCACGCCCGGTGACATCGCCACGGAGAAGGCCGGCATCGTCAAGTCCGGCGCCACCGTCGTGCTGGCCCAGCAGCCGGTGGACGCGGCGCAGGTGCTGCTCAAGCACTCCGTCGAGGTCGACGCCACGGTCGCCCGCGAGGGCATGGAGTTCGGCGTGGTCGCCCGGGAGGTCGCCGTCGGCGGCCAGCTGCTGACCCTGCGCGGCCTGGGCGGCGAGTACGAGGAGCTCTTCCTCCCGCTGTACGGCGCCCACCAGGCGCACAACGCCGCCGTCGCCCTGGCGGCCGTCGAGGCGTTCTTCGGGATCGGCTCGCAGCACGCCCGTCCGCTCGACATCGACGTGGTCCGCCGCGCCTTCGCCTCGGTCACCTCGCCGGGCCGGCTGGAGGTCGTGCGCAGCAGCCCGACGGTGGTGCTGGACGCCGCGCACAACCCCGCGGGCGCCCGTGTCACCGCCGACGGCATCACCGAGGCCTTCGGCTTCAGCCGGCTGATCGGCGTCGTCGGCACCAGCGCCGACAAGGACGTCCGCGGTCTGCTGGAGGCCTTCGAGCCGATCTTCGCGGAGGTCGTCGTCACCCGTAACTCCACCCCGCGCGCGATGGACGTCGACGAGCTCGCCGGCCTGGCCGTCGAGGTCTTCGGCGCCGAGCGGGTGCAGGTCGAGCCGCGCCTGGACGACGCCCTGGAGGCCGCGATCACCCTCGCCGAGGAGGAGAGCGAGTACTCCGGCGCGGGTGTCCTGGTGACCGGTTCGGTGATCACCGTGGGCGAGGCCCGGCTGCTGCTGGGGAGGCGCTGACATGCGGACGCTGTGCGCCAGCACCCTGATCGGCGAGTTCTTCGTCATCGGCTTCGCCGGCCTGGTCGCCATGCAGACCTCCGACCTGTCCACGGGCACGGTCTGGGCCGTCAGCGGCACCGCCATGGTGCTGAGCGTGCTGCTGTGCGGCATGATCACCCGGCCCGGCGGCGTCCAGCTGGGCTGGGCGCTCCAGCTGGGCCTGATCGCCAGCGGCCTGGTCGTCCCGATGATGTTCATCCTCGGCGTGGTCTTCGCCGGTCTGTGGTGGGCCTCGGTCCACTACGGCCGCAAGGTCGACGAGGCGAAGGCCCGCTTCGCCCGGCTGACGGCGGAGGCGGAGGGCGCCGCCTGAGCGCCGGGCCGTGCCCGGGCCCGCCCCGGCGCCCGCCCCGGCCCTTCCGGGCCGAGTACCGGCGGGCCCGGGAGGGCCTGTAGCCTTCGCCCCACGCATCCGATCGCCTGCCCGCTAGGAGCCCGCAGTATGAGCCAGCGCACCCTCGTCCTCCTCAAGCCCGACGCGGTCCGCCGCGGCCTGATCGGCGAGATCATCGGCCGTATCGAGCGCAAGGCCGGCTGGACGATCGGCGCGCTGGAGCTGCGCACCCTGGACCGCGCCACCCTGGAGCAGCACTACGCCGAGCACGTGGGCCGCGACTTCTACGAGCCGCTGATGGGCTTCATGTCCTCCGGCCCGGTCGTGGCGCTGGTCGTCGAGGGCGAGCGCGTCATCGAGGGCATCCGCGCGCTGGCCGGCCCGACCGACCCGATCTCGGCCGCTCCCGGCTCCATCCGTGGTGACTTCGGCACCATCACGCGCGAGAACCTCATCCACGCCTCGGACTCCGCCGAGTCCGCGGAGCGGGAAATCAAGATTTTCTTTCCCGGTCTCGCCTGATACCGGATCAAGGGGATCTGCCGAACAGGCATTCTGATCAGGGCGGTCGATTAATCCCTTCGGCCGCCCTTGGCATATGCGCGTCGATCGGGGGAACCTCTCACTCCGACACGACGTCACCATTACTGGGGCCAGCTCGTGTTCCGCCGACAATGGCGGAGGAACCCTCGCGCCACGTTCGAGTGGGCGAGACTACGATGAAGCTTCCGCGCCCCGCAGCGCACCACCTGCCGACCTCGAGTAAGCATTCGCCCAAACTGGGAAGGCCAGACGTATCCTCATGGGGAACAACATGTCGTTCATCGGCCGTGACATGGCTGTCGACCTCGGGACCGCCAACACGCTGGTGTACGTCAGAGGCCGCGGGATCGTCCTCAACGAGCCGTCAGTCGTCGCGATCAATACAAACACCGGTGGCATCCTCGCGGTCGGCGCCGAAGCCAAGAAGATGATCGGCCGAACTCCGGGGAACATCGTCGCGGTGCGTCCTCTCAAGGACGGTGTCATCGCCGACTTCGAGATCACGGAGCGGATGCTCCGCTACTTCATCCTCAAAATCCACAAGCGCCGCTGGATGGCCCGCCCGCGTGTCGTGGTCTGCGTGCCCTCCGGAATCACCGGCGTCGAGCGCCGCGCCGTCATCGAGGCCTCCACCCAGGCCGGCGCCCGTCAGGTGCACATCATCGAGGAGCCCATGGCCGCCGCCATCGGCTCCGGCCTGCCCGTCCACGAGGCCACCGGCAACATGGTCGTCGACATCGGCGGCGGCACCACCGAGGTCGCCGTGATCTCGCTGGGCGGCATCGTCACCGCGCAGTCCATCCGCGTCGCCGGCGACGAGCTGGACAACGCGATCATCCAGCACATCAAGAAGGAGTACAGCCTCCTCCTCGGTGAGCGCACCGCCGAACAAATCAAGATCACCATCGGTTCGGCCTACGACCTGGAGCAGGACGAGCACACCGAGATCCGCGGCCGTGACCTGGTCAGCGGTCTGCCCAAGACCGTGGTCATCTCGGCCGCCGAGGTCCGCAAGGCCATCGAGGAGCCCGTCAACTCCATCGTCGACGCCGTCAAGACCACCCTCGACAAGTGCCCGCCCGAACTGTCGGGTGACGTCATGGACCGCGGCATCGTTCTCACCGGCGGAGGGGCGCTGCTGCGCGGCCTGGACGAGCGGCTGCGCCGCGAGACCGGGATGCCCATCCACATCGCCGAGGATCCGCTGGACTCCGTCGCCCTGGGCTCCGGCAAGTGCGTCGAGGAGTTCGAGGCGCTCCAGCAGGTCCTGGACGCCCAGCCCCGCCGGTGAACGAACCGGTGGACGGGTCGGTGGACGGGTCGGTGGGCACGGGGACGCCGCCCTTGGCGATATCCCGTCCCCGGTGCACCGGCAGCGCCCAAACAACCTGATATACAGGCAGAACGCTCCCGATGACCGTCCGGACCCGCAGCCGGGCGGTCCGACGAGAAGGGCACGCCGCCGCACGTGAGGGACACACGAGAGAGCCGGCTGCTGCTGGTCCTGCTGATCGCGATCGCCTTCGCGCTGATCACGGTCGACATCCGCGGCGGTGAGCAGTCCCCGCTCGACGGAGTGCGCCACGCGGCCGCCTCGGCCTTCGGACCGGTGGAGAAGGGCGTCGCCGCCGCGGTCGACCCGGTCGGCGAGGCCGTCGCCGCCGTCCGCGACTCCGGGGACCGCAGCAGCCGCATCGCCGAGCTGGAGCGCGAGAACACCGCCCTCAAGCAGCGCCTGGGCAGCGACGACCGCAACCGCGGCCGGCTCCGCGAGCTGGACGCCATGCTCAAGACCGCCGGCCGCGGCCAGTACGGCATCAAGGGCGCCCAGGTCATCGCCATAGGAGCCGCGCAGGGCTTCTCCTGGACGGTCACCATCGACATCGGCGCCAACGACGGCGTCCGCCGCGATATGACCGTGCTCAACGGCGACGGGCTCGTCGGCCGCGTCACCACCGTCGGCCCGGGCACGGCCACCGTCCTGCTCGCCAGCGACCCCAAGTTCACCGTCGGCACCCGCATGGAGAAGACCGGCGAGATCGGCTTCGCCAACGGCCAGGGCGACAGCTCCCTGCGCGTCGAACTCCTCAACGGCAAGGCCACCGTCCGCAAGGGTGACCGCCTCGTCACCTTCGGCTCCAGCCGGGACAAGCCCTTCGTCGCCGGCGTCCCCGTCGGCGAGGTCACCCATGTCGAGCCCGCGGGCGGCGGCCTCACCCGTACCCTCCTGGTCCGCCCCTTCGTCGGCTTCAGCAAGCTCGACCTGGTCGGCGTCGTCGTCGAAGCGCCCCACGAGGACCCGCGCGACACCGTGCTGCCGCCCAAGCCCGAGGCCCCCAAGCCCGCCCCCACCATGACCGTCACCGTCACCCCCAGCCCGAGTGCCAAGCCCCAGGACTGAACCGATGCGCCTGAACCGGATCCTGCTCTCGACCGCGCTCGTGGTGGTGGCCCTCGTCGTCCAGGTGAGCGTCCTGGCCCGGCTCCACCTCCCCGGAGCGGTGCCCGACCTGATGCTCCTCGTCGTCGTCGGCCTCGGCCTGGTCTACGGCCACACCACGGGCTGTCTCGTCGGCTTCGGCGCGGGCCTCCTCGCCGACCTCGCGCCGCCCGCCGACCACGCCACCGGGCGCTACGCCCTCGTCCTCTGCCTCATCGGCTATCTGGTCGGCCTCGCCCGGCCGGACAGCGGCCGGGTCCGCTCGGCCACCGTGCCCATGCTCGCCGTCGTCGGCGCGGCCGTCCTCTCCACGCTGCTCTACGCGGGCGTGGGCTCCCTCGTCGGGGACACCGCCGCCCGCCACGTCGGCCTGAGCGGCCTGGTGGCCACCGCCGCCTGCTACGACCTGCTGCTCGCGCCCTTCGTCGTCCCGCTCGTGATGGCCATGGCCCGCCGTACCGTCTCCGACCCGCTCAGCGGCGACGGCACGGCCGTCGCGGGCGGCGGCGACGGGGCGTACGGGCGTACGACCAAGAGCAGCTTCCGCATCGGCCGGATGAGCCGCAGGAACCGGCTGGGCGGCCGTGGCCGCGGCCGGGGCGGGCGCCTCGGCGTCCAGCACGGCGGCCTGCTGCCGAGGGCCGGGCGCCGGCAGCCGAAGCTCAAGGGGGTCAAGCGCCTGTGAGTACGCTTTCCGAGGGACGGACCTCGCGGGTCACGATCCGGCTGATCGTCATTCAGATCCTGGTGTTCTCGCTGCTGCTCACCCTCGCCGGCCGCCTGTGGTACCTCCAGATCCGCAACGGCGACCAGTACACCGCCGAGGCCGCCAGCAACCACATCCAGCAGGTCGTCGCCCCCGCCATCCGGGGCTCCATCCTCGACGCCCGGGGCGTGCCGCTCGCCGACAACGAGACCCGGCTCGTCGTCTCCGCGAACCGCACCGACCTGATGAAGATGAAGGACAAGGGCAAGACCGTCCTCACCCGCCTCGCGGGCGTCCTCAACCTCAAGCCCGAGGACGTCTCCGCCAAGGTCCGGCTGTGCGACTCCAAGACCCCCAAGCCCTGCTGGGCCGGCTCGCCCTACCAGCCCATCCCCATCACCGACGAGGCCACCACCCAGCAGGCGCTCCAGATCCGCGAGCGCCAGGAGGACTTCCCCGGCGTCACCGCCGAGCCCACGGCCGTACGCCGCTACGCGGGCCCCGGCGGCTCCAACACCGCCCAGGTCCTCGGCTATCTCTCGCCCGTCACCGACGCCGAGATCACCAAGGCCAAGGACTCCCGCACCCCGCTGCTCCGTTCCGACCAGGTCGGCCGCTCCGGGCTGGAGCGGCAGTACGACTCCGAGCTGCGCGGCAGGGCGGGCGTCACCCGCTACGAGGTCGACAACCTCGGCCGCGTCATCGGCAAGGCCAAGAGCGACAAGGCCGTCCCCGGCGCCAACATCGTCACCAGCATCGACGCCCGTGTGCAGGCCATAGCGGAACGGGAGCTGGACCAGGCGATGAAGGACGCCCGCAAGGAGCTCGACCGCAACACCGGCGTCAACTACAAGGCCGACGCGGGCGCCGTCGTCGTACTGGAGTCCAAGACCGGCCGGGTGGTGGCCATGGCCTCCAACCCCACCTACGACCCCAACGCCTGGGTCGGCGGCATCTCCGGCAAGGACTACAAGGCCCTCACCGGCGAGGACTCCAACTACCCGCTGCTCAACCGGGCCATCCAGGGCCAGGCGGCCCCCGGCTCCATCTTCAAGGTCATCAGCACCACCGCCGCCGTCAAGGCCGGCTACGGCTTCACCGACCACTACAACTGCTCCAGCGCCTACAGCATCGGCAACCAGGTCTTCAAGAACTACGAGTCCAAGGGCTACGGCGCCATCGACCTCGGCCAGGCACTGGAGGTCTCCTGCGACACCGTCTTCTACGACCTGGCCTACCGGCAGTGGCAGAAGGACGGCGGCAACAAGCCCCAGCACCCGGCGGACTGGTTCTACAAGACCGCCCACCAGTTCGGGCTCGGCAAGGAGACCGGCATCGACCTGCCCAACGAGGTCCGCGGCCGGGTTCCCGACCGCGAGTGGAAGAAGCGCTACTGGGACGCCAACAAGGACGTCTGGTGCAAGCAGGGCGACAAGGACGACAGCTACGCCGGAAAGATCGCCAAGGAGAACTGCGAGTCCGGGATGCGGATGCGCGCCGGTGACTCCGTCAACTACTCCATCGGCCAGGGCGACACCCTCGTCACCCCCATCCAGATGGCCACCATCTACGCGGCCATAAGCAATGGCGGCACCCTCTGGAACCCCACCGTCGGCAAGGCGGTCATCAGCCCCGACGGCAAGCGGATCCAGGAGATCAAGCCGGCCTCCCACGGCCGGCTGCCCATCGACCGCACCCTGCGCGACCAGATCGACGGCGCCCTCGCCGGCGTCGCCACCAAGGGCACCGCCGCCTGGCGCTTCCAGGGCTGGCCGCAGGACCGGATCCCCATGCACGCCAAGACCGGCACCGCCGAGGTCTACGGCAAGCAGACCACGTCCTGGTTCGCCACCTACACCTCCGACTACACGGTCATCATGACGATCGCCCAGGGCGGCACCGGCTCCGGCGCCTCCGGCCCGGCCGTGCGCAACATCTACAACGCGCTCTACGGCGTCGACGAGAAGGGCAAGGTCGACGACTCGAAGGCGCTGCTGCCGCACCCGGAGAGCGGACTTCCCAGGATCGAGAAGGACGGCACCATCGAGGCGCAGCCCATCCCCACGCCGGCGCCGTCGCCCTCGTCGTCCAGCTCCGACGGCGCTTCGCCCCCGCCCTCGGCGTCCCCCGTGGACACCGGGCTCCCGTCCCCGCCGCCGGAGACCCCGGCCGAGCCCGCGACCCGGCGGGAGGACCAGAACCGATGAGCACCGCCCAGGGCTACCGGGTCCGCCGCTTCACCCCCGAACGCGGCGCCTGGTCCCGTCTCACCGCCCGTGACTCCGTGCTGCGCCGCCTCGACTGGGTGATGCTGCTCGCGGCCCTCGCGCTGTCCGGCATCGGCACCCTGCTCGTCTACTCGGCCACCCGCAACCGCACCGAGCTCAACCAGGGCGACCCGTACTACTTCCTGCTGCGCAACCTGCTCAACACCGGCATCGGCCTCGCCATCGCCATCGGCACGGTCTGGGTCGGCAGCCGGGCGCTGCGCGGCGCCGTCCCGATCCTCTACGGCATCTCCTGCCTGTTCACCCTGGCCGTACTCACCCCGCTGGGCGCGACCATCAACGGCGCGCGCTCCTGGATCCAGCTCGGCGGCGGCTTCTCCATCCAGCCCTCCGAGTTCACGAAGATCACCATCACGCTGGGGATGGCGATGCTGCTGGCGGGCAAGGTCGACGCGGGGGACCGCCGCCATCCCGACCACCGGACCGTGATGCAGGCCCTCGGCCTGGCCGCGCTGCCGATCGTGATCATCCTGCTGATGCCCGACCTCGGCTCGGTCATGGTGCTCGTGGTGATCGTGCTCGCCGTGCTCCTCTCCTCCGGGGCCTCCAACCGCTGGATCGCGGGCCTGCTGGGCACCGGCGTCCTCGGCTGCGTCCTCATCTGGCAGCTCGGGGTGCTCGACGAGTACCAGATCAACCGCTTCGCGGCCTTCGCCAACCCCGCCCTCGACCCCTCCGGCGTCGGCTACAACACCAACCAGGCGCGGATCGCCATCGGCTCCGGCGGGCTGTCCGGTTCCGGCCTCTTCCACGGCTCGCAGACCACGGGCCAGTTCGTTCCCGAACAGCAGACCGACTTCATCTTCACCGTCGCCGGTGAGGAGCTCGGCTTCCTGGGCGCGGGGACGATCGTCTTCCTGCTCGGTGTGGTGCTCTGGCGGGCCTGCCGGATCGCCCGCGAGTCCACCGAGCTCTACGGCACCATCGTGGCCGCCGGGATCATCGCCTGGTTCGCCTTCCAGAGCTTCGAGAACATCGGCATGACCCTGGGCATCATGCCCGTCACCGGACTGCCGCTGCCGTTCGTCTCCTACGGAGGGTCGTCGATGTTCGCCGCCTGGATAGCGGTGGGACTCCTCCAGTCGATCAAGGCGCAGCGACCGGTTTCCGCATAAGCAGCGGCCGGTCTCCGCACGAGCGGCCGGTTTCCGCACGGCCGGGCGGCAGGGGACTGCCGCCCGCGCCGTTCGCGCACTAGATTCGGCGTCATGGCGGACACCGTGAGAGAGATCGAGCGGAAGTACGAAGCCGGGAAGGATACGGGCGCGGCCCGGCTCCCGGACCTGAGCGGGGCCGCGCCGGTAGCGACCGTCACCGACGAGGGCGTGCGCGAGCTCGACGCCGTCTACTACGACACCGCCGACCGCCGGCTCGCCGCGGCCGGCATCACCCTGCGGCGGCGCACGGGCGGCCCGGACGAGGGCTGGCACCTCAAGCTCCCGGTCGCCGGACCGGCCACCCAGGGGGCGCGCGACGAGATCCGTGCGCCCCTGACTGTCTCCGCGATACCGCGCGCTCTCACGGCGCTGGTCCGCTCCCGCACCCGGGACGTCCCGCTGGCCCCCCTGATGCGGATCGTCTCGCGCCGGGAGGTCCGCCATCTGCTCGCCGCGGACGGCATGCTCCTGGCCGAGGCGAGCACCGACACGGTCACCGCCACCCGCCTTACGGAGGGGACGGCGGCGGACGCCAAGGCCTCCGCCCACTGGACCGAGATCGAGGTCGAGCTCGCCGAGGGCACCGACCCCGCCCTGCTGGACACCCTCGACCCCCTGCTCCGCAAGGCCGGCCTGAGACCGTCCAAGGCGCCCAGCAAACTCGCCCGCGCGCTGCGCGAGACCGGCCTGGGCGAGCCCCCGCGCCGCACCGCCGCCGGCCCGCCCGCCAAGGCCCCCGCCGGCGACCACGTCCTGGCCTTCCTCCGCGCGCAGGCCGAGGCCGTCGCCGCCCTCGACCCCGGCGCCCGCCTCGGCACCGAGGACGCCGTCCACCAGATGAGGGTCGCCACCCGCCGCCTGCGCTCCTCCTTCCGCAGCTACGGCAAGGTCCTCGACCGCCGGGCCACCGACCCGCTCGCCCAGGAGCTGAAGTGGCTCGCCGCCGAACTGGGCGTCGACCGCGACCGCGAGGTCCTCGCCGAACGGCTGCGCGAACGCCTCGACGAACTCCCGCGCGCCCTCGTCCGCGGCCCCGTCCGCGCCCGGCTGCGCACCTGGTCCACCGCCGGCCGCAGAGGCTCCCGGAGACGGCTCACCGCCGTGCTCGACAGCGCGCGCTATCTGACCCTCCTCGACCGCCTCGACGCCCTCCTGGCCGACCCGCCCCTGCGCGATGCCGCCGCAGGGCCACCGGGCGCCGTGTTGGCCAAGGCGATGCTCCGCGACTACGGCCGGCTGGCCGGCCGTGTCGAGCACGCCCTCGCCACCGCCCCCGGCCACGACCGCGACACCGCCCTCCACGACGCCCGCAAGGCAGCCAAACGCGCCCGCTACGCCGCCGAGGCCGCGACCCCGGCGCTGGGCAAGGAGGCCAAGCGGTTCGCCCAGCAGATGAAGTCCGTCCAGACCCTGCTGGGCGACCACCAGGACAGCGTCATGGCCCGGGGCACCCTGCGCGCGATCGCCGCCGAGGCGGAGGGAGCGGGCGAGCCCACCTTCACCTTCGGAGTGCTCTACGGGCGCGAGGAGCGCCGCGCCGAGCAGGACGAGCGGGAGCTGCCGGGACTGTGGGAGCGGGTGGCGGAGCGAATCTCGGCCGCCTCCCTGCGCTGACCTGCGAAGTTCGCGGCGGACGGGGCTCCCCGCGCGGCACGTTACGCTAGAGAGTCGCACTGTGCCCGCTCACGAAGGTTCGCCCAGATGACTGCCGAATCGGTCTTCCCGCAGCTCGAGGCCCTGCTCCCGCATGTGCAGAAGCCCATCCAGTACGTCGGTGGCGAGCTGAACTCCACCGTCAAGCCCTGGGAGGAGTGCGACGTCCGCTGGTGCCTCATGTACCCGGACGCCTACGAGGTCGGGCTGCCCAACCAGGGCGTCATGATCCTCTATGAGGTCCTCAACGAGCGTGAGGGCGTCCTCGCCGAGCGCACCTACAGCGTCTGGCCGGACCTCGAGGCCCTGATGCGCGAGCACGACGTGCCGCAGTTCACCGTGGACAGCCACCGGCCGGTCAAGGCGTTCGACGTCTTCGGCCTCAGCTTCTCCACCGAGCTCGGCTACACCAACATGCTCACCGCCCTGGACCTCGCCGGGATCCCGCTGGAGTCCAAGGACCGCACGATCGACGACCCGATCGTCCTCGCCGGCGGTCACGCGGCCTTCAACCCCGAGCCCGTCGCGGACTTCATCGACTGCGCCGTGATCGGCGACGGCGAGCAGGCCGTGCTGGAGATGACCGAGATCATCCGCGCCTGGAAGGCCGAGGGCCGTCCCGGCGGCCGCGACGAGGTGCTGCTGCGCCTCGCGAAGACCGGCGGCGTGTACGTCCCGCGCTTCTACGACGTCGAGTACCTGCCCGACGGCCGTATCGCCCGTGTCGTGCCCAACCAGTCGGGCGTGCCGTGGCGGGTGTCCAAGCACACCGTCATGGACCTCGACGAGTGGCCGTACCCCAAGCAGCCGCTGGTGCCGCTGGCCGAGACCGTGCACGAGCGGATGTCCGTGGAGATCTTCCGCGGCTGCACCCGCGGCTGCCGCTTCTGCCAGGCCGGCATGATCACGCGCCCCGTGCGCGAGCGCAGCATCACCGGCATCGGCGAGATGGTCGAGAAGGGCCTCAAGGCGACCGGCTTCGAGGAGGTCGGCCTGCTGTCGCTGTCCTCCGCCGACCACACCGAGATCGGCGAGGTCGCCAAGGGCCTGGCCGACCGCTACGAAGCGGACAAGATCGGCCTCTCCCTGCCCTCGACCCGCGTCGACGCGTTCAACGTCGACCTGGCGAACGAGCTGACCCGCAACGGCCGCCGTTCCGGTCTGACGTTCGCCCCCGAGGGCGGCTCCGAGCGCATGCGCAAGGTCATCAACAAGATGGTCTCGGAGGAGGACCTCATCCGGACCGTCGCCACCGCCTACGGCAACGGCTGGCGCCAGGTGAAGCTGTACTTCATGTGCGGCCTCCCCACCGAGACCGACGAGGACGTGCTCCAGATCGCCGACATGGCGACGAGCGTGATCGCCAAGGGCCGCGAGGTGTCGAACTCCAACGACATCCGCTGCACCGTCTCCATCGGCGGTTTCGTGCCCAAGCCGCACACCCCCTTCCAGTGGGCGCCGCAGCTCTCCGCCGAGGAGACCGACGCCCGCCTGGAGAAGCTGCGCGACAAGATCCGCGGCGACAAGAAGTACGGCCGCTCCATCGGCTTCCGCTACCACGACGGCAAGCCCGGCATCGTCGAGGGCCTGCTCTCCCGCGGTGACCGCCGCCTCGGCGCCGTCATCCGCGCCGTCTACGAGGACGGCGGCCGCTTCGACGGCTGGCGCGAGCACTTCAGCTACGACCGCTGGATGAAGTGCGCCGAGGCGACGCTGCCCGAGCAGGGCGTCGACGTCGACTGGTACACCACGCGCGAGCGCACCTACGAGGAGGTCCTGCCCTGGGACCACCTGGACTCCGGTCTCGACAAGGACTGGCTCTGGGAGGACTGGCAGGACGCGCTCGACGAGACCGAGGTCGAGGACTGCCGCTGGACCCCGTGCTTCGACTGCGGCGTCTGCCCGCAGATGGACACCCACATCCAGATCGGCCCGACGGGCAAGAAGCTGCTGCCACTGTCCGTGGTCAAGTGACCCGGAGCCGGTGAGGGGGCGCGGGGCGAAGGCCCCGCACGCCCCGTACGGCCGGGCCCGCGCGCGTACGCTGGGCAGCAGCACGACCGCACTCAATGAAGGACTGAAGAACACTGGGCAAGCGACAGCCCGAAGGACCGCCGCCCGCACCCGCAGTGCAGCGCATCCGACTGCGCTACACCAAGCGCGGCCGCCTTCGGTTCACCAGCCACCGCGATTTCCAGCGCGCCTTCGAGCGGGCGCTGCGGCGCGCCGAGGTGCCCATGGCGTACTCGGCGGGCTTCACCCCGCACCCCAAGGTCTCCTACGCCAACGCCGCACCCACCGGCACGGGCAGCGAGGCCGAGTACCTGGAGATCCAGCTCGCCGAGGTCCGTGACCCCGCGCACCTGCGGGCGCTCCTCGACGAGTCGCTGCCGGCCGGGCTCGACATCGTCGACGCGGTGGAGGCCCACACCTCCTCCTTCGCCGACCGGCTCCAGGCCTCCGTGTGGGAGCTGCGCCTCGACGGCGTCGAGGTCGCGGACGTCCGGCGCGCGGTGGAGGCCTTCCTGGCCGCGGAGACCGTGGACGTCCAGCGCCGCACCAAAAACGGGTTGCGGACCTTCGACGCACGTGGCGCGGTGTCCCGACTCGAGGCCCTCGACGCTCCGGCCGATAGGCCGGGCGACGGTGCCTGTGCGATACTGCGGCTGGTTGTTCGGCACGTGACACCTGCCGTACGACCCGACGACGTCCTGTCCGGTCTCCGCGCTGTGGCCGACCTGGCGCCGCCGGTCCCCGCAGCGGTGACCAGGCTGGCGCAGGGGCTGCTCGATGAGGAGTCCGGCAGGGTGACCGACCCGCTCGCGCCCGACCGCGACGCCGCCCCGGCCGCCTCATCCACGGCCGCCGGGCCCAGCGCCGCGCAGCAGGTGCCGGAAGGTCCCCGTTAGGGACGGCCGTCGCCGCGCCGCCGCGCCACCAGGGAGCCACCCGGTCCGGCAGGTGCACTGACCAGGAGACTTTCGCCGGTGCCGTGACACTCGGAACCGGCGAGCGAGACTACAGCTCCCGTGCGGCGATCGCGCCCCGGGCCGCGGTACCGCGCTCATCACGCGATGCCGTGGCCGGAACCCGGCGCGACGCCCGGGAGCGTGACGGGAGAACCGCCCGCATGCTCGAATCCATTGAGCCCACGGAGCCGGGGGGCGCGCAGAGCGTTCCCGGCAACAACACTGACAATTCGCCCAGCGACACGCTGCCGCCGCGCCGCCGTCGCCGAGTGGCGTCCCGCCCCGCGGGTTCGCCGGTGACCTCCGGCGCGTCCGAGGCTCCGGCCGAGGCCGGAGAGGCCACGGCCCCGGAGACCCCGGCACGCCCGCGCCGCCGCGCCACCCGCAAGACCGCGGCCGCCACGGCCGCCGCCGAGCCCACCACGGCTGAGCCCACCACGGCCGAGCCGTCCGAGGCCGCCCCGGCCGAGGAGACG
>NZ_JAVRFI010000044.1:0-15794 GCF_031845785.1 Streptomyces hesseae
TTCAACCAGCTGAAAGGCTTCCGAGGCATCGCCACCCGCTACGAGAAGACCGCCACCTCCTATGAAGCCGCGGTCACACTCGCATCGCTCCTGCTCTGGGCAAGATCGATTTGAAGTCGGACCCTAGCGCTCGTGCGGGCGATGGGCACGGCTATGCCGAGCAGCGCCTCTTCCGTGGGCCGGAGAATCCTGCGCGGCCGTTGTTCCTCCTCCGGCCGGAGGAGTCTGCGGACGAGTGTGTCGGCGATGCCGGAGCATGCCGCGATGTCGCCGGCGGACATACCGGCCTCGCGCGGCCTGGCCAGGTGAGCGGCCGCCCGCGCGGAGCCGACATGGGACCGGCGGCCTGCGGCCCGAAGCGGAACGTGTCGTTGACGCGTACACACGACCCGCTGGAGACTGTGTGCCTCATCGCTCACGGGAGGCAACATGCGAGCACGCGTCCTTGCCGTCACCCTCGTCACGGCCGCTGTGGCGGCGGCCGCCACACAGGCCACCGCGCAGCCGTCGAAACCGCTCCCGCGCACCCCGGCCGCCTGGTGCGCGTCCCAAGGCGGCGTCGCCGGCACGTACCGGCCCTTCTACGACGCTGGCGGCAGGCTCAGCCCGCTCGGCGGGCAGCGGGAGCTGTGCGAATTCACCGCCGCCGACACGTCCCGCATCACCGTGGCCGCCGACACCCTCGCCGCCGACCTGCCCACCCTCGCCGCGCTCGCGTACGTCCGCAAGCCGGCGCTGCCGCAGCACCCGCAGGGCAACCCGTCCGCCGTCTACTGCGCGAGCCTGGGCGGGACGACCCAGTTCGGCAACCACAAGAGCGACGTCGGCGGCTGGATCAAGGACGGCGAGCCCCGGGACAGCGACCATCTGCGCGACATGTGCCTGTTCGCCGACGGATCCGCGATCAGCGCCTGGGGCCTGACCTACCACACGGGCGGCGTCATCCGCGGCGCCGACCTCGCCGGCAAGTTCCGCGCCGCCATCCCCGCCGCCTGACCGCGCCGCCCCACCGCCCGGTTCACCGTCCCTGGTCTACCGTCCCCCCGACTGGCAGCAGACCGCGCTCGCCGAACACCTTCTTCGCCACGAACGTCGCGTTGAGCGCCTTGGGGAAACCGCAGTAGACGGCGGAGTGCAGCATCGCCTCGACGATCTCCTCGGGCGTCAGCCCCACGTTCAGCGAGGCGTTGACGTGCACCTCCAGCTGCGGCTCGCACCCGCCGAGCGCGGTCAGCATGCCGATGGTCACCAGCTGCCGGTCCCGGGGCGCCAGGCCCGGGCGGCTGTAGATGTCGCCGAAGCCCCAGGCCGCGACCTGGTGGCCCAGCTCCGGCGAGATGTCCGCGAGCGAGGAGACGACTCGTTCGCCGGCTTCGCCGTCGATGGCGGCGAGCACCCGCATCCCCCGCTCGAAACGGTCCTGGCGGGTCTCCGCGGTCATGTTCTCGGCAGTCATGTCGTGCTCCATCCAGCTCACCGTGTCGTTCCGGCCATCCGGCGACGGACAGAAAACTAAGAGTTGGAGCACACTCCAACGCAAGCCGGCCACTCCCGCATGCCGCCGCTGACGCCGTGTGCCCCGCCCCCACCCGGGCCCACGGCCTTGGCCCTGCCCTCCGCGTCGACCTCGGCGAACACGGCGGGCACCTGGCCAGAGAGGCGACTTCCCGCAGTTCGAGCCTGTACTGGAGGCGATCCGGGTGCCCCGGCTTGGCTTGGGGCGTCCGCGCAAGCGCCCGGACCGAGTACATGCGGACAAGGCATACGGCTCCCGCCGTAGCCGCTCCTACCTGCGTTGCCGCGGAATCAAGGCCACGATCCCGGTCCCTGCGGATCGTGGCCGCAACCGGTGGAACCCCGGCCCCAGGGGTGGCCGACCGCCCAACCCGAGACCGAGTCGAAGCCGCGCGCCGCGATCTGCTCCGGCCGGGTACAGCTGTGCGATGCCCAGCAGGCCATCGCCACGGACTGGGCCACAGCCCTCACCAAACTCAAGATCAAATAGCCTCGCGCCGCGCTGAACAGGCCGGCGGCCGGCGGACATGGGCGGGGTGTCGAGGCGTCGCCGTTGCTCACGGGGCCGGAACACCGAGCTGGGTACCGTCAAAGGGCAAGCGGCCGGGCCGCTCGGCGCCGTTCGGCAGGGCTAGGTGATGGTCCAGGTGTGGGGCCGGCGGGCGATCCGGGCGACGCCCGCTGTACCCGCGGCGGCGTCACGAGCGAGTACGACGGCTTCTTTCGGCTGGTACTCGAGCCGGATCTCGTGCCGGCGTTTCGTCGCGACGATGCGGCGCCTGTCCGACCTTGAGTACCCGCACCTCGGCTGCGCCCCGTGGGTCCCGGTGGCGTGGGGCGTGGCCTGCCGGCCTCACAAGCCGCTCACCCTCCCCGGTCGTACCTGACCGGGGAGGCAGACCCACGTTCAGCGGCCCGCTGTTCAGCGCAGAAGTGCGACAACCTGGCTGGCGAGAGCGACGTGCAGCAGCGCGCAGGTGAACCATGACTTGGTGTCACCCACACCATGCCGCACCACGCTGACCCAACCGACAACGGCCAGCAGGGCCGCAAGACCCCACAGCGCCCAGGCGATCACCAGCCACGGCGTGGACATGCTCGAGAAATACCTGATGGCCACCAAGGGGATAATGATGAGCAGCGGTAAGGCCCAGGTACCTTCGGTGACTCTCTCGTCGCCGGTCGCTTGATCAGACACCCGACGTCCTCTCTGCGAATGGGTGGAAAGCACACAGGTGAGCGAGAGCCTAAGGTCAGTGGGTCAGGTGCCACCAGATGTCATACACGGACATGCCTCCGGATGCTGCTTTGACCGTCCACCTTCTTCAGAAGGTGGACGACCTTCCCGATATCGATGCGCCTGGACCCGCCGTCCGAGGCGGGCCCCTGCGTCCCGGGGCCCCGGCGCCACCGCGCCAGGCTGCCAGAAGCCACGTATGGGCGGTGAGCGAGGCGGCGGCGGGGATGGTGGCGGCCATGCGGGACGGGCCCCTCGGGCAGAGAACCAGGTAGTGCCGGGGAGCGGGGAGGTCTTCCCGGTCCCGAACATGGCCGTCACGGCCTCCCGCGTCCGCCACCGGGTCCTGAACGCCCTGCCCCACTGGGAAGGTTGCGTCTTCCGCACCGGGGGCACGATGCGGTCGCCCGCCGACCGGGCGGGAGAGGAACCCACCGCCATGACGCGACCCTCGGCGGCGGCAGTGCGGCCCAATAGCCGGCCGGTCTCCGTTTGACGTCGACGGCGTCCGGAAGATCACACACTTGCCCTCAACCGCACTTGAGGTCCTACGGTCTCCGTACGGCCTGCCCCATGGGCGAGCGCGGAGCCGAAGCACCAGGAGGGGCATTCCATGACGACCGAGCAGATCCCCGACGCCGAACTCGCCGGGCAGCCGGCCGCCCACTGGACCGGTGTCGCCTACGAGGCGCTCATCGCGTACACCCGCGCCCGGCAGGCCGAGAAGGGCTACACCCAGCCCCAGTTCTGGCTGCTGCGCAACCTGTCGGCGAACGACATCTCGCCCGACGGCGCGGGGATGACCCTGACCGAGCTGCGGGAGGCCATGGCCTCCTACATCCGGCCGGAGGACGACCTGGCGGCGGAGTCCAAGGTGCTCGTCGAGCGCGGCTGGCTGACCCGGGACGCCGAGGACCGGCTGTGGCTCACCGAGAAGGGCGAACAGGCCCGCGTCGACCTCGCGCGCAACGCCCCCGCGATCCGCGCCGCCCTCCACCGGGGCATCAGCGACGCGGACTACGTCACCACCGTGAAAGTGCTCCGGCAACTGATCCGCAACGCGAACGGAACACCCGCCTGACAGACCGAGAGGCTGGCCGTTCACCTCATCGCGGGCCCGCAGCACCCGCTGCGGCACCGCCGGTCAGCCCGGCCCCACCCAGGCCCTGTCGTGCACGACCACGACAGGGAAGTGGTGACCCGCCCACTCGCCGACAGCGGGGCCGGTCCAGGCAGTGACGGCCTCGGCTCCCCGAACGGCGCCGAACTCCTCGACCGGCTGAGGGCTTCGTCTTAAAGACATCCCCAGCACCGCCCCTGTTGGAGACCACAGAGACCGTCTCACCGCAATAGCCGGGGTGGGGCCACTTCAACCCAACACAACCCCTCAATGCACCCGCGCGACCCACCCACTGGGGCCGCCGGAAGCCGACTGCCGGGGCCGCTGAACAACGTCAGAGCCACCCTCGCCATGCGTGCCCGTACCTTCCTCGCTGCTATGACCGCAGGCGAAGCCGATCGGGCGGTGGGCGGCCGAGGTTGGCATGTCCGGACACGCAGATTGCGGGAGCCGCTTCGGGTAGCAGCCTCTATTTGCGACCGTGCAGAACGCCCGGATCGTCATCCTGCTCTTGGGAGGAAGTGCCCGCTGTCGGCACGCGGCCTTACCTCAGCATCATCCGTGTGCGTGTTTCCGTGCCCCGGAAGCCTGGGGAGTTAAGGCAGGACTGGCTGTGGGTGCTCTGCATCTGCGGTCGCGTTGCTGCCAGTGGGCTGTTCATGACGCGCTGAGCACGGTAGGCGGCAGTCTAACCACACACTTTCGAGGGACAGCGTGACCAGCCGCACCTGGCTACCATTCTCACCAATCACCGATCCATGCAATTGCATATGGGAATCGGTGATCACGTCCTGGATGGTATCGGCTCATCCAGGTGGGTCATGACGTGCGTCGTCATGGAAGAAGCGAGGTCACTGCATGGTGTTTGGCAACGGCATGCCCGCTGGCCGCATTCTGGGAGCGGAGTGGGTCAAGAGCAGCGGCAGTATGGGCGCCGGCAACTGCGTGGAGCTCGCAAAACTTCCCAACGGAGGTGTGGCGGTGCGCAATTCGCGTCACCCCGAGGGGCCGGCACTGGTGTACACCCGTGAGGAGGTGGTGGCCTTCCTCGACGGTGCAAAGGCAGGCGAGTTCGACCATTTGACGGCCTGATGTCCTAGGCTTGGGCCAAAGGTTGGTTCGGAGGGCATCCGGGCTTCATTCTGGAGGATGATGTGTGATTCGTCCTCTCAACAGGAGCCTGGATGTCCGCCGTTCCACAGCCGGGAGAACCGGTACCTGCCCCGGTGATCGCTATGAAACGAGACCCCAAACAGGCTGCGGCAGCACGCATGCTGGGGGACCAGCTCCGATCGCTCCGCCAGGAACGCGGCCTGGGGTTGAAGGACGTGGCGCACGTCATCCGGGGGTCGGTGTCCAAGATGAGCAGGCTTGAGCGAGGCGAGAGCCCGCCCAAGGACCGTGACATCCAAGACCTTATGCGGCACTACGGCGTTTCCGGTGAACTCGAGCGCACGATCGCGAGTTTGGTCCAGCAGACACGTAACGAGGAGTGGTGGGAGCAGTACACCGATGTCACTCCCGGCTTCCTGAAGCGGCTGATCAGCCTGGAAGGCTCTGCCGCCAGGATCTACTGCTACGAGAACCACGTGGTACCCGGCTTGCTGCAGACCGAGTCCTATGCGCGTGCCCTGGTCGCGGCCGCCATGCCTGGTGCCCCGGACGACATCATCGACAAGCTCGTCCGGTTGCGGATGGGACGGCAGTGCATGCTCAAGAACCCGCGCCCCACGGTGATCGCTCTTCTCGACGAGGGCATCCTTCGCCGGCCGGTGGGTGGTCCCGAGGTGATGACCGAACAGCTTGCCTACCTTCGGCGGATCGCCGACTTCGATCAGATCAACATCCGCATCGTGGGGTTCGAACCAGGAGCCGCCGTCGCCCCCAGCTTTCCAATCACCCACCTGTACTTCGACGACGGCGGGCCGTCAGAGCTCGTCTACGTGGAGCATCTCAACAATGCCACGTACCTGACGCGGCCGAAAGAGATCGACCAGTACCGCAGCGTCCTCAATGAATTGAGCCGCGTCGCTGCTTCCAGAGAGGGCAGCATCCGCATCCTCTCTGATGCAATCGACCGGTTCGGTGGATGCCGTTCCTGACAGGCCACGTGTCTAGAGCCTGGCGAGGCCGCCCCATGTCACCATGTTGGTGGGGCGTTGTCCAGGCGGTGGGGGAGGGGAGTCGGGGCGCCAGTCGACGACGTCGACGAGCCCTGGCTCCAGGATGCGGAAGCCGTCAAAGAGGGAACGGACCTCGCCACGTTCACGTACGCGTCCCCACGCACCCCTTGTGCTGTGATTCATCAGCTCCGTGACCTCGTGCCGGACCTTGTGACTGTCGCTGACGAGCTGGCAGATAGCCACGAAGTTACACGGTCCCAGCTTCTTCAGTCGCGCTGCGACTCGTTGGACGACAGCTGCGGGGCTGTCTTGGCCGCCGGTGTCAGTGAGGCAGTCGAGGACGGAAACAAACAGTGCCGCAGTGGGGCAGCGGGGCTTGATGAGCCGACGCGTCTGGGGATGGTCGAAGACGGTCTCCGTGTCGCGGATGTCGGCCTCGATGACGGCGGTGTTCGCGTTCTCCTCCAGCATGGTACGGCCGTATGCGGCCACGACTGGATCGTTGTCGATGTAGACGACACGGCAGTCGGTGTTGATGCGCTGAACGATCTGGTGGACGTTGTCCCCGGCGGGCAGCCCAGCCCCATGATCAAGGAACTGCTCGACGCCGTACTCTCGGGCCAAAATTCTGACGATGCGTCCGAGGAAGGCACGGTTGTGCCGGGCAAGGGCCTGCGAACCGGGCACGATGTCCAGCAGTCTGGCGCAGGCCCGCCTGTCCGAGATGTAGTTCTCAACTCCGCCCAATAACCAGTCGTACATACGTGCCGCGCTTGGCGTATTCACGTCAATGGGGTGAGTTTGGCTTTTCTCTCTGTGGATCATCCCGTCCCTCTCTGGCAGCGGCCAGTCTCGCTTCGGCGGAGCTGCCATGCTAGGGAGCGCATCCAGCCCGGGGTAGTCCCTCAAACGAGGGGTGGTGGAGCGCGTAGTGGATTCCCCGAGCACCCGGGAGAAAACCAGGAGACGCGTGCAGATATGGCAAAGGACGTCATGGATGTGGACGATGGCGATGCACGGGGCGTCGCTCCCGCACAGACGGCCAGGGCGCTCGCCCTGGCTCAAAAACCAACTGCCCCGGAGGGTGCTGGCCGACTGCCCTGGACAGGAGTCATCGCACGAGAGGCGTGATGACAGGGGCCTACTTACTGCTCCCTGGCCCCGGCGCCACAGGCCGGTCCGGCATCCGCCGCAGCTTGGTCAGAGCTGACGATGCGGGCGTAGTCCAAGTTCTCCCACAGACTTCGGATGACTTCCGGGTCCGCTGCGAGCCCTGATGCCAATGAGGCAGTCGTAGGCCAGTCGGGCAGATGAGAACCGGACAGGATGCCGCTCACGAGACCAGCGGGCAGGCCAGCCGAACGGCCCACAGCCTCCGCCGAAGGACAGCCGGCCGCCAGGTGCAGACCACGCAGGGCCCGTTGCAGCTTCTTCCCAGCGTCGCGAGGGGACAGCCTTGAGGTATGCCTCAGGCCGTGCGCGGCTTCCCAGACGACGCGTGTCTCCTGCGGGTTGCCGGCCAGGATGGTGGTGAGCATGTGCGTGACCGGCCAGGAGGGAAGGTGGTCGCCATCAAGGATCTGGCATATCTCACCTGGCGTGAGATCGGCCTGCTGAGCCGCGTGGTGGACAGTAATTCCCGATCGTGCTCGCAAGGCCGAGAGAGCCTCCGCCAGGGCCTGCGGCCGTATCAGCGACTGGAGGTTCGTCTGGCGCACCGTTTCGCCTGGGGCAGACCGGCCCTTGGCTGCGAGCTCGCCTTCAGGGGAAACCCGGGGTCCGGCAAGGTCACGCGTGAGTCGGGTTGCGTTCCAGCGGGCTCGGGCCGATGCCTCGCTCGATCCGGACTCAGCGCCGATGTCCTGCCATGAGGCCCCGGCAAGACGGGCCCCGTGTACCGCAGCGCCAACGTAACAGCGGGTCGCGTTCGTAATCTGATCAGCGATCGCCAAGCGGTACTTCAGAGGCTGGAAGTGGTCCTCAGCCGTCTGGAGATGCAGCACCAGAAGGTGCAGGCTACGGGCCACAGCGGCCCCGGAGGGCAGTGTGCTGGCCACGGCATCCTGCTGCCGGGAACGGTCCCGCTCGCGCTGTGCACGTCGTCTGCACTGCGCGTCGCAGTAGTCCCGCGGCCGTCCGGCCGCACCCTTGTGTTTGATGCCCTTCCCGCAGAACCCGCAGGCACGCGGACGGCCCAGCGCAGTCATCTGTCCCTATTCTCAGTAGTCAGCCGGCGCATGACGTGTCCACGGCCTGTCGCGCAGGGTGGGGCGGCAGCATTCGCCGCCCCACCCTGTGGCGTCATCCCCGGGTGATGCGCAGCAGCGGGATCGCGGAGCTGTCGGTCGGCGCCGGGACGGCCCCCAGCAGGTGGAGCACCCACTCCGGATGCGGGATCCCGCAGGCGATCGACCAGATGATGAGAAGCACCGCCACAGCGGACTGCGGGTACAGATAGATGTGCCATGACCGCATGGTCGGGGTTTTCGCGTTGACCGGGCGAGGCATGCTTGACTGGTACGGGACCGAGGACGTGCTGTCGCACCCCCGGTTCTTTCGCATGGCCATACGAACTCCTTTCTCTGGAAATGTGGCCATCGA
Organism: Streptomyces hesseae; assembly: GCF_031845785.1. NCBI lineage: Bacteria > Bacillati > Actinomycetota > Actinomycetes > Kitasatosporales > Streptomycetaceae > Streptomyces > Streptomyces hesseae. The sequence goes on from NZ_JAVRFI010000044.1 coordinate 8,597, forward strand.
GAAGCGACCCCGGGCTGCATCCCGGGGTCGCTTCATGTACAGGCGACGGAAGGTCAGTTCACTCCGCTGACATGACGATACAACTTGTCGCGCGTCCGTTGCTCCCTTCACAGATGAGCAACAAGATCGTTCTCTTCATGCAAATGGAAAACCCGCGCAAGTGCCGGGTTCATAGGTTGACACAGCAGTCAAGAGGCAAGCATCTATCAGGCCAGGAGTGTTCAGTCTGCTCGCAAATCGGAGCGACTTTTGGCTGTAGATGGACCGCTAGTGACGCCGTAGCGATCGGACTTGCGCATGGAAGCTGGGTGCCTCAATAAGGTTGCAGTTCAACTAACCCCGGGCGTGCCACAAGTTCCCCGTAATTACATCCGATCGGGTGAAATTTTTTAAGGGTTGGAATTTCGATTCCAGGCGCTGCTGCACGTGCGGATGCAAAAATTGGCAAATTGCTTTAGTGAATAAATGCCGTCAGGGCTCAACCTTGATGGCCCGTCAGCGCGCACAGCCACGCTCCCAGGATGTAACACCAAGGCTTTGCTGGCCTGCGAAGCGACGCGCCAGCCTCACCGCTTTGAATGTCGATCAATCAACCGTCTTCCAGTGCTCGGCGAGACCGGCTGTGGGGACCAACGGAACAGCCAGTATCGGTGAGATTGATCTCGGGCACCGTGGGGTGGTCCTTTAGCACGGGCCGCCTGCTTCCGACGGACGTTCGCTGAAAGGTCCGCGCTCGCTCGTGGCAGGTGGTTACGGCCGCCGCATGCCAGCCGAAATTCTGACCGATGAGCAGGCCGAGGCGTACGGGAAGTTCCCTGAGGAGCCGACACGGCCCGAGCTGGAGCGGTTCTTCTTCCTGGATGACGTGGACCGGGACCTGATCCCGCTGCGGCGTGCGAAGCATCACCAGCTCGGGTTCGCCCTCCAGATGTGCACAGTTCGGTATGTGAGTCTGTTCCTGGGCTAGGACTCGTTGGATGTGCCGTGGCCGGTGGTCGAGCACCTGGCCGAGCAGCTGAGGATCGAGGACGCGTCGTGCGTGAAGCGGTACACGGAGCGGTGGCAGACGGTGTACGACCACACGTGGGAGATACGCGACGCGTACGGCTACCACGCTTACGAGGACCACGAGATGGGCCGGAAGTTCCGGGCGTTCCTGCACGGGCGGGCGTGGACGGCGCATGTGGAGGGGCCGAAGGCGCTGTTCGACCACGCGGTGGGCTGGCTGCGCCGGAGCCGGGTGCTGCTGGCGGGCGTCTCGGTGCTGGCGCGGGAGGTGGCGGAGGTCCGCCGCATCGCGGAGAAGCGGCTGCACACCACGGTCGCGAAGGCCGCGTGGCGAGCGGACCCGTCGTTGGCGGGGGACCTGGTGGCGCTGCTAAAGACGCCAGTGGGCAAGCGGCACTCGTACCTGGAGCAGCTGCGTAGGCCGCCGACGCGGACCACGGGCACCGCAATGAAGAACGTGTTGCAGCGGGTGGATGAGATCGCCGCGTACCGGCTAGGGCGGGTGAAGCTGAACAAGGTCCCGCCGAACCGGCTGGCCGCGTTGGCCCGGTACGGGCTGGGCACGACGGCGCCGAAGCTGGAGCGGGCCTCGGAGCCGAAGCACACGGCCATGCTCACCGCGGTGATGCGGCACCTGGAGGCCAAGGCGATCGATGACACGCTGGACCTGTTCGAGATCCTGATGGCCACGCGGCTGATCAGCACGACGAAGCGGGCCACGGACAAGGAACGCCTGCCCACGCTGCCGCAGCTGGAGAAGGCGGCCAGGATCACGGCCAGGATCTCGAAGGTGGTCATCGAAGAGCTGGAGCTGTTGGAAGAGACCGGCTGCGATCCGACCGGGCCGCGCTGTGGCGGGCGCTGGAGGAGATCGCGCAGCGGGCTGTGCTGTCCAGCGCGGCGGCCACGGTGGGAGCCTGGTCCCGGAGGACGACGACTCGGCGGAGATCGCCATGCGGAACACGCTGGCGTTGCGCTACAACACCGTCAAGCCGTTTCTGGCCCTGCTGGGCGAGACCTCGGAGCTGGGGGCTGCGACCGGCGGCAAGCGGGTGCTGGCCGTGGTGAAGCGGCTGCCCGCCCTGGCCCGGCGTCGGGTGAACGAGAAGCCGCTGCTCTTCCGCGCCCTCAAGCGCCGGGACATCTCGCTGTTCATCCTGGACGCGCTGCTGAACCTGGACGGCGGGGTGAAGCCGGAGATGGTCGCCACCGACAACGCCTCCTACTCCGACATGGCCTTCGGCATCATCAAGATGCTCGGCTACCGCTTCTCCCCGCGCTTCAAGGATCTGGAAGACCAGCGGTTCTGGAAGGCCCAGATGCCCGGCGGCGAGGCCCTGGACGGCTATGGGCTGGCTGCCCGCGTGTGGAAGGAACGCCGCCAGGACCTGGAGAGCAGGACAGGGCGGCTGATGGGTCTGTTCTTCTGTGCGAAGGTCACAGGGCCGCACGCTCACCCGCAGGACCCATGCCTGGAGCTGGCCCGTAAGGAAGCCGCCCGGCTCGTCGACGAGCTCGCCGGCTGCTGATACTGAGGCCCGCTGTCAGGGCGTCCTTCAAGCGGATCCCGTGTATGCGGCGATGCCCCGTCGTTCGTGCGGGTGGATCTCGACCCGCCTGCCAGCCCTCGAGGCGAAGGCCACTGAGTTTCTTCAGTGGTGCTGCTCCAGGGTGAGGACGGCCTTGGCGATTGACGGCATGCGGTTCGGACTGCGGCGGGCGTGGCGGAAGATGCGCAAGGACTTCAGGCGGGCGACGCCGTGCTCGACCGGGACCCGGGTGCATGCCAGGGCCTGGTTGGGGGTGTTCTCGGGAGAGGGTGGTGGGGCTTATTTGGTGGTCAGGGTGACGATGGCCTCCATGCCCCATGCTTTGCCGTCACCGGGAACTCTAGCCGTGGCGCGGTAGTGGTCGCCGAGGTCGGCCGAGGCCGCCTCTTCACTCTCCTTGCCATCGACCGATGGTGCGCAGGAAGGCCCCGTTGCTTCCCGTTCGGGGACTGAACGCAGCACTCGCGTCACCTATGTGGATGCTGGAACGGCCTTCGGTGCCGTAGAAAATGTGCTGAGAGTTGGTTTTCCATTCGACCGTCTCATAGGGCCTGACCCGTGGCGGGGGAGCAACGTCAAGGGATCCGCTCTCTCTAGGGACGGATTGCCGATCCATGCGTTCCGGCCGGTGTTGTTCTGGAGAACGACGCATGCGGAAATATTGAAGGCGCCTCCTCCGGAAGACGTCTTGCAGGCGTCCGACGCAGTTACCTTGCCGTGCGGGACGATGTCCGCGAACATCACGTCCTGCGAGGCTGGATCGGTGATCCGCTGGGCTTCCTCAACGCCGTTCTCACCTACGCGACTCCGCGCACCGTTAGCCACAATATCGGCCGACAATGATGAGTTCTGGGTGAATTCATAGCTCATCATGGCGTTCCGGGTGGCGTCGGCCTCTACAGCCGTCACCTTGCTCCAGCTCAGGGTGAACTGTGCGGTGCCGTTGGTGCCGTAGGTCACCGAGCCCTTCGACGATCTTTGGTCACCGAAGGGCGGAGAGTGGCAGCCCCAAGGCCGGCGGTTGCCACCGCCTGCCCCCTACTCTCCTTCGCCGAGCATCTGCTCCAGCGAAGCCAGCACTCGTTCTTCTTCGTCACGTTCCTCGTCGCTGAGGTCAGCGGTGGCCAGCTTCGCCCGGAGTTTGTCCACGGCGGACTGGATCACGGGGGTTGGGTCCGGGGCTTCCGGTCGCGAGGGATCGGTCTCATGGGCGCGGTGGCGATTCGCGAACTGCTCGCGGGTGATGTGGCCATCGCGGAAAGCTTGCTCCCAGCCGGCCTCGGTGTGGTCTTCGTTCGGATCCTGCTCGTGGAAGTCGCTTTCCCAGATGTCCGGATCGTCGACAGGATCGGGCTCGGCCCAGGGGTCCGGGTCGTAGGAGAGGCCGTAGTCCGGGCTGTCCGGTCCGTACTCGGCTTGGTTCTCAGTCATGGGGCCCTCCCTGCCACTCACCACACGTGCTCTGAGCCTAACCGGCGCGCTCTCGGGCAAGGCCGTAGATCGTATCGGTAGGCCGTCGGAGCTCAGATCGATCATCAATGACTCGGACCCGGAGCCATACGTGGAGAAGAGAGTCCGTTCACTCTCAGCAACGCTTGAGGCAGTCGCTCTCACCCGAAGGTAATAGTTACAGTCGGTGACGACCCAAAGTGCGGGAGAGCGAGGAGAGGACCCGTGCCGTGATTCCGTGCGGGTCCTCGTATATGGGGCAGGGGAGGGCGGAGGGCTTGGCTTCAGTACGGACAACGGACAGGTGTGAAGGCCCCCCTTAACCTGCGCCCAGACGCCTGGGGCGTCGGCTACGCGAGGGTCGTGGCCGAACGCCCACGTCGCCGGGCCGCCGAGTGGGCCGGGGTCGGCCAGCCAGGCGGCCATCTCGGCGCGGACCAGGGGAAGATCGCGTGCGCGTATGCCGTGCACGAGGCGTCCTTTCTCAACGTGCTGCTCCCACAGCCTGGCGCGCGGTAGGCCGGGCTCGGGCGGGTAGAAGGAAGGCCGGGCACTGTTCCCGCGTAAGGGCTCTTGCTGGCCCGGGATGAATTCCTAGGTGTGTTCCCGGCCGTCCGTCTACCCGCCCGAGCCCTCGTTGCGCGCGTCGGGGAATGCCTTGTGCTCCTGGTAGTGCTCGCTGGTGGGCCCTTTGCGTCGTCACCGCAGGACAGCCGTTCTCAGGCTTCGTCAGGGGCCTCGCTGATGAGATGGTCGATGCGCCAGCAGCCGGCCAGCGACTTGACCTGCTGTGAGTTCGGTATCGCGACGACGTAGCCGAGACCGGCTTCCTCGACCATGCGGCGGAAGTGCCAGTCCTGGCCGTAGAGTGCATCGGCGATCACCAAGGAGAAGGGCAGCGGAGAGGCACACGCCCGGGCGATCACAATCCGGGCAATCTTGGTCGTGGTGGCAAAACCGCGACCCGCAGGCACCTTCGCCGCCCTGCACCGCTGACGGTCGGGTGCCCAGGACTTCGGCAACTGGAGTATTAAGATCTATTCATGACCCAAGAGAAGCTCAGCAAGATCCTAGGTTCCGTGGCGAAGAGGATGCGTGCCGACTTTGAGCAGTCCCAGACGTTCAATCACAATGGTGAGGCTGGGACATCACGTGAGATCCTCATCCAGGAATTTCTTTCTGGATATCTGCCGGCTCATGTTGAGGCAGTGCACAACGCGGAGGTAATAGCGGCGAATGGTGATGTGTCGCCGCAGTCCGACATTGTGCTTATTGATCGCGGGACGCCGCCATTCACTACCCTCAACGGATTTCGCATCATTCCTAACGAGTGTGTATATGGAATGGTCGAGGTTAAGACGAAACTTGATGGAGTTCAACTCGCGGACGCCTGCAATAAGATCAGTAGGATGCGTAGGATGCCGAAGACTTCGTACCGGCCGATTCGGGGAGTAGTGCCGCGCTCCACCAATGCTTACGGAAAGTTGCACGACCATTTTCCAACATCGGGCATGATCGTGGCGTTTGACGGCCTCCAACTGGAGACCCTCGGAAAACACCTTGTGGATTGGTGTCGAACTCGCAATCCTATCGAGTGGCCGGACAGTGTGTGGGTTGCGGGTAAGGGGCATCTTCAGTGGGGTGACCCGCGTACTGGCTCGCTATTCAGGTCTCCGGTGGCCGGCGCATCACTTTTTCAGGTTGACGCTGAACCCGACCAAGATATCCTTCTCCCCCTAGCGCTTCACCTGAACATCCATTTCTCTGATGCCTGGATGAACCCACTCGATCTTGTGCCCTATGCCGGAGCGACGTCGCTGGGGAAGCTTTCCAAGTACTGGACTATCTAGACGGTGATGCCTAAGTAGCCCTCTCTGCCGCCAACAGTTCGGCGACAGAGAGGCTCGTACTATTCGCTAGCCTGAGGGACAACCGCCCCAACGAAGTTGCCGCTATCAGATCGATAGACCACGCCGACGTCGTATCGGTCGAGCAGGGTGTACATGTCGGGCGTGGGCGCTGCCGGCAGTAGGATAATTCGCCTGGGCTCGCCTTCGTGTTCTGGCGACTTGATGTAGCGGCTGTAGTCTAGAAGCTGCCCGAGGGCCATACGCACGTCTTCTCGAGAGTTCGACCCCTTTGCCTCATAGAGCACATGGTCCGTCGCGTCATACAAATCAGTACGCAGCGTTGACGTAAGGCCCTTCACCTTGATCTGAAAGGCGCCAGTCTGGTGACCAGCGGCGTCCAAATGAGCCTTGTATTCCTGCGTTAGCTCGGCCTCATGGCGAACGGAGATGGTTGCAGCAGTGGCGGCTCTCATACTCAGCTTGGTGCTGAAAGTCTCAGGAACAACAAAAGTGCTGCTGGTCTCCGCATTAGGGGCTGCTTTCCGTGTACCAGTCCCCTTGCGCACACGCTGCTTCGGAAGCGGTAGTGCACCACTCGTTGCCGGATCTGACTGGAACATTGCCGCAGTGACCGGTTGAAACGGCACAAACTCAGCCGTGGTCTCCTTAGCGACAGGGATCACGTCTTGCGTGGCGTGTTGAACAGCACCTTCAGGTCGCAAGCGGAACACGATGACATTCCGCTCTTGGCCGTCCTCGCCATGGACCTTGCGCCAGACATAGGACTGCATGCCGTCCAGAGTGAAGGTACCCAAATATCGGTGTGTCTTTGTGTCGCTGCCAGGCACCTTACCTACTCGCGTGAACACTCGAAGCACCCGGTTCTGCTCCACATGCCGAAGAATCGCCCTGTTCCCTGAACCAGCAGCACTGTCAAAAGTCTGGTCCCCGGACTTGCCGGCCCCTGTGTACTCAAACAGAGGACCCAGTTCGTCTTCCTCAGCCAACCAACCGTCGTAGTAGCCGACTTGCTCTCCTACTTCTGGGTCTGAGTAGAGGTTAACGCTGCGCATGTCCCCAGAGGGGCAGATCCCTCCTTGTGGGCTCCCACCGAAGGCTGCGCGAATCTCCGCGCGGGTACGAACGTCGCCGGGCATGATCACTTCGTCACTGATACTCATGCGATGACCCTAGAACATCACACTGACAGTCCCGCTAGAGGGTGTCTGAGAAGTCCCTTTCAGGGTAGGTGACTTGGCGGTCCCTACTGGGGTGGGAGGTCGGGTATGGCCGACCGCCGTGCTGTGTATCCGACAGACTTGTCCGATGCCGAGTGGGTGG
>NZ_JAVRFI010000045.1:0-15594 GCF_031845785.1 Streptomyces hesseae
GACCCAGGTCACCGCGCCCGCCCCCGTGGGTGGATCGATCAGCAGCCGCCGAGGATGCCCGTGAGGGCGTTCTTCTCCGCGGAGTCGACGGTCAGCTTGTACGTGTACTTCACGTCGACCCACATCCGCGCGTAGGTGCAGGCGTAGGACTTCAGCGGCGGCATCCACTTCGCCGGGTCCTTGTCGCCCTTCGCGCGGTTGACGCTGTTGGTCACCGCGACCAGCTGCGAGTGGGTGAGGTCGTTGGCGAACGCCTGGCGCTGCGCGGTGGTCCACTGGCTCGCGCCCGAGCGCCACGCCTCCGCGAGCGGCACGAGGTGGTCGATGTCGATGTCCGAGGCGTCGTCCCAGGTCGCGCCGTCGTACGGCGAGACCCAGGTGCCCGAGACGGCGGCGCAGCGCTCGTCCTGCTCCACGTCCTTGCCGTCCCGCTGGAGGACGACCTCACGGGTGTTGCACTCTCCGTGCTGGGTGATCCAGTGCGGGAACTTGGCACGGCTGTAGCCGGTCATCGGCCCCTCGCCGGCGACCGTCAGCTTGCCCAGGTAGGCGCGGGCGGTGGCGGCGTCGACCGGGGCGGGCGGGGCGGCCTGGGCCGCCGGTCCGTTCAGGACGAGCGTGCCGACCAGGGCGGCGAGCCCCGCCGCGATGGCGGAGCGACGCGCGTAGACGCTGGGCATGGGAACTCCCTTGAGGGTGGAGGGGGTACGGGCCGCTGGAGCGCGGCCAGCTTGCTGGCGGTGTGCGTACGGGGGGTGGTCGCCAGATGTCAGGATGACGACGCGCGCATGTCAAAGCAAGGCTTTGTGGAAGGGACTTGACGGGGAATCTGCCATTCCGTGGGACGTGCGGGACTTGCGTTACGACATGTCTGACACGTCTGAGGCACCTGACACGTCTGAAGTACCTGACACGCCGCCAGCTCCCGGAGCCGTTGCGGGGATTGCCGGACCATAGGGTGGCCGCGTGCTCGCCGCCGCCGTTCTGCTGCCCGCCAACGCCACTCTCGGTGCGGTGCTGGCCGTCCTCCTCGCGGTCGCCGTCACCGTCGCGGCGCTCGCCCGCCTCGCCGACGGCCGCGAGCGCGGCTACGCGCGCGCCATCGCCCTCGCCGGGCTGCGCGCGGCCGTCCAGCTGGCCGCCGTCTCGGTGCTCATCGGCTGGGTGGTCCGGGCCGTGCCGCTGCTCCTGGGCTTCCTGCTGCTGATGTTCGCCGTCGCCGTCCGCACCGCCGGGCGCCGGATCACCGACAACGACACCTGGTGGTGGGCGGCCGTACCGATCGCCGCGGGCGTGCTGCCGGTCGTCGTGGCCCTGCTGCTGACCGGGCTCGTACCGGTCAAGGGCATCGCCCTCATCCCCGTCACCGGCATCCTCATCGGCGGCGCCCTCACCGCCACCGTCCTGGCCGGCCGGCGCGCCCTGGACGAGCTGCGCACCCGGCACGGCGAGGTCGAGGCGGCCATGGCCCTGGGCTTCCTCCCCCGCGACGCCCGCCTGGAGATCGCCCGCCCGGCCGCCTCCGACGCCCTCCTCCCGGGCCTGGACCAGACCCGCACCGTGGGTTTGGTCACTCTCCCCGGCGCTTTCGTGGGAATGCTGCTGGGCGGGGCGTCCCCGCTGCTCGCGGGGGTGGTGCAGCTGTTCGTCCTGGTCGCGCTGATGGCGGTGCAGGCGGTCGCGGTGGCGGTCGTCCTGGAGCTCGTGGCGCGCGGGCTGCTCGACCGATCACGTACGCGATCACGTACGCTGGGGGGAGCAGAAGGGGAGTAGCTCTTCGCCGGACCGTCGACATACTGCTGGGCCTCGCGCCCGGCCGGCGCCCGGAGGCCGTCTCTTTACGGGACGCGCCAGCGAGACCTTCGGCCGCAGTGTCCACGACGCTGCCGTGCCGAAGCGACCCCTGATTCCTTTGACGCAGGTGCTTCTCTCGGTGCGGACGCGTCACCGCCCACCGATGACAGAGGAAACCGTTCCCTGTGTTCAGCTTCACCGTCGCCGCCCTGGTCTTCGGCGTGATCTTCCTCGCCGAGCTCCCCGACAAGACGGCCCTTGCCTCCCTGATGCTCGGCACCCGCTACCGCGCCTCGTACGTCTTCGCGGGCGTCGCTGCGGCCTTCCTGGTCCACGTCGCCCTGGCCATCGCGGCCGGCAGCCTCCTCACCCTCCTCCCGCACCGCCTCCTCCAGGCCATCGTCGGCGTCCTCTTCCTCGCGGGCGCGGCGATGCTGCTGCTGAAGAAGGACGACGACGATGAGGAGATCAAGAAGCCCGCCGACCAGTCCTTCTGGAAGGTCTCCGGCGCGGGCTTCATGCTCATCCTCGTCGCGGAGTTCGGCGACCTCACCCAGATCATGACCGCCAACCTCGCCGCCCGCTACGACGACCCGGTCTCGGTCGGCATCGGCGCGGTCCTCGGCCTGTGGGCCGTGGCGGGCCTGGGCATCGTGGGCGGCAAGACCCTGATGCGGTACGTCCCGCTGTCGCTGATCACGAAGGTGGCGGCGCTGGTGATGCTGGCGCTGGCGGGGTTCAGCCTGTACGAGGCGGCGGTGGGCTGACGCCTCAGCCCTCGCTCAGCAGGTTGGTGATCAGCTTCCGCAGCCGCCCCGCGCGTACGGTCGCCACGCCGTGCACGAGCTGGGCACCGTAGACCACCGCCGTCCCCGTGGGCGGCGCGCTGGTCCAGCGGGTGCGCGGGACGCGGGCGAGCGCGGCGGTGGCCTCGGGCCCCGCGTGGTGCGAGATCTCCCGCGCGAAGCGCGTTCCGGGCAGGAAAGCGCTGCCGGGACCGGCGGTCCGGTCGGTCCACAGCGCCTCGGACGAGGCGGTCTCGACGTAGAACTCCCCGCCCTCGTCGGCCTCCCGCAGGTGGAAGGCCACCCGCGCGACCCGCTGCGGCCGTCCGCCGGCCGCGTCCATGCCCTCTTCCACACCGTGGAGATGCGGCTCGATGCGGTCGCCGGGGCCGAGGTCGTGGTAGTCCCACGGGGTGGCGGTCGTCACGGACGGGAAGACGCGCCGGACGGCGGGCAGCGCCCGCTCGACGCCGGCCGCCAGGATCTCCTGGACCTCGCCGGGCGCCACCAGTCCGTCACTGGGCCGGGCGGGCCGCCAGCCGGTGGCGGCCAGGTGCTCGTCGAGGAACTTGGTGAGCTGCTCGGTCTCGTCGGGCGTCAGAAACCCCTCGACGGTCTGGACGGCCAGGGTCTCGGTCATGTGGATCACGATCGGACTCCTCTCGCGGAACGCGGCACTTCCGTCGGCTCGGCTCCGCATTCCAGTGCGGGGCGCGCGGATTGGCAACAGCGCCGGAGCACGCTCCGGAAGCACGGGGGCGCGCGTAGGGCGCGCACGAGGGCGCTTCGCTGGGGGTCACGGTCTGCCCGCGCTGCTCCGGCGGTTGGCCTCGCGCAGCCGCCGGAGGAGTTCGCGGCGGCGGTACGGCACGACTTCGTGGGCACGCCCACGGCCCGACGTCGTCGGCGCGTGGAGCGCCGTCCGCTCGGGCAGCTCCAACGCCAGCCCGAGCGGACGGAAGTCGAGAACGCGCCGGGTGCCGCATCGGCCGCAGGTGGCGAGGCCGCTTGCGGCCGTCCAACTGTCGGCGGGGTGCGGGCAGTGTCGCGTGGGGGTGCCGGTGGCGGCCATCAGTGGGCTGCCCGCTGATGGCGCCCCATGGCGGTGGCCATGGCCTCGGCCCGGGGCCGGTCGCCCTGCCGGACGGCGGCGTAGCGCTTCTGTTTGATCTCCACGCATTGGGTGCACGGCGGCTGTACCGCTGCACCCCGGTTCGAGGCCGGGTCAGAGGCGAGGGCGCGCATCGGGTCGTGCATCGGACCTCCTGGTGATGGCTGCCTGTAGTTGAGCCCGCCAACAGGGCTCAGCTCATGCGCTCATGTATATGAGTGCATGAGTCGAGGTTGGCCGGACACCTGTGCCAAGGTCAAGCGAGTTGCGGAAAGTTCACGCTCCGGTGTTCGGAGCGGATGGCACGTCAGCCGTCGGCGTCGATCCTGTAGTCGAGGACGAAGCGGTCCGCCGCCATGACCGTGTCACAGACCTCGACGACCCTGCCGCCGCAGGTCACTGCATCCCGCACAAGGTGGATCACCGGGGATCCCGGGCTGAGTTGCAGTGCCGAGACCTCTGCCTTGGTGGCCAGGCGCGCTCGTACCGTTTCGACGTACTCAGCGAGAGCGTGGCCGTGTTCTTCGAGCCGGGCGTAGATGCCGCCGCTCCCCGGGTTCTCGTCGAACAACTCGGGAATCTCCGTCGCCACCGTCCACGGCAAGTAGGAGGTGGCTTCCTCTGTGGGCGTGCCGTCGCTGAAGTACCGGCGGCGTCGGGCGAGGACCCGTTCGCCGTCCGGCAGGTTCATGCGGTGGGCGACTTCGGCAGGGGCATGCACGGGGCCGATGTAGAGCACCTGGACGGTCGGGTGCTGACCGGCCTGTTCCGCTTCGGCTAGGTAGGCGGCCTTGCCGTTCGCGCGGTGCGAGCGGCGAAACCGGTCGGAGGACTTGCGCCGTACAGGGGGCAGCTGCCGCACGAACGAGCCTCGCCCATGGTGGGTCTCCACCAGGCCGGCTGTCCGCAGTTCGGCCACTGCCTTGCGCACGGTCCCCTGTGAGACGCCGTAGCGCTCCATGACGGTGGATTCGCTGGGCACTCGGCTGCCCGGAGCCAGGACGCCGGCACGGATCTGATCGGCCAGATCGTCCGCGATCTGGAGGTATCGCGGCTTGCCCGAGTCCCGTGCGATCTCGTTCGGCATGGCCCCTGACCGCCCTTTTATGCTCGTCCGCATGAGTACAGCGCCCCAGTGTGACAGGCCCGCTCCGCTCCACTCGGTTTCGGTGGCAGGAGCTGTTGTACGCGATGACGGGCGTGTCCTGGCGATCCGCCGGGCGGACAACGGCCGTTGGGAATTGCCAGGCGGGATACTGGAGCTCGACGAAGCACCGGAAGCGGGAGCTCGACGGGAAGTACTGGAGGAGACCGGCATCGAGGTCAGGGTGGACCGGCTGACCGGCGTGTACAAGAACATGCCCCGCGGCATCGTCGCCCTGGTGTTCCGTTGCCACCCCGTCGGTGGTGTCGAGCGGCCTTCCGACGAGTCCGTCGCCGTGTCCTGGCTGACCCCGGAGGAAGTGACCGCCACGATGGCGGAGGCCTATGCCGTCCGTCTGCTGGACGCGTTGAGCGGCATCGCCCCGCCCGTGCGCATCCACGACGGGCAGCGGCTCATGTCGGGTGTTTAGAGCTGCCGGAAGCCGTGGGCGCGCCACGGTGGGCCGACGTGGCCATTGGCGCGAGCGTGCGGCAGCGCGAATCTTGGCCTCCGGCGGCAGCAGGCCGTGATTTCCGCTGCCGCCGGAGGTGGAGCCCCAACTGCCCCCTACGGCAACTCCCCCCGCACCCCCACGTCCGTGCGAACGGTCCGCCTGTGTGGCGGGTGGATTTTCCCGCTCGCCGTCCGGGAGGATGCGGCGCGTGATCAACGGAGCTCATGTGATCCTCTACAGCCGGGACGCCGACGCCGACCGGGCCTTCATCCGTGACGTCCTCGGCTTTCCCGGCGTCGACGCCGGTGGCGGCTGGCTCCTCTTCAAGCTGCCGCCCGCCGAGGTGGCCGTCCACCCCGTTCATCCCGTCGACGGCGATCCCACGCACGAGCTCTATCTGATGTGTGACGACATCGCCGTTCAGGTCGAGGAGTTCGCCGGTAGAGGCGTCGAGATCACTCGGCCCGTCAGTGATCAGGGGTGGGGGCGGCTCGCCGCCGTCCGGCTGCCCAGCGGGGCGGAGCTGGCGTTCTACGAGCCGCGGCATCCGGTGGCCCACAGTCTTTGACGAGGCACCTCCGTAAGCCTCAGTCGAAGCGGATGTGTTTCACGCCCGTCCACGCCCGGCGCAGGCGGCCCTTCAGCGCGCCGTCCGTGTTCGGGGTGAGCCGCAGGCCCGCCGAGGCCGCGATCGTGTCGGCGACCTGCGCGATCGTGATGTCGTCGGTCCAGAGGTGCTCGCCGAATTCCTCCGTGCCCAGCCGCTCCAGGCACACGTCCAGCTTCGACACCGCGAAGGTCTCGCGCCGCAGGGACGCCCCGAGGCCGCGCTCGCGCAGCCGGCGCAGGACCGTCTCCCGGCGCGCGAGGAGCGCGAAGTGGCGGACGTCATGGCCGTCGTCCCGCAGTCGGCCGACCGTCTCGGCGAAGTACGTGCGGTCCACGATCGTCATCGGGACGATCACCGGGCCGGTGGTGTGCCGGGTCAGGGCCAGGTCCAGGACCTCGTGGACGCCCTCGCGCCAGGCCTTGAGGTCCTGGAAGTCGCCGCGCAGCGCGGGCGGCAGCATCCGGTGGAGGCCGAAGCCGGCGTGCTCGGGGTCGCAGATGACGCTGCCGGGGAGGCGGCGGTGGAGTTCGTGGGCGGTCTGGGTCTTGCCGCCCCCGAAGGGGCCGTTGATCCACAGGAGCATGCGGCGACCCTAGAGCACCTCGGCCCGGCCTCGGCCCGGCCTCAGCCCGCCGTCGTGATCCGCAGGACGATCCCGCCGTCCGCGCCCGCCTCGACCCGTACCGACGTGAGGTCCGCCACCGCCACGTCCGGGCCGTGGGCGGCCGCGCGCGGGCCGATGCCCACGACGCGCATGCCGGCCGCGCGGCCGGCCGCGATGCCCGCCTCCGAGTCCTCGAAGACGACGCAGTCCGCCGGGGCGAAGCCGAGCTCGGCCGCGCCCTTGAGGAAGCCCTCCGGGTCCGGCTTGCTGGCGCTGACGGACTCGGCCGTCACCCGTACCGCCGGCATGGGCAGGCCCGCGGCGCCCATGCGGGCGGTGGCGAGGCCGCGGTCGGCGGAGGTGACCAGGGCGTGGGGGAGCCGCTCCAGGGCGGCCATGAAGGCGGGGGCGCCGGGGACGGGGACGACGCCGTCCATGTCGGCCGTCTCGGCGGCCAGCATGCGGCGGTTCTCCTCGTGGTTCACCTCCATGGGGCGGTCCGGGAGGAGGGCCGCCATGGTGGCGTAGCCCTGGCGGCCGTGGACGACCTTCATGACCTCGTCGCCGTCCAGGCCCTGCTCGTCCGCCCAGCCGCGCCAGCAGCGCTCGACGACCGCGTCGGAGTTGACGATCGTCCCGTCCATGTCCAGGAGAAGGGCTCGGGCCGTGAGGGTCGTCATGGGGAGCTCCAAGCAGGCGCGCGGAAGAAGACAAGTGGCTCCACCCACCGGTCAGGGAGTGCGGATGGAGCCACTTTGTTTCTCAACGATACAAAACGGACCCGGGGAAACGCCAACGGCCCTGGTCGGCGTAGCCCGACGGGCCGGAATCGCCCATCCGGACGACCATGGGAGGAGCGACCGAGGAGCGACCCGAACCCGAGGAGCTGCCCATGGCCCAGGACACCCCGGGCCCCGGAACCACGGCCTCCGACGCCTCCGGCGCGCCCGCCACGCCCGCCATACCCGGTGAGGGACTGCCGAAGGGCGGTGTGCGCGTCGCGATCGGCGCGCTGCTGCTCGGCATGCTGCTGGCGGCCCTCGACCAGACGATCGTCTCCACCGCCCTGCCGACGATCGTCAGCGACCTCGGCGGCCTGGAGCACCTCTCCTGGGTCGTCACCGCCTACATGCTCGCGTCCACCGCCGCCACGCCCCTGTGGGGCAAGCTCGGCGACCAGTACGGGCGCAAGAAGCTCTTCCAGACGGCCATCGTCATCTTCCTCGTCGGCTCCGCGCTCTGCGGCCTCGCCCGGAACATGCCCGAGCTGATCGGCTTCCGCGCCCTCCAGGGGCTGGGCGGCGGCGGGCTGATGGTGCTGTCGATGGCGATCGTCGGCGACATCGTGCCGCCCCGGGACCGGGGCCGCTACCAGGGCCTCTTCGGCGCGGTCTTCGGCGGTACGAGCGTGCTGGGCCCCCTGCTCGGCGGGCTCTTCGTGGACCACCTCAGCTGGCGCTGGGTGTTCTACATCAACCTCCCCATCGGCGTCGTCGCCCTCGCCGTCATCGCCGCCGTCCTGCACATCCCGGCCAGCCGCGTCCCGCACCGCATCGACTACCTCGGCACTTTCCTCATCGCCGTCGTCGCCGTCTGCCTGGTGCTGATGACCTCGCTCGGCGGCACGACCTACCCCTGGTCGTCCTGGCGGATCATCGGACTGGGCGTGCTGGGCGTGCTGCTGCTCCTGCCCTTCGTGCTCGTCGAGCACCGCGCCGCCGAGCCCGTCCTGCCGCTCGGGCTGTTCCGGATCCGCACCTTCACGCTCTGCTCGGTGATCGGCTTCGTCGTCGGCTTCGCGATGTTCGGCTCCATGACCTACCTGCCGACGTTCCTCCAGGTCGTCCACGGCGTCACGCCGACCCTGTCCGGCGTGCACATGCTGCCCATGGTCGCCGGCCTGCTGATCGCCTCGACCGGCTCCGGCCAGATCGTCAGCCGCACCGGGCGCTACAAGGTCTTCCCCATCGCCGGGACCGCCGTGATGACCGTCGGCCTGCTCCTGCTCCACCAGCTCGACCCGACCGTCAGCACCGCGATGATGAGCGTCTACTTCTTCGTCTTCGGCTTCGGGCTGGGCCTGGTCATGCAGGTCCTCGTGCTGATCGTGCAGAACTCCGTCGGCTACGCGGACCTCGGCGTCGCCACCTCCGGCGCGACCTTCTTCCGCTCCATCGGTGCGTCCTTCGGCGTCTCGATCTTCGGCACGATCTTCACCAACAAGCTGGGCCCCCGGATCGCCGACGCCCTCGCCGGCGTCCCCCTGCCGCCCGGCGTCACCACCGACGCCCTCAAGTCCGATCCCCGGCTCCTCCACCGGCTGCCGCCCGCCCAGCGCACCGGCGTCCTCGCCGCCTACTCCCAGTCGATCACCGACGTCTTCCTCTACGCCGTGCCGCCCGCCCTCCTCGCCTTCGCCCTCGCCTGGCTGCTCAAGGAGGAGCCGCTGCGCGGCAGCGTCACCGCGCCCGACACCAGCGAGGTCGTCGCCAGCAACCCCGTCGAACGCTCCTCGCGCGACGAGGTCGCCCGCGCCCTCTCCCTGCTCGGCAGCCGCGAGGGCCGCGCCAAGGTCTACGAGAAGATCGCCCAACGGGCCGGGGTGGACCTCATCCCCGCCGCCTGCTGGATGCTGCTGCGCATCAAACGCGACGGCCACGCCGAACCCGCGATCCTCGCCGAACGCGTGGACCTCCCGCTGCGCGTCGTCACCGAGGGCGCCCGCCAGCTGGAGATCCGGGGACTGGTGCGGCGCGAGGGGCTGCAGCTCCTCCTGACCGACGAGGGACAGCAGGTGGCGGACGTACTCTTCCGGGCCCGCGAGGAGATGCTCGCGGAACTCCTGGGCGACTGGTGGACGGCCGCCGACCGCCCCCACGACCTGAAATGCCTCGTAGAGCAGCTCAACAAGGAACTGTGCGGCTCCGACGCCGAACAGCCGCGCGACGGCGAGGCGGCGGGCGACAGACCCGACCACCGCCGCTGAGCCCTACAAGGCCTACGCCGTCAGCTCCTTGCCGAGCCACACCTCCGAGTACGGCGTATCCGCCTTGTACGGGGGGACGTTCCCGAAGCCGTGCCGCGCGTACAGCGCCCGCGCCTCCACCAGATCCCGCCGGGTCTCCAGCACGATCCGCGCCGCACCCCACGCGCGCGCCGCCTCCTCGGCCGCGCCCAGCAGCACGCCCGAGCCACCCAGCCCACGCCGGTCCGCCCGTACGAACATCCGGCACAACTCGGCCGTACGCGCGTCCACCCGCCGCAGGCCCACGCACCCCGCCGGCTCCCCGCCGTACCGGGCCACCAGCAGCAGTTCGGGGTCCTCGTCGCGCATCTCGGCCAGATGCTGCTCGATCTCCTCGGGCGCGCAGAGGCGCCCGTCGTTCAGCAGATACCAGCGGTCGGCGACATCGACGAGGTACTCCCGCAGCAGCCCGGCCGACTCGGGGGAGCCGACCGGCTGCGGGGAGACGGTCCAGGTGGTCATGGAGGTGGTCATGCGGCGGATGGTCGCACGGGGGCGGCCATCCGCTCAGTTCCTTTTCCCGGGGCTGTTCAGTTTCCCGGGGGTGTTCAGCCCTGCTTCGGCGCGGCCTGCTGGACGACCTCGAACGACCACACCGTCGAACCCGTCGCGGCGGGCTTGTGCTTGGGGGCGCCCTCGCCACCGCCCTGGTGGGCGGCCTTCATCGGGCCCTCCATCCACGCCTGGAAGTCCTCCTCGCTGCGCCAGCGCGTGTAGACGAGGTAGCTGTCCGTGCCCTCCAGCGGGCGCAGCAGTTCGAACCACTCGAAACCGTCGGCACTCTCCACCGTGCCCGCGCGGGACGCGAAGCGCTGCTCCAGGACCTCGCGCTGCTCGGCCGGGACGGTGAGGGAATTGATCTTCACGATGCTCATGGCGTCCATCCTGCCGTAGGCACTCTCAGCGGTTCCCGCCGCCGCCCCCGCCCACGTCCGCGAGTACGCCGTCCAGCTGTTCCGCCGTCAGCGGCGGCGCGGGCAGGGCCGAGGCGCCCTCGGCGCGCAGGCCGTCGAAGAGCAGGGCGAGATGGCGGCGCCAGGAGCCGGGGGCCACGGCCGCGGCGGAGGGGACGCAGCGGCCCAGGGCGGCCAGGGCGAACAGCAGGTCCTCGGCGACCACGTCCGGGCGCATCGTGCCCTGCTCCTGCGCGCGGCGGACGAGCGTGCCCACCGTGGCGTGGTTGTGCTCGCGCAGCGCGGCCAGGGTGGGGCCCGCCGGGATGGTCGTCGTCATCAGCTCGATCGCGCCGCGGTCGGCGGCCAGGCCCTCGAAGATCCGCTCCATATACGCGGTCAGCGACGCGAAGGCGTCCTCGCCCGCGCGCGCCCGCTCGCCGTCGCTCATGCTCGCGCCCAGGGACTCCCCGAACACCGCCTCGATCAGCACCTCACGGGTGGGAAAGCGCCGGTACAGGGTGGCGTTGCCCACGCCCGCGCGGCGGGCGATCTCGTCCAGGGGGACCTCCAGGCCCTGCTCGGCGAAGAGCTCCCGGGCCGCCGCGACAAGGGCCTCGCGATTGCGCCGGGCGTCCGCCCGCAGGACCGGGGGCCGCCGTTCACTGCTGCCACTGGTGCTCATGACCGCACCCTAATGGCCCCCGAGGCGTTGGACTCAGGCCACTACCAGGAGGCCGCGGGATGTCCTGGGGGTGAGCCGCGTGTGTTCGGGGCGGCTGAGCAAGGTCTCAGACGGCCCGACGAGCGCGACCGAGCCGGACGACTGGAGGAGCGGCGGAGCGTGGCCGATGCGGAGCGGAGCGGACCGGTGGGTCCGCCGAGAGCGGGCTCGCGGTCCGGTGCGGCCCTGGCGGCGCTGTGGCTGCTCGCAGGGCTGCTGGCCGTGCGTCAGGCGGCGGCCGCGCCGCGGTTCCCCTGGACGCCGGGCACCCTGCTGCTCGTCGTCGCCGTCGCCCTCGTCGCCGCCCGCGCCCTCCCCGGCGGACGCGTGGGCGGACGCCCGGGTGACAACGCGCCCGGCCGGCGTACGGCCATGCTCGCCGCACCCGTCGCGGTCATCCTGACGGTGGTCTCCCTGCCCGTCCGCAACGCCTTCACCCTCGGCCTCGGCCCGACCGGCGTCATCCCGGTGCTGCTCGTCCTCCTCGGCTGCTGCGCCCGGGGCCCCGGGCGCACGACCGGCGTCCTCGTCGGCGTTCTCGTCGGTGTCGCGGCGGCCCTCCAGCCCGCCGTACTCCTCTTCGCCGCCCTGCTGTGGCTCACCGGGCGCCGCCGCGCCGCGATCGCCACCGGCGCCACCTTCGCCGTCTGTACGGCCCTGGCCTGGGCGGCCCTCCCGGACGACTCCTGGACGTACTGGGTCCACCACACCACCGGAGTCGGCCTCGGCGAGCGGCCCGACGGCCTGGCCAACCAGTCGCTCCACGGACTGCTGCTGCGCATCGGCCTGCGCGGACCGGTGGAGATCCTGCTCTACGGGCTGTCGGCCGCTCTCGTCGTCCGGACCGGCCTGCGCCGGGCCGCCCGCTACGCGCGCGACGGACAGCCGCTGCTCGCCACGGCCATCACCGGCTGCGTCGCGGTCGCCGTCTCGCCCACCGCCTGGCAGCACCAGCAGCTGTGGATCCTGCTCGCCGTCGTCGGCCGCACCGGCCGCCGCCGCGCCGACCGGCTCGTCTGGCCCGTGCTCGTCGTGCTCGTCATGACGCTGACGAGCACTGTGCTCGTCTCCCCGAACCCCGTCCTCGGCCCCATCGGCCGGAACGCGCCGCTGCTCACCGCCCTCGCGGCCGCCTGCGCGGTGCCGTTCCTCACCCGCTCCGCCGCGCTGTGGGACCGGCTCGTGCCCACCCCGGTCGCCCAGCCGCAGCGCGGCCGCTACCGCTGGGTGCCGCTGCTGCGCTTCAAGCGCGCGCTGAACCGCCCGAACGTGCTCCTGGAGCTGATGCTGATACGGGTCGGCTACTGGGCCTACTCCTACATCCGCGCCCAGGCCCCCGACTCACGCGCCCTCGCCGAGTCCCACGGCCGGCAGATCCTCGCCGTCGAGGAGTTCCTGCGCCTGGACGTCGAACACGGCGTCAACCACTTCGTGGCGGGCGTGGACTGGCTCGCGGACGGCATGGACTACTACTACGGCACCTTCCACTTCCTGGTGCCGATGTCCCTGCTGGGGTATCTGTACTGGCGCCGCCCGGCCACCTACCGCTGGGCGCGCACGTCCCTGGCCCTCGCCACGCTCGTGGCGCTCGCCGGCTTCTGGCTCTACCCGCTGGCACCGCCCCGCCTGATGCCCGGCCTCGGCTTCATCGACACCGCCAACGGCCCGCAGGACCTGTCCCACCCCGACTACGGCGCACTGACCGAGCTGGCCAACCAGTACGCGGCGATGCCGTCGTTGCACATCGGCTGGTCGCTGTGGTGCGGGATCGTGATCGCGGTCGTGGGACCGAAGACGGGGCCGAAGGCGTGGACGAGGTGGCTGGGCATGCTGTACCCGCTGATGACGTTCTCGGTCATCGTCGGGACGGCCAACCACTATGTGCTGGACGCGGTGGGCGGGGCGTTGGTGGTTGCCGCCGGGTTCGGGATCCAGTACGTGCTGACCGGGCCGGGGCGGGTCGCGCTCGCGGCGATTCCGGGGGCGCGGCGTGGGGACGCGGTGGAGGCCGCGACCGAGCGGGAGCCCGTGCGGGCGGCGGGGTGAGACCCGGGGGGCTGCGCCCCCGGGTGCCCGCGGTGCTGCGGGCCGGTGGTCACGTTGTGCCCACCCTCCCAGCTACCGCTGGGAGGTGCCCCCAGCCCTGCGGAACGATTGCCCACAACGCAGCTTCAGCCGCCCACCGTGATCTGCGACGACGGGTCCGTGACGTCCGTGACGTCGTAGGTCGCGTTGAGGACCGCCGTCGTCGCCGTCGTCGGGCAGCCGAAGCCGCCCTCGACCTTCACCGGTATCGCCACGTCCGTCACCAAGAGCTGGGACGGCGCGCCGTTCACGAACGTGGTGGGGATGGTCGTCGGCCCGTCCGGCGCGGCCGTCACCGTGCAGTTGGCCAGTCCGGTGGACTTGAGGATCATGCCCTGGGTGGGCGTGTTGAGCGTGGCCGTGATGGGGGAGCCGTTCTGCATCGAGACGCTCCAGGCGCCGGACGTGGTGATGCTGATGTCCACGCCCGGCAGGCTGCCCGTGCAGTCGCCGTAGACGGGTGAGGTGATGGCGGTGGTCACCGGGCCGGAGGCGTTGGTGTTGCCGGGGGCGGCCGGTACGCGGTTGTTGTCGCCGGACGGCGCGGAGCTCGACGACGTACATGTGATGGTGATCGAGCCGGCCTTGAAGGTGGCCGAGCCGTTGAGCGTGGCCGCGAAGGCGTGGCCGGCGGGCTGGACGGTCGTCGAACCGGCGTCGACCGCGTCGGCGGCCGCCGGGCCACTGCCGGTGAGGGTGAGGCCCGCGGTGAGGGCGAGGCCGGCGGTGACGGCGAGCAGGGGACGGGTGCGGCGGGAGATCACGGTGGCTCCTTCGGAGGGAGGAGGGGGAGGAGTGGTGCCGCGACTGGGCTCAAGACGTTGCTCAAGACAAGGCTCAAGACGTGGCTCAAGCGGTGGGGGCGTCCTGGGAGCCGTCCGGTGCCGGCGGCCGTTCGGCCGTCACCGGTTGCCAGGCGAAGATCATCGCGCCGCCCACGATGCCGAAGAGGGTGCCGAAGAGGAATCCGCCGAGGTTGGACATCACCAGCGCGGCCGTCGCGATCAGGACGGTGAGGATCCCGGCGAGGCTCCGGTACTGCGGGGCGAACCACGCGGTCAGACCCATGACGATCATGATGATGCCCATCAGGACCGACGGGATGCCCGCGATGCCCTGCTCCAGCATGATCTTCAGCGGGGCGAGCGGGAGGACGCAGATCTCGGCGCCCGCGGCGACGGCGGCCAGGCCGCCCCAGAAGGGGCGCCCCTTGCGCCATCGCCGCCAGGTGGCCCACATGCCTTCGGGCGACCCGGTGCCGTCCCGGCGCCCCGGCACGTCAGAAGCACTCATCCTTGCCGAGCTTGATCTTCAGATCGAGGCCGGCGAGCTTGAACTTCCCGGCGTTGGTCGCCCAGGCCGTCTGCCGCAGACCGGTCATCTTGATGGACTTGGCCTGCTGGCCGAAGGCGTCCTGGAGGCCCTGTGCCGAGGCGGGGCCCTTGTTGAGGGTCGAGGCGTCACGGCCGATCTCGATGTTCTCGAACTCGGCGTCGCCGGACATCTGGGTGGCGTCGAGGAAGAGGTCGGTGGCCTCGACGGTCTTCGCGCCCTGGCCGGCGTGGAGCTTGAGGGTGATGTCGCCGATCACCGGCAGGGTGGTGACCACGGATTGGCACAGGTCCTTGATCTTGGCGTCCTTGATGGCGGTGACGGCCACCGGCAGCAGCTTGCCGCGGACGTTCTTGTCGATCCCGCCGTACTGGGCGAAGCCCGTGCCCGTCAGGCTGGCCGCCCCGACCTTGAACTCCTGGCCGGAGACGGCGAACGAGGCGGCCAGCGCCCCGTCGGCGAGCGCGACGGCCAGCGCGGCCGTGGCGGCGAAGCCGGGCACGGCCAGGACGGCGAACCTCCGCCACCTGACGCGTCCCGTCACCTGTCTTCCCTGATCGTCCTTCATACGGCTGCCCCCTGGAAGCCCTTGGAAAGTGCGTGCGTTGGGGGAGGGCGCACAGCGGTGCGCGACCGAAGCGCTCATGCGCCGTCCCTGAAGGTGTACCCGAGAGTAAGTCGGACCGCTGTACCTGACAAGGGGTCAGGTATAGACCGATTCCCGTACCGGGAAAGGGAGTTGATCTCTCGATCGCGAGTCACCCGTAGCTGACGCGGAGCTCCTTGATGCCGTTCAGCCACGCCGAGCGCAGCCGCCTCGGCGCCCCGGCGAGCCGGATGCCGGGCAGGGTGTCGGCGACGGCGGCGAAGATCAGGTCGATCTCCAGCGCCGCCAGGGAGCGGCCCAGGCAGAAGTGCGGGCCACCGCCGCCGAAGCCCAGGTGGGGGTTGGGGTCGCGGGTGATGTCGAAGGCCTCGGGGGCGTCGAAGACCTCGGGGTCGTGATTGGCGGAGGCGTAGAACAGGCCCACCC
>NZ_JAVRFI010000046.1:0-12483 GCF_031845785.1 Streptomyces hesseae
CTTGATGGGGTAAGGCTCCCAGTAGACGACTGGGTTGATAGGCCAGGTGTGGAAGACCGGTAACGGTTGGAGCTGACTGGTACTAATAGGCCGAGGGCTTGTCCTCAGTTGCTCGCGTCCACTGTGTGGTTCCCGGGTTGCGAACAGTCGCACCGGTTGAACCAGTAACACCTCTAAATTGAAGAGTGTGCTTGTTCGCTTGGAACACCCGATGGTGTTTCGGTGGTCATAGCGTTAGGGAAACGCCCGGTTACATTCCGAACCCGGAAGCTAAGCCTTTCAGCGCCGATGGTACTGCAGGGGGGACCCTGTGGGAGAGTAGGACGCCGCCGAACAATCTTTCAAGGACCTTTGGTCCCAGCGTTCACGCTGGGACCAAAGGTCCTTTTTGTTTTTCCTCGAAGCGCGCCTGTCATCAAGGTGCGTGAGAATGACTGCGGTACCTGAAGACAGGAGTCACGTCGATGTCCACCAACTCTCCCGACGGTCGTTCGGGCGGCGAGCCGCGTCGCGGTGACGGCTTCCGCGGCCCGCGTGGCGGCGGTTTCGGCCGTCGCGATGACCGCCCCGGCGGTGCCGGCGGCGGTTTCCGTCGTGACGATCGTGGTCCCCGCCGTGACGACGACCGCGGTGGTTTCCGTCGCGACGAGCGTCGTGACGACCGTCCGTCCTTCCGCCGTGACGACGACCGTGGCGGCCCCCGCCGTGACGACCGTGGTCCCCGTCGCGATGACGACCGCGGTGGCTTCCGTCGTGACGACCGCCGTGACGACCGTGGCCCTCGCCGCGATGACGACCGCGGCGGCCCCCGCCGTGACGAGCGTCGCGACGAGCGTCCGCCCTTCCGTCGCGACGACCGTGGCGGCCGTCCCGGTGGCGGCTTCGGCCGTCGTGACGACGAGCGCGGCCCCCGCCGTGACGAGCGTCGTGATGACCGTCCGTCCTTCCGTCGTGATGACGACCGTGGCGGTTTCCGTCGCGATGACCGTGGCCCTCGCCGCGATGACGACCGCGGTGGTTTCCGCCGTGACGAGCGTCGTGACGACCGTCCGTCCTTCCGCCGTGACGACGACCGTGGCGGCCCCCGCCGTGACGACCGTGGTCCCCGCCGTGACGACGACCGTCCGTCCTTCCGTCGTGACGACCGCCGCGATGACCGTGGCCCTCGCCGCGACGATGACCGTGGCGGCTTCCGTCGCGATGACCGTGGTCCCCGCCGCGATGACGACCGTGGCGGCTTCCGTCGCGATGAGCGTCGTGACGACCGTCCGTCCTTCCGTCGCGACGACGAGCGCGGCCCCCGCCGTGACGACCGTGGTCCCCGTCGCGATGACGAGCGCGGTGGTTTCCGCCGTGACGAGCGTCGTGACGACCGCCCGTCCTTCCGTCGCGACGACCGCCGCGATGACCGTGGTCCCCGTCGCGATGACGACCGTGGCGGCTTCCGCCGTGACGAGCGTCGCGATGACCGTCCGTCCTTCCGTCGCGACGATGACCGTGGTGGCTTCCGCCGTGACGACCGTGGTCCCCGTCGTGACGACGACCGCGGTGGCTACCGCGGCCGTGACGACCGTGGCGGCCCCCGTCGTTCCTTCCGTGACGACCGCCAGGGCGGTGGCTACCGCGGCCGCGACGAGCGTTCCGGTGGCTACGGCCGCCGTGACGACCGGGACCGGGACCGTGGTGACCGCGAGCCGGTGAAGCGGCTGCCGATCCCGGAGGACGTGACCGGCGACGAGATCGACGCCGACGTACGACAGGAGCTGATGAGCCTGCCCAAGACGCTCGCGCTCGACGTCGCCCGTAACCTCGTCATGGTCGCGAAGCTGCTGGACGAGGAGCCGGAGCAGGCGTACGAGTACTCGCGCGTCGCCCTGCGGCTCGCCTCCCGTGTCGCCGCCGTGCGCGAGGCCGCCGGCTTCGCCTCGTACGCGACCGGCAACTACTCCGAGGCCCTCGCCGAGTTCCGCGCCGCGCGCCGGATGACCGGTTCGGTCGAGCTGTGGCCGATCATGGCCGACTGCGAGCGTGGCATGGGCCGCCCGGAGCGTGCTCTGGCCATGGCCGGCGAGCCCGAGGTGCAGAGGCTGGACAAGGCGGGTCAGGTCGAGATGCGCCTGGTCGCCGCCGGTGCCCGCAAGGACATGGGCCAGGCCGAGGCCGCCGTGGTCACGCTCCAGAGCCCCGAGCTGGCGTCCAACTCCGTCCAGCCGTGGACCGCGCGCCTGCGTTACGCCTACGCGGACGCGCTGCTCGAGGTCGGCCGTGAGAACGAGGCCCGTGAGTGGTTCGCCAAGGCTCTTGAGGCGGACCAGGGCGGCACGACCAACGCCTCCGACCGGCTCGCCGAGCTGGACGGCGTGGAGTTCACGGACGCGTTCGAGGAGGACTCGGCCGACGAGGCCGAGAGCGGCGCTGAGAACGACGCCGAGAGCGAGGCCGTGGCCGAGGACGCGCCCGTCAAGGACGAGGACGTCAAGGCCGAGGACGCGCCCGCCAAGGCTGAGGCCGAGCCCGCCGAGGTCAAGGACGAGGAGTCCGGCAGCCAGGGCTGATCCCTGACCTGACCGACATGGAGGGCGGCACCCCGATCCCGGGGTGCCGCCCTCCGCTCGTATCCGGCCTCCGCCGTATCCGCTGTCCGCTCAGTTCAGGGCCAGGCTCCGCAGCACCAGGCCCGTCGCCGGCTTGGGGCCGAACGACGTCGACTTGCGCGGCATCGTCACGCCCTGTTCGGCGAGTTCGCGCACGACGTCCTCGTGGACGGGGTGCATCAGCACGGCCGTCCCCTCATGGCGCACGGCCTGCCGGACGGCCGCCGTCGTGTCGTGGATGTAGCCGATGTGCTCCGGGTCGTCGGGCACGTTCCAGATGTGCTCCAGCAGCAGCGAGTGGAGCACCGTCGCGTCCAGCTCGCGCCAGGCCCGGGGCCGGTCGGCGGGGACGGTCCGGGCCAGCAGGGCCGGGTCCGGGCGGTCCAGGAGGTGGAAGCGGCCGTCGCCGGCGAGGACGAAGGCGTTGCCCGGTTCGGTGGCGGCCTCCGCGAGGGCCGTGAGGGCCTCCTCCAGCGGGCCGTCGATCGTACGGACGCGGAAGGAGTCGCCCAGCGCCTCCAGGGCCGTACGGACGGGGAGCTTGTGCAGCAGCCGGTGGATGGCCCGTACACGGAGGGGGTAGCGGGCGGTGTCCACGAGGAGGACGAGACCGAAGTCCCAGGGGCCGCCCGCGGGTTGCTCGGAGCGCAGGCGCAGATAGGTGGCCCAGCGGTGGTGGCCGTCGGCGATCAGGGCGTGCCGGCGGGAGAGGTCCTTGTCGATCCGGGCGAGGTCCTGGGCGTCGGTGATCGACCAGAGGCGGTGGGCGAAGCCGTCGTCGGTCGTGGTGGAGAACAGGGGTTCCGTGAGGATCACGCGTTCGATGACGGCCGCCGCGCCCTCGTCGCCGTCGGCGTCGCCGTCGCCCCGGTAGGAGAAGAGCAGGGGCTCCAGGTTGGCGGCGGTGTCGCGCATCAGCGCGGCGCGGTCCTCGACGATGTGCGGCATGACGTCCTCGTGGGGGAGGACGATGCCTTCCTCGCGCGGGGTGAGCCGCAGGGCGCCGATGAGGCCGCGCTGGAGTATGCCCTCGCCGCGCTGCTCGTAGACGTAGAGCGCGGGCTCGGGGTCGGGGGCGAGCACCTGCTCGTCCTGCCAGCGGCGCAGGGTCTCCGCGGCCTGGCGGTGCCGGTCTGCGGCGGTGGCGGCCTGGGGGAGGATGAGCCGGACGATGTTGTACGGGTCCGCGGTCTCCAGGTGGCGCAGGCCGTCGGGGCGGACGACGACGTCGTACGGCGGGGAGGTCACCGCCGCCAGACTGCCCACCCTTTCGGGGACGTAACGCAGTCCTCGGAAGGGAGCGAGCCGGAGCCCGCGTCCTGCGGATTCGCCGGTGACGTGGCCTGGAGTGCTCATTGTGAAATGTTATGTCCCAGGGCCGGATCGGCAATGATCCGGGAAGAGACTTGCAGCACAGAGGAGCGATCACAGCATGAACGACAGTGTCCGGACCCGGCCCGACGGCAGCGAGCGGCCGCTGAGCGCGGCCTATGACACGGCCCTGCTGGACCTCGACGGCGTGGTCTACGCCGGTGGTGAGGCGATCGCGTACGCGGTGGAGTCGCTGGGTACGGCGCGGGACGGCGGGATGCATCTCGCGTACGTGACGAACAACGCGGCGCGGACGCCGGAGACCGTGGCCGGGCATCTGACGGAGCTGGGCATTCCGGCGGCGCCGGGCGATGTGATCACCTCGGCGCAGGCGGTGGCACGGCTGATGTCCGATCAGTTGCCGTCCGGGTCACGGGTGTTGGTGATCGGCTCGGAAGGGCTGTGGGTCGCGCTGCGGGAGCGCGGGCTGGTGCCGGTGGAGTCGCTGGACGACGATCCGGCGGCCGTCGTGCAGGGGTACGGCGGGCCGGACATGCCGTGGTCGCGGCTGATGGAGGCGTCGTACGCGGTGGCGCGAGGGCTGCCGTGGTTCGCCTCGAACACGGATCTGACCATTCCGAGCGCGCGCGGTATCGCGCCGGGCAACGGCTCCGCCGTGGAGGTCGTACGGATAGCCACGGGGGCGGATCCGCAGGTGGCGGGGAAGCCGCTGCCGCCGATGCACCGCGAGACGATTCTGCGGACCGGGGCGGAGCGGCCGCTGGTGGTCGGCGACCGGCTGGACACGGACATCGAGGGTGCGTTCGCCGGGGGTGTGGACTCGCTGCTGGTACTGACCGGGGTCACGACGGCCGCGCAGCTTCTCGCGGCGCGGCCGGAGCACCGGCCGACGTTCGTGGCGGAGGATCTGCGGGGGTTGCTGGAGCCGCAGCCCTCGGTTTCCGGCTCCGCGGGTGAGGGGTTCCGCTGTGGGGGGTGGACTGCCTCGGTGGAGGACGGTGAGCTCGTGCTCGACGGGGGCGGGGAGCGGGTGGACGCGCTGCGGGCGCTTTGCGCTGCCGCGTGGAGTGCGGCGGGGGAGGGGGCTTGCGCCCTCGACGCGGGGAAGGCGCTGGCCCGCCTGGGCTGGTAGCGGGCCCTGGGGGCGGGGCGAAGCCCTCGCCCCCGGAGGCTCAGCCCGTGAGTTCCGCCAGGAGGTCTTCCTCCGTGGCGCCCCGGCGCCAGTAGCCGGTGAAGGTGATCGCGCGGCGGTCGAAGCCGCGGTCGCCCACGAGGTGGCGGCGCAGGGCGCGGACGGTGCCGGATTCGCCGGCGATCCAGGCGTAGGGGGTGCCCGGGGGCAGGTCCGCGGCGCGGACGGCGTCCAGGGTGGGGGCCTCGCGGCGGGTGCCGCGGATCAGCCAGGTGATGTCCGCGTCGGCCTCCGTCTTGAGGTCCTGGACGTCGTCCGGGTGGCCGACCTCGATCCAGACGCGGGCCGGGGTGCCCGCCGGGAGCCAGGCGAGGATGCCCGCGACGGCGGGCAGGGCGGATTCGTCGGCGGTGGCCAGCACCCAGTCCGTGCCGGCGGGCGGCCGGAAGTCGGCGCCGCCGTTGTCCTCGGCCACCGGGCCCAGGACGGCGACGCGGTCGCCTGGGCGGGCGGTGCGGGACCACAGTGAGGCGGGCCCGCTGTGCCCGTCGCCCTCGCCGTGCTGGACGAAGTCGACGTCGAGTTCGTCCGGGTCGTGGCGCAGTTCGCGCACGGTGTACGAGCGCATGACGGCCCGGACCGCCGGGTCCTGGCGGCGCCACTCCGCGTACCAGCCGGTGCCCAGGTCGTCCGGCAGGACGGGGGCGTCCTGGCCGGGCTGCGGAAGGAAGAGCTTGAAGCGCTGGTCGCGGCCGTCGGTGACCATGTCGCCGAGGCGGTCCCCGCCCAGGGTGACGCGGACGAGGGAGGGGCTTACCCGCTCGGTCCGTATGACGTGGAGGTCGAACCAGCGGTAGGGCGGGGGAGGGGCGTCGCTCATTGCGGGAAACGGTCCTTTCCTGCGTTCAGGAGGTCTTCTTGGCCTTTTCGACGGCCGCGGCGAGGCCTTCGAGGAGGGGTGCGCAGCCGGCGTAGGAGAAGCGGGGCTCGCTGAGCCAGGGGGTGACCTGGCCGGCCCTGACGGCGGGGAGCCGCTCCCAGGTGGGCTTGGCGGCCAGGTCCTTGGGCTGGAGGGCGGAGGTGCGGCTGTCCAGCAGGATCACGTCGGCCTTGTACTTGTCGGCGTTCTCCCAGCTGAGGCTCTCGAAGTAGCCGCCCTTGTCGGTCTTCTCGGGGACGACGAAGTCGACGCCGAGCTCGCGGAAGTACATGAGGTCGGCGTTGAGGGCCGGGTTGGAGACGTAGAACAGGTCGGCGCTGCCGGAGGCGGCCATGACCTTGACCGGGTTGCCCTTGGCGGCCTTGCGCAGGGTCTCGGCGGCCTTCTCGAAGCGGGCCTTGGCGTCGGTGACCTTCCGGTCCTTCAGGTCGGCGCCGAGGGACTCGGCCAGGGCCGCGTAGCGCTTGACGGTCTCCAGCATGGGGACGCGGGAGGCGGTGAGGGCGACGCCGGGGGCGAGGGCGAGGATCTTCTTCTTGCTGTCGTCGGGTACGTACCAGAGGGCGTCCGGCTCGTACATGTTGGTGACGAGCAGGTCGGGGCGCAGCCCGGCGTACTTCTCGACGTTGAACTCGCCCCAGGCGTTGCCGAGGATCGTGAGCTTGCCGACGTCGAGGTCGCCGGCCTGCGGGTCGGGCTTGCCGTCCTTGAGCTTGGTGGGGCCGAAGACGCCGACGCATTCGACGCCGAAGTCGTGGAGGGCGGCCGCGGTGCCGGTGAAGGCGACGATGCGGCGCGGGGTGCGGTCCTTCCTGACGGTCTGTCCGCGGTCGTCCTTGAAGCTCCAGGCGCCCTTCTTGTCGCCGCCCTGCCCGGCGTCCTCGGCGGAGTCCGACGATCCGCCGCCCCCGCAGGCGGTGACGAGGGCGCCGAGGCCGAGGGCGCCACCGGTGGCCAGCAGGCCTCGGCGGGAGAGGCGGGAGAGGTGGGGGAAGCGGGGGGTGCTCATGGGGTGGTGCTCTCTCCATGGGGATCAAGGGGTGTGAGGGTAGGCTAACCTAACCTGGTGTTGGTCGACGCTGCCCCTCAATCCAGTACCGCCCCCCGAAGCACCGCCGCCCCCGAGGCCGTACCGCCGAGGAGAGGCGCCCGGCGCCTCGCCGGACTGGTCGTCTCGACGGGTGTGCTCCTGCTGGTCGTCGTCGCGTCCCTGGCCGTCGGCGCCAAGCAGATCCCCGTCGGCCAGGTCTGGCACGGGCTGTTCCACTACACCGGCGACGAGACCGACGTGATCGTCCGCGACGTCCGCGTCCCCCGCACCGTCCTCGGGCTCCTCGTCGGCGCCGGCCTCGGCCTCGCCGGCACGGTGATGCAGGCCCTCACCCGCAACCCCCTCGCCGACCCCGGCCTGTTCGGCATCAACGCCGGGGCCGCGGCCGCCGTCGTCTCCGGCGTCAGTTTCCTCGGCGTCACCTCGCTGACCGGCTATGTGTGGTTCGCCTTCCTGGGCGCCGCCGCCGTCTCCGTCGTCGTGTACGCGCTGGGCGGCAGCCGGGGCGCCACGCCCGTACGCCTCGCCCTCGCCGGCACCGCCGTGACCGCCGCCCTCAACGGCTACGTCTACGCGGTGCAGCTGATGGACACCGCCGCCCTGGACCGGATGCGCTTCTGGACGGTCGGCTCCCTGGCCTCCGCCAACGACACCGTCGTCCGGCAGGTCGCCCCCTTCATCGCCGTCGGCGTCCTGCTCGCCCTGCTGCTGGCACGGCCGCTCAACGCCATGGCCCTCGGCGACGACCAGGCCCGCGCCCTGGGCACCCGGCTGACCGCGACCCGCGTCCTCGCCCTGCTCACCGTCACCCTCCTGTGCGGCGCGGCCACCGCCGCCTGCGGGCCCGTCGTCTTCATCGGCCTGATGGTGCCGCACGCCGTCCGCTCCTTCACCGGCCCCGACCTGCGCTGGGTCCTGCCCTACGCGGCCGTCCTCGCACCCGTGCTGCTCCTCGGCTCCGACATCGCCGGCCGGATCCTCACCCGCCCCTCCGAACTCCAGGTCGGCATCGTCACCGCGCTGATCGGCGGGCCCGTCTTCATCCACCTCGTACGCCGCCGGAGGATGGCCCAGCTGTGAATGTTCCCGAGCCTCTCCGGACCGCACGAGTCCTGCGCACCCGCGGCGGGCTCTCCGTGCGCGTCGAGCCGCGCGCCGCGCTCGTCGTCCCCCTGCTGGTGGCCGCCGCGCTCGCCGTCTCCGTCGCCCTCATCGGCACCGGCGACTACCCCATGTCCTTCGCCGACGTCGTCCGCACCCTGATGGGCGGCGGGACCGAGGCGCAGGAGTTCATCGTCCACGACCTGCGCCTGCCGCGCGTCCTGGTCGGCCTCCTGGCCGGCACCGCCCTCGGACTGGCCGGCGCCGTCTTCCAGTCGGTCTCCCGCAACCCGCTGGGCAGCCCCGACGTGATCGGCCTCGGCCAGGGCTCCACCGTGGGCGCGCTCACCGTCATCGTCCTCTTCCACGGCGACCCCACGGCCGTCGCCGCCGGCGCCGTCACCGGCGGGCTGCTCTCCGGCGCCGCGATCTACGCCCTGGCCTGGCGGCGCGGCGTGCACGGCTACCGGTTCGTCCTCGTCGGCATCGCCATGTCCGCCGTCCTCGTCGCCGTCATCGGCTATCTGCTCACCAAGGCCAACCTCACCGACGCCGCCCGCGCCACCGTCTGGATGGTCGGCTCCCTCAACGGCCGCGACTGGTCCCAGGTCCGGCCGCTGCTCGCCGTCTGCGCCCTGCTCGTCCCCGCCGTCCTCGGCCACGGGCGGAACCTGCGCATGCTGGAGATGGGCGACGACTCCGCCCACGCGCTCGGCGTGCCCGTCGAGCGGACCCGGCTGGTCACCATGGGCGCCGCCGTCCTGCTGACCGCCGTCGCCACGGCCGCCGCCGGCCCCATCTCCTTCGTCGCCCTCGCCGCGCCCCAGCTGGCCCGGCGCCTCACCCGCTCACCGGGCCCCAACCTCACCGCCTCCGCCTCCACCGGCGCGGCCCTGCTGGTCACCGCCGACTGGGCCTCCCAACGCCTCTTCGGCGCGGACCAGCTGCCCGTCGGCGCCCTCACCGGCATGCTCGGCGGCTGCTATCTGCTGTGGCTGCTCCACACCGAGCGGCGGGCGGGGCGGGTATGAGCACTCACCAACACAACGGAGAGAAGTCCATGAGCCGGCTGTCGGCCGAATCCGTCACCCTCGCCTACGACGGGCGGGTCATCGCGGAGAATCTCTCCGTCGCCGTCCCCGACAACTCCTTCACCGTCATCGTCGGCCCCAACGCCTGCGGCAAGTCCACCCTGCTGCGCGCCCTGTCCCGGATGCTCAAGCCGCGGGCCGGCTCCGTACTGCTCGACGGCGCCGCCATCGGCTCGTACCCGGCCCGGAAGGTCGCCCGTACGCTCGGCCTGCTGCCGCAGTCCTCGGTCGCGCCCGACGGCATCACCGTCGCCGACCTCGTCGCCCGCGGCCGCCACCCCCACCAGGGGCTGCTGCGGCAGTGGTCGCCCGAGGACGAGCGGATCGTCCAGGAATCGATGGCCGCCACCGGAGTGGCCGCCCTCGCCGACCGCTACGTCGACGAACTCTCCGGCGGCCAGCGCCAGCGCGTGTGGATCGCCATGGCCCTCGCCCAGCGCACCCCGCTGCTGCTCCTCGACGAGCCGACGACCTTCCTCGACATCCAGCACCAGATCGAGATCCTCGACCTGTGCGCCGAGCTCCACGAGAACCAGGGCCGGACTCTCGTGGCCGTCCTCCACGACCTCAACCACGCCGCGCGCTACGCCACCCACCTGATCGCCATGCGCGACGGGCGCGTCGTCGCCGAGGGGACGCCCGGCGACATCGTGACGGCCGAGCTCGTGGAGCGGGTCTTCGGGCTGCGCTGCCAGGTCATCGACGATCCGCAGACCGGTACGCCGCTCGTCGTACCCGCGGCGCGGCGGCGGGCCGCCGGCGCCACCGCTAGAGGATCGAGCGCAGTCGCAGTACGTCCCGCAGGCCCGCCTTCAGCCTGATCCGGCCACTGGCCCAGGCACGGGCGAAATTCAGCCGTCCGTCGACCAGGGCCACCAGATCGTCCCCGGTCATCTCCAGCGCGATCTCCGCCCGCCGCTCCGGGACGCCCTCGACGCTCCGCACCTCCCTGAGATGGCCGTCCCGGAGGTGGCCCACGAAGGTGACGTCGAGATCCGTGACATGACAGCTGAGCGAGCGGTCGGGCGCGGCGGTGGACCGGAGCTCGCCGCTCGCGCCCGAGAGGTTCTCCGCCAGCCGGTCGAGTGCGCCCAGGCACTCCTCAATCGTCGCCATCGCCATGGACGGTACCCCAGGCGGCCGGGAACGCAGGAGTAACACCCGCGACCGGGTAGCGTCGGAACCATGACCGACCCCGGGACCGACCCGACACCCCAGCCGCCGGAGACCCAGGAGGCCCAGGAGGCCCAGGAGCCTTCTGGGCCCGCGCCCCTCGGCGTCGAGCGCACCCCCACCGGCGACCCCGGCGTGGACGCCCGCCTGGCCCGGCTCGCGGACGCCGACCACCTCGGCGCGAGCGGTCACCTGGCGGTGTACGAGGATGTACACCAGGGGCTGCGTGACGCGCTCGGCGCGCTCGACCGGCCCCCGGGGCCGCCGCACGGCCCCGCACGTCCGTACGACAACAGGAGCTGAACCGCCCGTGGCAGTGACTCGCCGCCGACTCGACGCGGAGCTGGTGCGCCGCAAGCTGGCCCGTTCCCGCGAGCACGCGAGCCAGCTGATCGCCGCCGGCCGGGTGACCGTCGGAAGGACGACGGCGACCAAGGCCGCCACCCAGGTGGAGACCGCCGCCGCCATCGTCGTCTCCCAGGACGACAGCGACCCCGACTACGTCTCGCGCGGCGGCCACAAGCTCGCCGGCGCCCTCGCCGCCTTCACCCCGCTCGGCCTGAAGGTCGAGGGCCGCCGCGCGCTCGACGCCGGCGCCTCCACCGGCGGGTTCACCGACGTGCTGCTGCGGGCCGGCGCCGCCCACGTCGTCGCCGTCGACGTCGGCTACGGACAGCTCGCCTGGTCCCTCCAGAGCGACGAGCGCGTCACCGTGAAGGACCGCACGAACGTACGCGAATTGACGCTGGAACAGATCGACGACCAGCCCGTCGATCTTGTTGTGGGCGATCTGTCCTTCATTCCGCTCGGGCTGGTGCTGCCCGCGCTCGTGCGCTGCTCCGCGCCCGACGCGGACCTGGTCCTGATGGTCAAGCCGCAGTTCGAGGTCGGCAAGGAACGCCTCGGCGCGGGCGGCGTGGTGCGCAGCGCCGACCTGCGGGCCGAGGCGGTGCGCGCGGTCGCCGGGCGCGCGGCCGAGCTGGGACTCGGCGTACTCGGGGTTACCGCCAGCCCGCTGCCCGGGCCGTCCGGCAACGTCGAGTACTTTCTGTGGCTGCGCGCCGGTGCGCCTCAACTGGACCCGGCGGACGTTGACCGTGCAGTGGCGGAGGGGCCTCGTTGACCACTTCAGAAGCATCATCCGGACGTACCGTCTTCCTGCTCGCCCACACCGGCCGGCCGGCGGCGATCCGCAGCGCGGAGCTCGTTGTTCAGGGGCTGCTGCGCTGCGGTATCGGCGTGCGGGTGCTGGCCGCGGAGGCGGCGGATCTGCCGCTGCCGGCCGCGGTGGAGCGTGTCGAGGCCGGGCCGGGCTGCGGCGACGTCCTGGCGGGCTGTGAGCTGTTGGTGGTGCTCGGCGGCGACGGCACGCTGCTGCGCGGTGCGGAGTTCGCGCGGCGTTCCGGCGTGCCCATGCTGGGCGTCAACCTCGGGCGCGTCGGCTTCCTCGCCGAGGCCGAGCGGGACGATCTCGACAAGGTCGTCGACCGTGTGGTGACCCGGGAGTACGAGGTCGAGGAGCGGATGACCCTCGATGTGCTGGTCCGTACGGACGGGCGCGTCGTGCACCGCGACTGGGCGCTCAACGAGGCGTCGGTGGAGAAGGCGGCGCGGGAGCGGCTGCTGGAGGTCGTGACCGAGGTCGACGGGCGGCCCGTCTCGCGGTTCGGCGGGGACGGGGTGGTGTGTGCCACGCCGACCGGGTCGACCGCTTATGCGTTCTCGGCCGGGGGGCCTGTTGTCTGGCCCGAGGTCGAGGCGTTGCTGATGGTGCCCATCAGCGCGCACGCTCTTTTCGCGAAGCCGCTGGTCACCGCGCCGGACTCGGTGCTGGCCGTGGAGGTGCAGCCGCAGACGCCGAACGGGGTGCTGTGGTGCGACGGGCGGCGGAGCGTGGACCTGCCGGCGGGGGCGCGGGTGGAGGTACGGCGGGGGGCGGTGCCGGTGCGACTGGCTCGGCTGCACCACGCGTCGTTCACGGACCGGCTGGTGGCGAAGTTCGCGCTGCCGGTGGCGGGGTGGCGGGGGGCGCCGCACTAGGCCGTCTGCTTGTGGGGTGGGTCGTGGGT
>NZ_JAVRFI010000047.1:0-8177 GCF_031845785.1 Streptomyces hesseae
GTGCTGGACGAGGCCAGGCCCAGCCGGTAGGCGCTTCCGCAAGCCTCACACGACGGGCGCAGAAACGTATGGAACGGCCCTCGTCGCCGAACCGAGCC
Organism: Streptomyces hesseae; assembly: GCF_031845785.1. NCBI lineage: Bacteria > Bacillati > Actinomycetota > Actinomycetes > Kitasatosporales > Streptomycetaceae > Streptomyces > Streptomyces hesseae. The sequence goes on from NZ_JAVRFI010000047.1 coordinate 99, forward strand.
GGGCGGCAGGGGTCGCTTCATGCGCGGCATTAATGGTCGGAGGGGAGGCTCTCGTCGGTCTCGTCCTCGCTGACGCCCGGCACCGTGCCGACATCCGCTCAGCCCTTCACGCGCTGTCTGGTATCAGAGCAGCCTGGAGTACTGCTGTTTGAGGAGCTCTCCCGTTTCGATGTCGATGGCTGTCCGGTCCGGGCGGAACTCGATCGTGCGGTGCGGGGCCTTGGAGCCTGGCTTCCAATGGGGGCCGCCAACCGCTATCTGCAAACGGGCGGGCTGGTAGCGGCCCTTGACCGGAATCTTGACTTCCAGCTGGATCGGCATGGAAATCTGCCCCGGCTTGAGAGGTTGCGTTTCCTCCTTCGCAGTCTGATCTCCCGAATCGATGCGGACGAGTTTCGGCTTCTCTTCCGAGTTGACCCAGGCTGATAGAACGACAGATTGGCCATCCTTGCTCCACGCCGCCACTGTCTGCGCCTTGACTCCGTCGATGTGCAGTTCTACGGCTGACACACCTTTGTAGGCGGCGGCTTCCTTCTGACGTTCCTGACGCTGTTGGTCGTCTTCGGTGTTATGCCAAACGCACGCGCCGGCAATGCCCAGGGCCACGATCACGGCGATGTAGGGCCAGGTGCGCCGACGCGGTTGCTTGTGTTCCTCACCGTCCCGTGGCGGGGTGGGCAAGGGTGTGGGTGTGGCCGACGACGGGGCTGTGCTGTGCCATGCTGGAGTTGTGGTGTCGCCGGTCGGGTGGGTCTGCTGCCACCATTCCACGTCTTTGCCCATGCGGGCGACGGTAGCGCGGAGTCTGGCTGCTTGGTCGGGGTTGCCGCACAGCTCCGCTACTTGGGCTTGGGTTGTGAGCCAGGAAATGGCTTGAATCGAGTTGATCCCGTACATGTTGATGTCTTCGCGTTCGCCGATGGCGGCCATCTGAGCGGCCTCGTTGCACCGGCCTTCCCTCGCGGCCTGGAGAACGTCCTGGTGATCGATGACGTTCGGCGGCATCTCCCAGTCCCGGTCACCATCGTCTTCGCAGGTGTCCTGCTCGATGGGTACTACCGTCTCCGCCGGAATGTCGTCCTTGTCGCCGTGGTCGCTGTCGGCATCGACGCCCGTCTCGGTCACGGTGGCCTGATCGGCGTTGGCTTCTGCGGTGTCTGTGGAGGTTGTGGCCTGTTGGGCCTGGCGGCGGCGTGTGGAGGTGTCGGTGAGCCGGGCTTCGTCCTCGTCCAGTACGGTCTGGATGATGTCGATGTAGTCGGGGCCGACCTTCCACACGGCTTGCCCAGGGTCCAGCGTCGGGATCTTCTCCACGGCCCAGGCCGGCAGACTGAGCAGCGCGCCGACGATGGCCGCTTCTTCTGGGCCGAGGCGTCCGATGTGGGCGACCTCGCACAGGCGTGCCAGGTCCTGTGCCCGGCCGTCGCCCAGGTCGGAGAGCGTGTGCATCAGCACGTCCAGGGACAGCGCGGCCTTGCGGCTGTTCTTCAGCAGGCGCTGGATCAGTTCGGCTGTGGCGGGGGAGAGGAGGATCTGCCATGCCTCCTCGAGCACCAGGTGCCGGTGCACGGCGGTGGACTGCCGCAGCCACAGGTGTTCTGCCCAGCACGACACGACGGCCATCAAGGCTGGGATGGCGGGGCTGCTGCGGTCCAGGCCGGAGAAGTCGAAGCTGACGATCGACAGGTCCGTCTCGGGCAGGGTGGCGTCCTGGCCGTCGAACAGTCCGCGCAGGCTGCCCTCGGTATAGCGGGACAACGCGATCGCGGCGCCTTCACCCCACCCGGTGAGCTTCGCCGCCGGCCACCGGCCGTCTTCGGGGCGCACCAGTGCGTCCACCAAGCCGTCCAGTGAGGTCGCTTTGGGGTGGTTGAGGGCGTGCTGGAGGGCGTGGGTGGCCTGGGGGCTGAGCGCGGCAGGTTCAACGGCGACGATCAGCGAGCGGACGAGCTGCTCGCGGACCTCGGGCGGGAGGAGGTCGGAGCAGGGGTTGAGGGTGAAGCTGCCGGCCTGGATGACCCGGCCGCCCAGCTTGCGTACGAGCGGCGCCCATTCCCCGCTGGTGCTGTCCTCCCCGAAGCTGTCGATCACGACGGCCTGGTGGCCGTGCTCGAGGATCTCCCGGCGGATGCGCACCTTGCTGGTCGTGGACTTCCCCGATCCCAGGCCGCCCAGGCCGATGGAGTTCGTGGAGGGCAGGATGGCGGCGTCGGCGAGGACGGGGGAGAGGTGAAAGGGGCGGCCGTCCAGCAGGGACCGCCCGATCGGGATGCCGGGGAAGCGGGTGCTGGAGGCGACGAGCGGCGCCGTGATCGCGGCGTGGGTGGAGGGCAGACGGATCACAGGATCGCCCCTTTCCTGGTGGAGGCTCCGTGAGGGGTGGTCATGGCGTGGGCGCGGTGCTGCTGTCCGCAGAGCCAGTCGAGGCGGATGCGGTGCCGATCGGCCGCGAGCGCGGCCTGCCAGCGAGCGTCCATGACGGTTTGAGGGCTGTCGCCCCACACCGTCAGGTAGGCATCGATGTCCACGAGCGTCGCGCCCTGGACGAGCGCGCCGTGCGCGGTGCTGGAGGCGATCTCGTGAGTGTCTTGCTTGACCTTGTCGGTGGTGAATGCTTCGCTTGCGGCGCGCTGCCATTTCGCCGACCGGCGAGACTGGGCCGCCGGGAGCGGCCGATACAGCACCGCTAGGGACCGGTCGGACTCCTGGCCCAGCAGCAGCCGGGGCATGAGGTCACCGCCGCTCTCCTCGGGCCAGCCGGTGATCCGGGCGGTGGAGGCGTGGCGGCCGTCGTCCAGGGCGGCCCAGCCTGGACCGCGGCCGGTCACGGCGGGGATCGGCTCGGGTGTGAGGGGGGCAAGGGCGCCCAGGGCCGCGAACTCGCCCTCGAGGGTGTCGAGGATGCGGTCGGGCTGACCGACCAGCCCCTTGGGGATGTGTACGGACACCGTCTGGGTGTGGTCGGTGTAGTCGCCAACGATGGCGTGGTAGGTGACGTGGACCTGGATGCCGGCGGTGCGGGCCTGGCCGCCGGCGAAGGCCAAGGCGCGGGAGAACGCGTCATGGAACGCCGCCCGCCGCAGCGGGTCCTGCATGGTGCCGTGCTCCGGGTACAGGGCCCAGGTTCTAGTCGCGCCCGGACGCGCGAACACAGCGTCGGGCGCGGTTGTTTCCCGCAGGTGCCGGTATCCGACGGCCGCCCAGCGGGCGATCGAGCGTGGTCCCGGCGCCACGTTGAGCAGGGCCACAGCCGTGCCCACCGCGCCGAAGATCCACACGGGTGGCGGGGTGAGTATCGCGGACATCAGGACGGCGCTCCCGACCCCGGCGTTGATCTTCGTCAGCAGGGTTTCGGCAGGGCTCAGCCCGCGCTGCACGGCGGGCACACGATAGCCGGGGGTCAGGGAGTACACGAAGAAGCCTCCAAAGAGCAAAAGAGCATGTGTGTGCTTGGCCCCGGCATCCGCTGTGGCCGCCGAAGGCCGGGAAAGCGAACGCCGGGGCCAAGCACAGGCAGGTTGTCCTAGGGGGTTGGCGGCCGGTTGGATGCTGGCCGGTTCGGTGCCTGGGGCTGCCGGGTAGGTGCCGGCCTCGGATTCGGCATCTGGGCCTGGCTGGGGGGTGTCGGGAGCTGGCCAGCGGGCGCCTTGGACTGGGCTGCCGCCCGCGCCTGTTGGCGTGCCTGGGTGAGCTGGGCGGTGCGAGCAGCACGTTCCCGGACCTGAGTGACGGCCGATGCCGTCGTCAGCTGTCCCGGACGCTGCCGCTGCTTGACCCCATAAGCGGCGAACAGAACACCCTGGTCCTTGTGCAACGCGCGGCCGGGCGTGTCCACCGAGCGCAACGCGCGCGCGTTCTCCTGCTCATAGACATTCGGCACGCCGGCCCGTACAACCGCCCGGGCCAGCGGGTTGCCCGTGGTGCGCTCCACCACGGTCCGGGCAGCGCGAGCCACCTTGGGGCCGAAGTAGGGCAAGCCATGGAAGATCATCCGCAGCATCAGCACGTCCGCGGCGACCAGCAGGGCAGTGTCCACCACGAGCGAGCCCTTAGCGAATGCCACGAAGGGCGAGACCAGCAGCAGCATGATCGGGGCGAACATCAGCCCCAACAGCCGCATCGCCCACTGCCTGACCGCCGTGGTGTCGCCACCGCGTGCCAGCGACGCCAGCACCAGGGGAGCCATGCACACGAACGCGAGGATGCCGAGCTGACGCGTCATGAACACCAGCGCGGCAAATCCCAGAGCCACCACGAGTGCGGAGATGATCAGTAGAAGTGCCAGCGGGTTTCCCGAGTCCGCTCCGCGCTGCAGGTCATCGCGTACGACGTTGAACAGGGTCGTCTCGTTGCTGCTGAACGCGGCCGTGAACGCACTGTTTATGGCCGTGTCCAGCAGCATCACGACCCCTGGGATCGAGGCCATACCGGCGACGGCCGCCAGCGTCCACCCGGTCGAGGCCCCCATCTGCCTTAGCCGGGGTACGCCCCGCCAGGCGGTCAGGGCACACACGACGACCACGCACACGAAAATCGCCACGGCGAGGTGCTGGCCGAGCCACAGGAACGGCTCGTACAGCGTGCTGTCGGACTTCTCCGGCGCCCAGACGCGCTCCGGCGCGACCAGCGCCTGGACCTTTTTGATGAGGCTGTCGGCGAGGCCCCTGACATGCTGGGAGGCGCCGTCGGTGATGCCGCCTCCCCCGCCACCTCCAGAGCCCGGGGAATGGTCTTTGCCTCCTCCTTTACAGTACGTCCGGGCCATGCCTTTGATCAGATCGCACGGGTCTTTGTCCGGCATGGCGGATCAGCTCTTGGCGTTGGTGACGGTCGAGAAAAGAGTGTCCCCGTAGAGGGCGAGGATGACGGCGACGAAAAGAGTGCCGACGGCCATCGAGCCCTTCTGTAGGGCGCTCTTGGGGTCATTCGACAGCTGGAGCAGCATGCGGACGGCAATTACCGCGATGACGGCTGCGATGCCCTTGGTGACCAGGCCGCCGCCGGTGAGGCCGATGGTGTCGAAGAAGTCTTTGAATCCGCCGCTCATGTCGACCGGCTTGGCGAGAACGATGAACTTGGACATGAGCATGGGTCAGGCCTCCTTGTTGTGGATGGGGCGGGCGATGGCGAATACGTCACTCATCGCGTCTTTGGAGTCGAAGCGGACTTGGGTGCCGGGCCGAGGGGCGTTGATGATCCAGCCCCCGCCGATGTAAATGCCCACGTGGTGAAGGTTGGCCGGGCTGTTGCCGTAGAAGACGAGGTCTCCAGGTATTTCCTGTCCGGGCTTGACGGGATCGGATGCCGCGTACTGTTCCGCCGCTGTTCGCGGTAGGGCAATACCGACTTTCGCGTAGGCATAGAGCGTGAGTCCGGAGCAGTCGAAGCCCGTAATGGCTCCACCGGAGCTTCCGTTGGGTGAGCAGCACGTGCCCGTGGTCGGGCCGCTCGCGCTTCCCCCGCCCCACGAATAAGGGGTGCCGAGCATCTCTTGTGCCGTGTTGACCACCGTGGCGGCCTGCTCTGTCGTGGTGGCTTTCCCGCCCGGTGACGGCTGCGCGGCGAGCGCCTTGATTTCCCGGACGTATGCCTGTGTCTCCTCAATGGCCGGAATACCTCCGGCCTTTCGGACGCGTTCACTGCCGGCGTTGTAGGCGGCGAGCATGTTACTAGTCTTGTCGCCAGGGACGTCTTTGACATCCTTCGCCAAGGTGCACAGGTATCGGGCCGCTGACGGGATCGCGTCCTTGGGATCCCACACGTCGCGTTTTCCGTCGCCGTTCGCGTCGATTCCTTCGGTCTCCCACGTGGACGGCATGAACTGAGCGATTCCCTGCGCGCCGACCGGTGACGTCCTGTCCGGGATGAAATCAGATTCTTGGTGAAGGAGCGCGGCGAGCAGGTTCGGGCTGATTTCGGGGCAGGTGTGTCCCGCGTCCTCGATCAGGTTTTTGTACTGGGTGGGGACGGACAGGCTGAGTCCTCCTGCCATACCCGTGCCTATGGGGTCGTCGCCGGCGGCCTGGACGAGCGCGGCCACGACGACGGCCGCGGTTGCTCCCAGGCCGATCGCTAGCGCTGCGGTGGTGCGCAATGCGCCTCCTCCCTCTCTTGCGGGGTGTTTGACTGTTTGTGCAGGTCAGGTCCGCCACCCATGACCGCCAAGGGACCGCCAGACCACCGCCACCCAGGTGGTACTGACCATCACCCGCACCTGTCTGGTGGCGGCGTCTGGCGGTGGTTTGGCGGTGGGCTGGCGGTGCCGGGTGGCGGTCAAGAACCGGACATAAGGGCTGCGGTGAGGTCGGCGAGGCGATAGCCCCGAACGCCCTTCGGGCCCTTGCCTGCCGGAACTCCGAGCAGCCGGGACACCTTCTTCCCGCGGTTCACCGGGTCCGTTTCTGTGATACCGAGGGCTGACGCCAAGTCGGCAGTGGACATGAAATCCAGGCCCTTACTCTGCATCAGCTCGATCGCCTGCTTCCGCGGGGATACCGGCGCCTGCTCGAGGACCTGCTGCTGGCGATCGTGAACTCCGTCCACGACTTCCCAGATGAACTCGTCCGTGAAATTGAAACCCCGGATTAGAGTGGAAACCCCGTGCGCGAAGAGCACGCCCTGGCCCTTGATGTTGGAGTCGAGGAGTGCCGGGCTGATCGGGGCGACCGTCTCGAAATACGTGTCACCCAGGGCGACTTTCGCGGTTCCTTCCGACGCCACGTACAGGCACATCCGGTACAGGAACTGGTCCCGGACCATGACCGGGATCGCGTTCTGTGCGGGACGCTGCGTCAGCATCACGGTGGAAATCTCGGATTCCAGCGCCTTCGCGACCAGTGACCGGGCCTTCTCCGCGACCTTGCGAGCCCGCTCCTTTCCGGCGGGCGTTCCGTTGTCGGCGAAAAAGTCAGCCGCTTCATCAACGATGAAGAACACCGGCTTGAACATCGGGATCGGACGCCGGTTGCGGATCGCGTCCTGAATCTTCCCGTAGCGCTGCTCCACGCGGCCGTTCAGCTTATCGAGCATGCTTTCCATGACGGCCGGATCATCAGATGCCTCGTAGCGGGCCGCAATTTTCTCAAACCGTGTCAGCCCGCAGTGCTTCCCATCGAGCAGATACAGGTCGAAATCACCGTACGCGATCAGCAGACAGGTGATGAGACCGTTGACCAGGGTGGTCTTGCCCATCTGGGTCATGCCGCCGACCAGCAGCGATGCCTTGTCGAAAGTTGGTACGCCGACGAGTTCGCCAACGACGTCGTGCCCGAACGGGACTCCGTTGAATGCCACGATTTCCTGCCGGGTTGGCGCCGGGACCGGCCGGCTGAACGGTGGCTCATCCAGCACCAGCAGCTGCACCCGGCGCTCGTTCTGCCGACTGCGTTCGAGCTTGGTATGCAGGCGGGTCACGCCGAACATTCCGGCGATGTTTCCCAACCGCTTCTCGACATCCATATAGGTACGCCCTTTGGGTACCAGGAAGTCGTAGCGCTTACCCGTCCGGACAGCGGTGACCGTGACTTCGTCGGCACGAATCACCTCGTCCTTTCCAATGGTGCCCGCCGTGACAAGCGCCGCGGTCAGCTCTGGGTGCGCCGGCACGACCTGGACGGCCTCCTCCGCCACACTCGTCGCCGTGGCGGGCACCTCCTGCGAGCGCATCACCGCAGGCTGCTCCTCGCGTGCCCACAGGCGTTTGACGCCCGTGCGGATACGCCAGGCCAGGTAGCCGAGGGCCACCAGCGATCCTGCGGTGAGCAGCACCGTGGCCGGCCAGGACAGGCCCAACTTGGTCTTGATGGCGGCCAGGATGCCGAAGACGATGACGAGAGCGCCGATCGCGCCCGCAGCCTGGCCGTAGGCGTCCTCACTGGCCTGACCAGGGTGCTGTTTCCTCTTGCCCACACCCCCTCCTTCAAAAGATCGTGGGCACGCGATCGTAACAAACCGATCGTCCCGTTTCCTTCGAGTTTCTGAGGGCTCTCGCCGGATCTGCGCAGGTCACGCGTGCGCTCGCCGGGCCACGAGCCGGCTCTGCCCCTCGATTACGTGATGACTTTCGGTAGTCACAGCGAG
>NZ_JAVRFI010000048.1:0-6459 GCF_031845785.1 Streptomyces hesseae
GGGGGGGGAGGGGGGCGGGGGGGGGTGGACGGGCCCTTACGGGGCTGACCTCTTCGCGGTGCCTGCCACTTCGGTGAAGGGTGCCCCGTCCTTGGCTCCAGCGGCGAAGAGCTCTTTACGCCCCTACCAGGGCCCATCCACCCCACCCCGCCCCCTCACGTTCCGGGCAATCGGGCTGGGGGCACCTCCCAGCGGTAGCTGGGGGAGGGTGGGCGAAATCCCGCGCCGCCAGGCGCGGGCACCCCCACCGGCGGTCAGACGGAAAGCTACGGGCGCCCTGCCGCGGCGGCAATGAGCTCGTCGTACACGCTGAGCACATGCGCCACCGTGTCGTCCTCCGACGGCCACCCCGCCGCCCGTGCCCTCCCCGCCGCGACGAGGTTCGCGCACCGCAGTGGGTCCGCCAGCAGGCGGGAGACCGCCTCCGCGAGGGCGGTCGCGTCACCGTAGGGGACGAGTTCCGCCGCGTCCCCGACGAAATCGGGGACGCCCCCCACCGACGTGGCGACCAAGGGCACACCGCTCAGCAGCGCCTCCTGCGCCAGCAGGGGGCTGCCCTCCCAGCGGCTGGGCAGGATCGCCACGTCCGCCGCCGCCAGCAGCTCGGGGACGTCGTCCCGCCGCCCCACCAGCAGCACCGGGAGTGCCTCCTCCGTGATGCGCCGCTGCAGAGCGGAACGTTCGCCGCCCTCGCCCGCCATGATGAGCAGGGGTTCCGGGTCGAGGTCCCGCCAGAGCCTCGCCGCGTCCAGGAGGGGGCCGTGGCCCTCGTCCGGCTCCAGGCGGCCGACGGTGACGAGCAGGGGGCGGGCCACCGCGCCCAGTTCGGCGCGGGCCTTGAAGCGCAGGTAGTCGTCGTCCTCCGTCGCCGGTGGCACACTGCGCGGCGCCGGCAGCGCCACCGGCGCCAGCCGGGCGTCGCGCGCGCCGCGCCGGCGGGCCCGGTCGACGAGGTCGGGGGTGGCGCCGAGCAGTACGGCCGCCGCCCGCGCCGCCTGACGCTCCATCAGCCGGAGCAGGAACCCCTCCGCGCGGGCCCGCGCGTGCCAGGTGACCACCAGCGGCACGGTCCGCCCGCGCAGGGCCAGCGCCGCGAGCGTCCCGGAGCGCAGCCCGTGCGCGTGGACCACGTCGGCGCCCTCGCTCGCGGCGCGGATGCCCGCCACCGCCTGGGCGCTCGCCTCCGGGTTGAGCGGGGAGAAAGCCGCACCGGAGCCGGTGAACCCGTAGCGTTCCCCCGTCGCCGGCGGCCCGCACACCGTCACGCGCAGGCCTCGTGCCACCAGCCCGCCCGCCAGCGACCGTACGTGCGCCCCGCTCCCCGCGCTCCCGCCGCCCAGGACCTGTACGGCGTGCAGCAGCGGCCGCCCGTGCGAGGGAACGGGTGTACTGCTCACGCGGGGGAAGCTCCTGAGTCGACGTCGGGCGGGGCGTACGGCGAGGTGCTCAGGCCAGGATGCCAGCACCCGCCTGTGTCCCGGCACCACTGGCACGAGGTCGGCCCGTCCTACCTCGCCCGTAGAGCCCCGGATTCACCCGCTTTGGGGATTCCGTGCGTCGGCGGCGATGGTCGCGGCCACCAGTACGGCGGCGTGGAAGGCCAGCCCCGCACGGCCGTTGGCACCCACGACCGCCAGGCCCAGACCCGCGCCGAGCGCGTGCGCGCCGGTGTCGCCCAGCATCGTGCGGCCGGCCGCGTCGTCGGCCAGCAGGGCCGCCGCCGCGCCCACGGGGGCGGCGGCCAGGGCCGCGCCGGTGCCGCCGCGCAGCAGCCCGCCCGCGCCGAGCGCCAGCACCGCGCCCGCGGCCCGGGCGGGGCGGACGTCCAGCAGGTTGACCGCGTGGGCGGATCCGGCGATCACCACTCCGGCCAGCAGCCGGTCGAGGGGCCGTTCCTTGAGTACGGCCCCGGCGGCGAGGCCCGCCGCGCCGATGCCGAGGAGTTTGACCGCGCCGCTGGTGACCTCACCCCGGCGCAGCGCCGACAGATGGGCCCGGAAGCCGCGCCGGTCGTCCCCCGCGACGTCGTCGTACGCCCCGCAGGCCCCGGCCGTCAGCACGGTCAGCGCGCCGGCCCACCGGTGCCGGGCGGGCAGGGCGCGGGCGGAGACGATGGCCGTCGCCGTGCCGAGCGCGGTCGCCGGTCCGGCGCAGAGGGTGACGGTGCGGCCGGCGTGGTTCGTCCGGTTCCACAGGGCGTCCCCGCCGGGGCGGGTGCGGCGCAGCGTCCCGTACGTCCCGCGGGCCACCGCGGCGGCCGTGGTCAGTGTCCTCTTCATGCGAGGAGGCCGTGGAGGGACTTCTTGAACCGGTCGACGAAGGCGTCGCGGGTCGCGTCGTCGAGGAGGTCCAGGGAGAGGTAGGGGTTGAGGTCCTCCAGCTCGACCAGGAGGAGGCCGCCTTCCGGCGTGCGGCAGGCGTCCACGCGCTGGATACCGTGCTCGATGTCGTTCCAGGCGATGAAGCGCCGGGCGAAGTCCAGGTCCTCGGCCGTGGGCTCGTAGCGCTCCAGGGCCCACCGGCGGTCGGGGTGGGGTGCGTAGAGGGCGTACTGGAAGTCGTGGTCGACGAAGTAGAACGACACCTCGTAGCGGAAGTCGATGCGCGGCTGGGCGAGGACGTCGCCGGTCAGGTCGGCGGGCTCGACGCGGGGGACGAAGCGCAGCCCTATGGAGTCCGCGCCCGCCTTGGGCTTGAGCACGTACCCGGCGGCCTCGGGGAGGCGGTGGAGGTCCTCGGCGCGGTCGACGGTGGGGATGACCGGGTATCCGGCGGCGGTCAGGTCGAGCAGGTACCGCTTGCCGAGCATGTCGGCCTTGCCGGTCAGCTGGTTGTGGACGGGCTTGCCGGTCTCCAGGGCGCGGGCGCGGAAGGCGTCGTACTGCTCCTGGTGGGTCAGCACGGGTCCGCTGTTGCGGACGACGACCGCGTCGAAGGCGTCCATCAGGGCGACCGCTTCCCCGGGGTGGCACAGCGCGATGTCGAAGTCCGCGCGGAGCCGGGAGGTGAGGTGAATGTCCTCGTCGCAGTACCGCCGTCCCTTGGCCTCGTAGGCGAGGTCGGTGACATAGAGGACGCGGGGCCGGGCAGTCATGGTGCTCCTGAAGATCGTTCTGGCCCGCCCCAACCTACCCGGCCCCCGTGCTCAGCTTCCCGCTCGGGCCGCCTGGAGCAGCTCCTCCGCGTGTGCCCGGGCCAGCTGGGAGTCCTCCTGGCCGGCCAGCATCCGGGAGAGCTCGCGGATGCGGTCCTCGCCCTCCATGGCCTTCACCCCGCTGCGGGTGACGGTGCCGTCGTGGGTCTTCTCCACGACGAGGTGGCGGTCGGCGAACGCGGCCACCTGCGGCAGGTGGGTGACGACCACGACCTGGGCGGTGCGCGCCAGCTTGGCCAGCCGCCGGCCGACCTCGACGGCGGCCTTGCCGCCGACTCCGGCGTCGACCTCGTCGAAGAGGTACGTCGGCACGGGGTCGGAACCCGCGAAGACGACCTCGACGGCGAGCATCACCCGGGAGAGCTCGCCGCCCGAGGCGCCCTTGGCGATGGGGCGCGGCTGGGCGCCGGGGTGGGGGGCGAGGAGGAGTTCGACGTCGTCGGCGCCGTGCGGGCCGAAGGTGACGGCGCGGCCGCCGACCTCGACGCCGGAGTCGGGGTCGGCGGTCTCGTTCTGCCGGATGGCGAAGGTCACCCTGGCGTGCGGCATGGCGAGCGAGGCGAGCTCGGCGGTGACCGCGTCGGCGAATCGCTTCGCCGCCTCGGTACGGGCGTCGGTCAGCTCCTGGGCGAGCCCGCCGAGTTCGGTGCGCAGCGCGTCGCGCTCGGCGGTGAGCTCGCCGATGCGGTCGTCGTCGCCGTCGAGCTCGGCGAGGCGGGCGGCGCTCGTCTCGGCCCAGGCCAGGACTCCCACGATGTCCGCGCCGTACTTGCGGGTGAGGTGGGCGAGGGAGGCGCGGCGCTCCTCCACGGCGGCGAGGCGACGGGGGTCGGCGTCCAGGCCGGAGGCGTACGAGGCGAGCTCGCCCGCCACATCGGCGAGGAGGATGCCGACCTCGCCGAGCCGGTCGGCGAGCGCCGCGAGGGCCGGGTCGTGGGAGCGCACGGCGGCGAGGGCCCGGTGGGCGCCCGCGACGAGGGTGCCGGCGTCGACGCCCTCGGGGTCCTCGGGGTCGCCCGCGAGCGCGGCGTGCGAGGCGGTGGCGGCGGAGGCGAGGGACTCGGCGTGGCGGAGCCGCTCGGCCTCGGCGGAGAGCTCGGCGTCCTCGCCGGGCAGGGGCTCGGTCGCGGCGACCTCGTCGAGGCCGAAGCGCAGCAGGTCGGCCTCCTGGGCACGCTCCCGCGCGCGCTCGGTGAGCTCGCCCAGCTCGGCGGCGACGGCCCGCAGCCGCCGGTAGGCGTCCGCGTACTTGGCCAGCGGCGCGGCGACCGCGTCACCGGCGTACCGGTCGAGGGCCTGCCGCTGCCGGGCGGGCCTCAGCAGCCCCTGCTGGTCGGTCTGCCCGTGCACGGCCACCAAGTCGTCGGCCAGCTCGCCCAGCAGCCCCACGGGCACGCTCCGCCCGCCCAGATGGGCACGCGACCGTCCCTCGGCGGAGAGGGTACGGCTGATGAGCAGCGTCCCGTCGTCCAGCTCGGCGCCTGCCTCCCCGGCCCGTACGGCCACGGGCGAGCGACCGTCGAGGGCGAGCCGCCCCTCGACCACGGCCGCCTTGGCACCCATCCGCACCAGCGCGGGGTCGGCGCGCCCGCCGAGCAGCAGCCCGAGACTGGTGACGACCATGGTCTTGCCGGCACCGGTCTCGCCGGTCACCGCCGTGAAACCGGGCGACAGCTCGACCACAGCGTCGTCAATGACGCCCAAGGACCGGATCCGCATTTCCTCCAACACGGATACGACCATACGAGGTTCCGGGGCCCCCTCGCGACGGGCTCCCCCACCAACCTCCCTGGGGCTGTCCCCACCACCGGTCCGGGTGATGGCCCCATCGCGGCGAGGACCCTTGGGAGGGCAGGCTGAAAGCATGATCACGCGCGTTCGCGGCCGTCATGCCGCAGCCTTCATCCTTTCCACCGCCGCCGCCCTCACCACCGTCACCGTCTCCGGAACGCCCGCCTCCGCCGCGGGGGCCCTCGACGGCGTGTGGCGGATGGACGGCTACGGCACGGTCCTCTCCGTCGAGGACGGGGGCCGGCGGATGCGCGAGTACGAGACGACGGGAATCGGCTGTCTGCCGGGCGACGTCACCGAGCTGACCCCCACCACGGCCACGCTGGAGCCGACGGGCCCGGGCCGGGCCCGGCTCGGCTGGGCGGGCTCCGTCGGCCACCGCACCCTGCGGCGCGTAGCCGCCCTGCCCGCCACCTGCCGAGACCCGAAGCCGGCGAAGGACGCCAGGGCCGTCTTCGACACCTTCTGGCAGACATACGCGGAGAACTACCCCTTTTTCAAGATGAAGGGCGTCGACTGGCAGGCGGTCCGCGACCGCTACCGCCCCCACATAACGAACCGGACCACGGACGACGAGCTGTTCACGATCCTCACCAAGATGGTCGAGCCGCTGCACGACGGGCACACGTACGTGACGCGTGGCGACTGCCGCGCGAAGCCGGACAACTGCTTCGGCGGCCACCGCGCGGATACGCCGTTCCCCTCCGAGGAACTGATCAAGAAGATCGACGCGTCGATCGCCGCCCAGGTCGGCGCCGACCGGCTCCAGGAGTGGGGACAGGGCCACGGCAAGGGCAAGATCGCCTTCGCCGAGCTCCCGGACGGGACGGGCTATCTGCGCCTGACCGGCTTCGTCAACTACACCGACGACCACACCTTCGAGGCGGACAGCGCCGAACTCGACCGCGCGCTGGACGCCGTCTTCACCCCCCAGCGGGTACGGTCCCTGCGCGGCCTGGTCCTCGACCTCCGCTTCAACGGCGGCGGCTCGGACCGGCTGGGCCTCCACGTGGCCGAACGCCTCACGAACCGCCCCTACACGGCCTACCTCAAGCAGGCGCGCAACGATCCCGGGAACCCGGGGAAGTTCACGCCCGCCGAGCCGGTACGGGTGCTTCCGCACCGCGGCGGCCCGGTCTACACCGGACCGGTCGCGCTCCTCACCGGGCGGCTGACGATCAGTGCGGGCGAGACGACGACGCAGGCGCTGATGGGACGCGCGCCGGGAGTGGTCCGGATCGGGCAGAACACCAACGGGTCGTTCTCCGACGTTCTCGAGCGGCGGCTGCCCAACGAATGGCGGTTCGGGCTGCCGAACGAGGTGTTCCGCGACGCGGGGACGGGGCGGTCGTACGACGGGGACGGGATCGCGCCGGACGTTCGCACGCCGGTCTTCACGGACGCGGAGTTCGCGGCGGGGCGGGATTCGGCACTCACGGAAGCGCGACGGCGCCTGACGTCCGGCTGACCGCCGGTGGGGGTGCCCGCGCCTTCGGCGCGGGATATCGCCCACC
>NZ_JAVRFI010000049.1:0-6001 GCF_031845785.1 Streptomyces hesseae
GGAAGCTAAGCCTTTCAGCGCCGATGGTACTGCAGGGGGGACCCTGTGGGAGAGTAGGACGCCGCCGAACTTCTTTTGGAGAAAGCCCTGGCAGGGGATACCTGCCGGGGCTTTCTTGCGTTTACGGACAAGTACGCACGCACGCACCTACACCGCGACCACTCGTCCCGTGGCCTCGCCGTCACCGTTGCCGTTCCCCTTGCCGTTTGTGTCGCCGTCCCGCAGCGAGCCATACCGTTCAGCCCAGCCCGAGAGCGCGGTGTGCACGGCCCGGTCCATGTGCCGGAGCCCGGTGAGGTCCAGCTCGACTTCGCGGCCGGCTCGGTGGAGGGCGTCGAGTTCGTCCAGGAGCCTGGGCAGCCGTAGGAAGTTGGCGTTGCCGAGCACCCGTGCCCGTACCCGCCCGTCCCGCATCGTCGTGGTCTCGATGTGGACGTGGGAGGTCTCCCAGGCCGCCTTCACGATGGCCAGCAGCAGGCCGACGACCACGCCCTCGAAGAGGTTGGTCACGACGATGGCGACGGTGGTCGTCACCAGGACCGCGACCTCGCCGCGGTGGTCCCGCCAGAGCGGGCCCAGCTCACGGCCCGGCAGGAGTTTCCAGCCCGCGTGGACGAGCACCCCCGCGAGTGCCGCGACCGGGATGAGTTCCAGGACCCAGGGCAGCAGCGTCGCGAAGACCAGCAGCCATACGCCGTGCAGGACGCGGGAGGCCTTCGTCCTGGCGCCCGCGTAGACGTTGGCGGAGCTGCGGACGATCACCGCGGTCATGGGGAGGGCGCCGAGCACACCGCAGACGGTGTTGCCGGCGCCCTGGGCGATGAGTTCCTTGTTGTAGTCCGTGCGTGGGCCGTCGTGGAGCCGGTCGACGGCGGCGGCGCTGAAGAGGGTTTCGGCCGAGGCGATGAGCGCGAAGGCGAGCACCGTCCCCAGGACCCCGAACTCGGTCAAGCGCGCGAAGTCGCCACTCCAGGGCGGCTGAATAGCGTCGAAGAGACCGCGTACCTGGACCCGGTCGACGGGCAGTTGGAGCAGTCCGACCGCCGTCGTGGCGAGCGCGACCGCGGCCAGAGGTGCGGGGACGAGGCGCGCGCCCCACTGCCAGCGTGGCCACAGCACCAGCACGGCCACCGTGCCGACGCCGACCGCGACCGCGGCGAGCGAGTCGGCCGAGGCGAGGGTGTCGGTGAGCAGGGTGACCAGGCCGCCGAGCTTCTCGAGCGCGCCGGCCGGCGCGTCCGCGTCGGCGAGCGCGTACAGCTGCCCGGCGATCAGGACGACGCCGATGCCCGCGAGCATTCCCTGCACCACCGCGACGGAGATGGCCCGGAACCAACGGCCCAGTTTCAGCAGGCCCATTGCCATCTGGAGCAGCCCGGCGGTGAGGACGAGTGCGCCGAGCGCGCTGAGCCCGTACTCCCGTACGGCCTCGTAGACCAGCACTGTCAGGCCGGCCGCCGGGCCGCTGACCTGCATGCTGCTGCCCGGCAGCAGGCCCGTGAGCAGGCCGCCGACTATGCCGGTCACGAGGCCCAGCTCCACGGGGACGCCGGACGCGACGGCGATGCCCACGGAGAGCGGCACGGCTATGAGGAAGACGACCAGCGACGCGGCGAAATCGGCCCGGAGGTTGGCGAGGAGGCCAACGCGGTCGACGGCGGTGCGGACACGGCGGAAGAGAGTCTTCTGCATGAGGTTTGCCTCCAGCGCGCTCGAAGCGCGCGCAGCGATGCGATGAGGATCGTTGCCAGACAGGTGGAGTACAGACAGGTGGAGTAAGGGGCCGATGGGCATCAGGTGTCGTGCCGCGGGAGAGCGCGGCGACAGGCGGCGCCGACGCCGTCGTCCCTGCGGCGCCGGGCTGTTAATCACTCGACCATATTTTGGCCAAGTCGTGGTGGGGATCGGTGAGTTGATGTGTAACCACGATGTAAACGCAGTGTCGGGAAAGGGGAGCTACCGCTTCCGGGCGCCCCTGGGGCGACCGAGGTGGGAGGATGAAGCGAGCCCAGCGGAACGAAGTCCAGCGGAACGAAGAGGTGAGCCCCCGTGCAGCAGAGAGTCGCCGTCCTCGGCACCGGAAAGATCGGCGAGGCCCTCCTCAGCGGCATGATCCGCGCGGGCTGGTCCACGGACGACCTGATGTGCACGGCCCGCCGCGCCGAGCGCGCCGAGGCGCTCCGCGCCCGCTACGGCGTCGAGGTGGTCAGCAACATCGAGGCCGCCAAGGCCGCCGACACCCTGATCCTGGCCGTCAAGCCGCAGGACATGAGCACCCTCCTTGAGGAGCTCTCCCCGCACCTGCCCGCCGACCGCCTCGTCATCAGCGCTGCGGCCGGCGTGCCTTCCGCCTTCTTCGAGGAGCGGCTGCCGGCCGGCGTCCCCGTCGTACGCGTCATGCCGAACACCCCCGTCCTCGTCGACGAGGGCATGTCCGTCATCTCCGGGGGCTCCCACGCCACCGAGGACCACCTCCTCCGCGCCGAGGCGATCTTCAAGCCGGTCGGCAAGACGCTCCGCGTCCCCGAGTCGCAGCAGGACGCGGCGACGGCCCTCTCCGGCTCCGGCCCGGCGTACTTCTATTACCTCGTCGAAGCCATGACCGACGCCGGCATCCTGCTCGGCCTGCCCCGGGACAAGGCCCACGACCTGATCGTCCAGGCCGCCATCGGCGCCGCGGTCATGCTCCGCGACAGCGGCGAGCACCCGGTGAAGCTCCGCGAGGCGGTCACCTCGCCCGCCGGTACGACCATCAGCGCGATCCGCGAGCTGGAAAAGCACGGCGTACGCGCGGCCCTGATCGCCGCCCTGGAAGCCGCCCGCGACCGCAGCCGCGAACTGGGCACCGGCCACAGCTGACAGCGGACAGCGGTTGAGCCGACCCCGGCCGCCGTCAGCCCAGCAGTGCCGCCGTGGAGACGACCTTCGCGAAACCGCCCGCGTGCAGATTGGTCGCCGTCGCCCGCGCCAGCTCGGCGGCTGTGAGGACCCGCCCGTCAGGGCCGACGGCGTCGAACGTGTGCGTGGCGTCGAGCGGCACGATCACGTCGTAGCCGAGATTGCCGCCCATCCGTGCGGTCGTCTCCACGCACCAGTTCGTCATGATGCCGGCGACGACGATCTGCCGTATCCCCGCCGCGTCCAGCCAGCTCCGCAGATCCGGCGTACCGATGAACGCGGAATTCACGGTCTTGGTGAGCAACAGCTCCGGACCGGCGCCCCGGCCCCGGCGCTCCTCGACGAAGTCCTGGAAGGCGTTCCCCTCCTGCCCGGGACGGAGCGGGGAATCCGCCTTGGGCGAGTCGTGCCGTACGAAGACGACGGGCCGGCCCGCCTCCTGCCAGGCGTCGACGAGCGCGGCGATATTGCCCTCGGCGGCGGGGTTGTCCCGGGGCGGGAAGGCCGGATCGTGCCAGCCCTTCTGTACGTCGATGACGATGAGCGCGGTGTTCTGAGTGACCTCGGTGATCTCCATGCCCACCATCCTGTTGGCGCGGCACAGCAGCCGACAGTGGCAGAAGAGACCATGATCGATGGATTGATGCCAAGTCCGCCGTGGCGGTGCACCATGACCGTCATGCAGCCCAACGGCACAGCTCGACGCACAGCTCAGCGCATCGCCCTCGTCGCCTTTCCCGGCATACGGGCCTTCGACGTCGCCGTCATCGCCGAGGTCTGGGGCGTCGACCGCACCGGGCGCGGCGCCCCGCCCTTCGAACTCCGCCGCTGCGCACCGGACCGAGCGCCCGTGCGGATGCCGGGCGGCCTCACCCTCACCCCCGACCAGGCCCTGGACTGGACGGCCACCGCCGACCTCGTCGTCGTACCCGGCGTCGACGACCACCTGGCCCCGGTCCCCGAGCCCGTACTGGACGCACTGCGCACCGCGCAGCGGGCGGGCGTTCCCGTCGCCGCTCTGTGCGGGGGAGCCTTCGTGCTCGCCCAGGCCGGGCTCCTCGACGGACGGCGCGCGGTCACCCACTGGAACCTCACCACTCTGCTGTCCGCCACCCACCCGGACGTCGAGGTCGTGCCGGACGCCCTCTTCGTCGAGGACGACGGCGTCTGGACGGCGGCGGGCGTCGCCGCGGGTATCGACCTCTGCCTCCACCTGGTCCGTAGCGCCCACGGCGCCGAGGCGGCGGCCACCATCGCCCGCTCGATGGTCACCGCCCCCTTCCGCACGGGCACCCAGGCCCAGTTCATCGAGCACCCCGCGCCGACGGCCGCCGAACGCGAGGCCTCGGACACCCTCGCGGCCGTACGGGAACGAGCGCTCCGCCGGCTGTCCGAACCGCTCACCGTCGCCGACCTGGCGCGCTGGGCCGGCATGTCACCGCGCTCCTTCGCCCGCCACTTCACCGCCACCACGGGGACGACCCCGATCCAGTGGCTCCTCGACCAGCGCGTCGCCGCGGCACAGCAGCTCCTGGAACGCACGGACCTGCCCATGCCCGAGGTCGCCCGCCGCTGCGGCTTCGGCAGCGAGGTCACCATGCGCCAGCACTTCGCCGCCCGCCTCGCCACCAGCCCACGCGACTACCGCAGGTCCTTCCGCGCGGTGGGGTGAGACGGGCCGGTCCCCTCGGTCACCTCGCGGGCAGGAGACCGATGGCCTCGTACGCGGCGTCGACCGTCGGCCGGGCCAGCCCCCGCGCCCGCTCGGCACCGGCCCTCAGCACCTCGTCGACATATCCGGGGTCGGCACACAGCTGCGCATGCCGCTCCCGAATGGGCCGCAGCGTCTCGACGACGGCCTCGGCCGTGTCCTTCTTCAACGCCCCGTACGAGCTGTAGCGCGCGGCCAGCTCCGCCGGCCCGCCGTCATCGCCTGTGCACGCCGCCAGGATCTCCAGCAGATTCGCGATGCCGGGCTGCGCCTCCCGGTCGTGGACGACCTCGCTCCCGCTGTCGGTCACCGCACGCATGACTTTCCGGCGAGCGACATCCGGCTCGTCGAGCAGATAGACGATGCCGGACGTGTCCGCATGCGACTTCCCCATCTTGGAAGTGGGGTCCTGGAGGTCCATGACACGCGCGGCCACGGCCGGGAGCACGGCCTTCGGCACCGTGAACGTATGCCCGTACCGCTGGTTGAACCGCACGGCCAGGTCGCGGGTGAGCTCGACGTGCTGCGCCTGGTCGTCACCCACCGGCACCTCGTCGGCCCCGTAGGCGAGGATGTCCGCTGCCATCAGCACGGGGTAGGTGAGGAGCGACAGCCGAACGCTGCCACCGGTGGCCCGTTCCTTCGCGGCTTTCTCCTTGTACTGGATCATCCGCCGCATCTCCCCGTCGCTCGCCGTGCACTCGAGGACATACGAGAGCCGTGTGTGCTCGTCGACGTGGCTCTGTACGAAGAGAGTGCAGAGGGCGGGGTCCAGTCCGGCGGCGAGGAACAAGGTCGCCACCTGTCGGCTGAGCCGGCGGACGCGCGCCGGGTCGTGATCGACGGTGAGGGCGTGGAGGTCGACGACGCAGAAGAGGGCGTCGGCCCGGTGCTGGTCGACGGTGACCCACTGGCGCAGGGCCCCGAGGTAGTTGCCGAGGGTGAGGTGGCCGGTGGGCTTGATGCCGCTGAAGATCCGGGTCGTCATGGGTGCCGTGGCTCCTTGGGTCCGGAGAGTCCGGAGGATCGGGACCACCGCCACAGACAGCAAAAACGGCCGCCGAGGCGGCGGCCGTTGGATGCATGCGCGCTACGCGCAAGGTCGGGCCGCCGTCAGGCGGCCCACCACTGCTGGGTGCAGGCATGCTTCGTCATGCGGCGACCGTACGCCCGCCAAACCCACTTGCGCCACCGGTTTGATGATGGTTACAGGCTCGTGTAGAGTCCTTCGAGTTGCCACGGAGTCCGCAAGGACGACGGGGCGGCACCTCTAGCCGCGTCGGCGGCGATCACCTCTTTGCATGACCCTTGAACGGGATGAATTTCGGCGTGTCCGGAATTCGGATCGGGCGCCGATTAGGCGCCGCGGGGGAAATCCGCTAAAGTAGTGAT
>NZ_JAVRFI010000050.1:0-4350 GCF_031845785.1 Streptomyces hesseae
CCTCTTCGCGGTGCCTGCCACTTCGGTACGGGGTACCCGGAATTCGGCTCCAGCGGCGAAGAGCTCTTTACGCCCCTACCAGGGCCCATCCACCCCACCCCGCCCCCTCACGTCACTACCCGGGGGGCCGGGGCCGCCCCTCAACGCCCGCCCCCCTACCCGCGCCCCCTACCCGGGCAATCCGTGCCGGGCAATCGGGCGGGCGGGTGGGCGAAACCGCGCCGAAGGCGCGGGAAACCCCCCACCGGGGGGCAACCGGAAAGCCCACGGAGCCCTTACCGGTACTCCTCCGCGGACGCGGAAACGTCACCGAAGACGACATCCCGGAAGTACCCGTCACAATCCGGCCGCGACCCGTCCACGTCAGTGAACCCGTACACCTTGGCCAGCTCCCCGCTGGAAAGCGACCGCCCGTTCCAGCGAGAGCGCTCCGCGTCGGCGGCCAGGGCCGCGATCGCCCGGCCGATGAACACCGGGGACTCGGCGATGGCGAAGTGCGGCTCCTTCGAGACCGCGTCCCGCCACGTCGCCTCCGTGACGCCGAAGTAGTCGAGCATCTCCTCCGACCGCAAGAACCCGGGCGTCAGGCACACCGCCGTGCCGCCGTACTCCTTCAGTTCCTGGGCCAGCCCGAACGCCATCCGGATCGGGCCGTACTTGGCGAGGTCGAAGAAGAGATTGCCCCGGTAGGTCCGGTTGGACTCCGCCGTGCCGTCGGTGATCTCCACGAGGAGGCCCCCGGGCCGCCGGATCAGCAGCGGCACGGCGAAGTGGCTGGTGATGGCGTGGGCGTCGAGCGAGAGCCGGAGCATCCGCAGCCCGTCCGCCAGCTTCACCTCCCATACCTTCTTGTCGAACTCGAGGAGGTGGTCCCCGCCCCAGACGTCGTTGACGAGGACGTCCAGCCGCCCGTGCTCCTCGTCGATCCGTTCGACCAGCGCCCGCACCTGCTCCGGCTCCAGGTGGTCGACCGGCACGGCGATGCCCGTGCCGCCCGCCGCCGTGATCAGTTCGGCCGTCTCCTCGATGGTCTCGGGCCGGCCCACCTCGCTGCGCCGCTCGCGTGTGGTGCGTCCCGTCGCGTAGACGACGGCGCCCGCGCGCCCCAGCTCCACGGCCATGGCCCGTCCCGCGCCCCGGGTGGCCCCGGCGACCAGGGCGACCTTGCCGTCAAGGGGACGAAGCGCGCTCTCCGATGCAGTCACGACAACATGTCCTCTCACTCGTTTCGTGCGACGGGCATGACGTTCGCACCGATACCGGACACCTTGTGTCGGGTATCCGAGCGGATAAACGGCACCCGGCATCACCCTCCCCGGTACTCGCCGATAACAACACGGCCGCATCCGAGCCCCTCCGGGTGCGTGGCCCCCCGGCAGGACCGATGCTGGAGCCGTGATGGACGAGACCGAGTTCTGGGAGCTGTTGGACAGCACTCGCCAGGCCGCCGAAGGGGACGTCGAGGACCAGGCGGACCTCCTGGTCGAAAAGCTGATGCAGCTCGACCCGGACGCCGTGCTGGACTTCGCCCGGCACTTCGAGGCGCGCTACAACCGCGCCTACCTCTGGGACCTGTGGGGGGCCGCCGCCGTCCTCCTCGACGGGGCGAGCGACGACGTGTTCGACTACTTCCGGTGCTGGCTCATCGGCCAGGGCAGAGAGGTCTTCGAGGGCGCGGTGCACGATCCGGACAGCCTGGCCGAGCTCCTGGACGACTTCGACGACGAGGTCGACGGGGACGGCGAGGACCTCGGCTACGCGGCTGACGAGGCGTACGAGCAGCTGACCGGCGCGGAAACCCCTGACCTGGGACTGCCGCCCCCGCCCCCGGAACCGGTGGGCGCCCCCTTCGACCTGGAGGACGAAGCCGTGCTGGCCGAACGCTTCCCCGCCCTCTGGGACCGCTTCCGGGAGTGACGATGCGTGTCGCGATCACCGGGTCGTCCGGCCTCATCGGCTCGGCGCTGATCCGGTCGCTGGAGAACGACGGCCACGAGGTGGTGCGGCTGGTGCGCCGCGCGCCCCGGAGCGCCGGGGAGGCCGAGTGGGACCCCGGCCGTCAACGGGTGGATCCCCAGGCGCTGGCCGGCTGCGCGGCCGTCGTGCACCTGGCGGGCGCCGGGGTGGCCTCGCATCGCTGGACGGCCGCATACAAGAAGGAGATCCGCGACAGCAGGGTGCACGGCACGGGGGCGCTCGCGGAGGCGCTGGCCTCCCTCGCCACCCCGCCCCGCGTGTTCCTCTCGGGCAGCGCGATCGGCTTCTACGGCGACACGGGCGACCGTGCCGTGGACGAGGACAGCCCGCCCGGCAGCGGTTTTCTCGCCGAGGTCTGCCGGGACTGGGAGGCCGCCGCGGGCGCGGCGACGGAAGCGGGCGTACGGACGGTCCTGCTGCGCACCGGGATCGTCCTCTCCCGGCACGGCGGCGCGGCGGCGAAGCTGTTCCCGCTGTTCCGGGCGGGCCTCGGCGGCCGGCTCGGCGACGGCCGCCAGTACTGGAGCTTCATCGCCCTGCGGGACCACATCGCGGCCCTGCGGCACCTCCTGGAGGCGGACGTGTCCGGCCCCGTGAACCTCACGGCGCCCCACCCGGCCACCAACCGGGAGGTGACCGAGGCGGTGGGGCGCGCGCTGAAGCGTCCGGCACTGCTGCCCGCGCCCGCTCCGGCGCTCAGGCTGGCCCTGGGCGAGATGGCCACGGAAGTCCTGGCCAGCTGCCGTGCCACGCCCACCCGGCTGCTGGACTCCGGGTTCCGCTTCGGCTGCCCGGACGTCGAGAGCGCCGTACGCGCGGCGCTGACCGACAGCTGACGCCTCCGGTCCAAGCTTCAAGAACCCCGACCGTGCGACCACCGTGCGACCGTGCTCGCCCCGTGCGCGACTGTTATTGACCGGATTTCTCTCTACGGTCGAGGCGAACTCGCGCATTGGCGCCGCCCGTTGGGGGCATCAGGCCCCCAGCGAGCGGACCGACCCCGGGAGGGCACGTGCTCGACAGCGCACGCCACACCGCACACCACGCTGACGTCGTCATCGTGGGAGCCGGCCTGGCCGGTCTCTCCGCGGCTCAACAGCTCACCGCCGCCGGGGTGACGGTCACCGTCCTGGAGACGGCCCACCGCACCGGCGGCCGTATGACGACCGACAAGGCCGACGGGTTCCTGCTGGACCGCTCCGGCCAGCTGCTCAACACCTCCTTCCCGGAGCTGATCCGCACCCCGGGCCTGGAGGCGCTCAAGCTGCGCCCCTTCACCCCCGGGGTGCTGGTCCACGCCGACGGACGCAACCACCGCACCGGCGAACTCCGCGGCGCCAAGCGCGCCTTCACCACCGCCCGCGCCTTCGCGGCGGCCCGCGCGTCGCGGAGCGCCGGCCTCGATCAAGCGCGGCTCGGCGCGGCACTGGCCCGCCTGGCCGCGCTGCCCATCGACCGGATGCTGGCCCGGCCGGACCGCCCCACGGCGGCGACCCTCACCTCCCGGGGCCTGCCGACCCGCACGGTGGAGGGCTTCCTGCGCCCCCTCCTGACATCCCTGCTCTCCGACCCGGACCTCACCACGTCCAGCCGCTGCGCCGACCTGGTGCTGCGCGGCTACGCGCGGGGCCGGCTCTGCCTGCCCGCCGGGGGCTCCGGCGTCATCCCCGAACTGATGGCCGCCCAGCTCCCGCCCGGCACGGTCCGTACGGGGGTGGAGGCCGTCTCCGTGGGCACCACAACCGTCGGCACCGCCGGGCACGGCACATTCACCTGCCGCTCCGTCATCGTGGCGACGGGCGCCCGGGCGGCGGCCGAACTCATCCCCGGCCTCCGGCTCCCCGATTTCCACCCGGTGACGGTCCTCCACCACACGGCCGACGAGCCGCCGCTGCGGGACGCCTCACTGATCCTCACCGGAACGCGCCGGGGGCCGGTCGCCCACACCACGGTCGCCAGCGAGGTGGACCCGGACCGGGCGCCGCTGGGCCGCACACTGATCAGCTCCACGGTGCTGGGGGCGGCCGCGTCCATGCCGACGGACGAGCTGGACCGGCTGGCCAAGGAGCAGCTGGCCCACGTCTACGGCACGTCCACGTCGTCCTGGCGCCTGCTGACGGCCCACCACGACCCGGACGCGGTCCCGGCCATGCCGGCGCCCCACGACGTCCGCCGCCAGGTCCGGCTGCTTTCGGGGCTCTACGTCTGCGGCGACCACCGCGACACGAGCACGGTCCAGGGGGCCCTCTTCTCCGGGCGGCGGGCCGCGCAGGCGGTCCTCCGCGACCTGGGCATCCGCCCGGGCCACGGCACGCCCGCCCTGCGGGCGGCGTAACACCCCGCGCCTCCGGCGCGGGATTTCGCCCACCCACC
>NZ_JAVRFI010000051.1:0-2422 GCF_031845785.1 Streptomyces hesseae
GGGGGGGGGGTAGGTTGTGGTTCCCGCCGGCCCCACCCCTTTATCCGGCGAATTCTCTGACGAAGGTCAGGCGGCCACGGGCACTCGCTCGTCGGCCTCGGCAGGAGCCATGGCCCGGGCCCGCTGGGCGCGGGCGACGAACGGATTGTCCTGCGCCACCGTGAGCCGGCGCCCCAGCCGCAGGGCCAGCGCCGTGATGCCGAGCGAGCACATGATCAGCAGGGTCACATAGACACCGGACAGCCCCAGCCCCACCAGCAGCGCGCCCAGCAGCGGACCCGACGCCATCGCCAGCTGCTTCACCAGAGCGAATGCCGAGTTGTACTGACCGATCAGCGACGCCGGAGCCAGGTCGGCCACCAGCGGCGCCACGGTCGGCGACAGCATCGACTCACCGACGCCGAACAGCACGTAGGTGGAGATCAGCAGCCCCGTGGCCACCGCCTGCGCGCCGTGCACCAGACCGGACAGCGCCGCGGCCACCCACGCCACGGTCCAGATCAGCCCGACCAGCGCCATGACCCGGCTGCGCCGACGCCCCTCCACCAGCTTCAGCACGACGAACTGCGTCACGACGATCGCGGCCGTGTTGGCGAACAGCGCGATGCCCAGCGTGGCGGGGGAGACGTGGGTGACCTCAGTGGCATACGCCGCCAGCCCCGACTCAAACTGTCCATAGCAGGCGAAGAACATCACGAAGCCCAGCACGCACAGCCACACCATGGAACGGTCCCGCAGCAGGGTGCGCCACGCGCCCTCGGGCCGGCCGTCCGTCGGCACGGCGTCCTCGACCCGGGGAACCTCCGGCAGCTTTACGGTCGCCACCGTCGCACCCAGGACCAGGAACATCACCGCTTCGATGGCGAACAGCCGGATGAAGCTCGACGCGGCACTCTCGTCGACCATCAGACCGCCGATGAGCCCACCGAGACCGAGGCCCAGGTTGTTGAGGAAGAACTGGGTGGCGAACGAGCGGGAACGAGTAAGAGGCGTCGAGCACCACACGATCATGGTCGCGAGCGACGGCTGGATCACCGCGATACCCGCACCGAGCGCGGCGGCGGAGGCGATGACCAGCGGCGTCGCGCTCGACAGACCCAGCCCCAGCGAACCGATCGCCGCCGAGACCGTACCCACGATGGCCACAGGCAATGGACCCCGCCGGTCGATCGCCCGACCGGTGAAGGGCAGCACGATCAGCGCCGCCACGGCCAGCGTGAACAGCGTCAGACCCGCTGTCCCCGCTCCCAGGCCCCGCACCTTCGCCACATAGACGTAGAGATACGGAACCGTGAAGCCGTTGCCGAACGCGCTCAACGCGTTGCCCAACTGGATCCGGCGCAGCGCTGCGCCCATCGCGGTGGTCACACTCACCCCTCAAGGTTGAAGACTTCGATGCTAAAGTTCGAAGCTAAAGAGTACATGCCGAAGGGCTTTAGCGCGAATGATTTCTGCGATACTGCCGCACATGGCAGACACCCCCGGGCCCGCCGAGCCGAGCCTCGAAGAGCAGATCGCCGTCTACCAGCGCGAGTACCAAGGCCTCGATCCGCAGGTGGAACGCGTCGTCTCCGCTCTCAGCCGCCTCAACCGCCGTATGAACGTCGCGTACGGGCGCCAGACCGCGGAGCTCGGCATGGGCAACGCCGAGTGGGAGGTCCTCAAGGCCCTCGTCCTCGCCGGCGACCCCTACTGCCTGGGCCCCGGCGACCTCGCCAAACGCCTGGGCCTCACCCCGGCCGCCATGACCCATCGCATCGACCGCATGGTCGCGGAGGGCCTGGTCACCAGGGAGCGGGACGAGAACAACCGCGTCCGAGTGATCGTCGGCATTACAGAGGAAGGCCGGGCGAAGTGGCTGGAGGGCCTGCGCAAGGCCACGGTCTTCGAGGAGGAACTCCTCCAGGACCTCTCGGCTGACGAGCGCGCCCAGCTCGGCGAGATGCTGACCCGGCTGCTGCGCCGTGTGGAGCGCACCCAGCCGGACGCCGGGGGACGGCTCAACGACCTCGACTGAGGCCCCGGCTGAGGCCCCCGACTGAGGCCCTCGATCGAGGCCTATGGGGCCGGTTGACACGGGTCCGCCGGATCCGTAGTGTTCTCCGAGTTGTCACGGGGCCGGTACGGTTCCGGGACAGCCACCTCTAGCCGCGTCGGCGGCGATCACCTCTTTGCATGACCCTTGAACGGGATGAATTTCGGCGTGTCCGGAATTCGGATCGGGCGCCGATTAGGCGCCGCGGGGGAAATCCGCTAAAGTAGTGATCACGCCGGAAGCCGCAAGGCAAAGGCGAGAAACCCCGCTCCAACAGGGGGCCGGAAACGGAATCCAGACCGGAAACGGAACGGAAAACGGATCTGGTAAGGTTGGAAACACCGAAGGGAAGCCCGGAGGAAAGCCCGAGAGGGTGAGTACAAAGGA
>NZ_JAVRFI010000052.1:0-1758 GCF_031845785.1 Streptomyces hesseae
GGTTCTGGCTCAACTTCTGTGGTCCGCGCACGCTGAGTGATGGCTGAAGGTCGGAGTGGCTCCCGGGAAGTTGCCCGAAAGTGATCGTCAACCCGGTGGACGTGGCCGAAGTTCGGGGCCGTGCAAGAGGACGTGCTCCAGCTGGAGGAGTTGCTGTTCCCGTCGATCGCGGACGTCGTGGTGCTGTCGGTCGTCGTGGACAAAGAAGCTGTTCGGATCAATGCGAAGTCTGCGGCGGGCGGAGCCGAGTGCCCTGGTTGTGGGGGCTGGTCGCTGCGGATTCATGGCTCCTACCTGCGATTTCCTGCCGATGTGCCAAGTGGGGGCCGACGGGTGGTGCTGTCCCTGCGCGTCCGCCGGTTCAGCTGCCGAAACGCGTCGTGCGGGCGGCGGACCTTCGTCGAGCAGATACCGGGGCTGACGCGGCGGCACGGTCAGCGGACCGAGCGGCTGCGGTCCACGCTGGCGGCGGTCGGCCTCGCGCTCGCCGGCCGTGCCGGTTCCCGTCTGGCCCACGTCTTCGGGATTCCGGTCAGCCGGAGCACGGTCCTGCGGCTGGTCGATGCCCTTCCCGTGCCCGACCAACCGGCCCCGCGCGTGGTCGGCGTCGACGAGTACGCCACCCGCAAGGGCCGCTACTACGGCACCGTCCTGGTGGACGTCGAAACCCGCCGTCCGATCGACCTGCTCCCGGACCGTGAGGCATCAAGCCTGGCCGGCTGGCTCGCCCGGCGGCCTGGCGTCGAAGTCGTCTGCCGGGACCGCGCGCCGTTCTTCGCCGAAGGCGCTACGGCCGGCGCCCCGCAGGCGGTCCAGGTCGCGGACAGGTGGCACCTCTGGCACAACCTGAGCGAAGCTGCCGAACGAACGGTCGCCCAGCACCGCCGCTGCCTGCACGTCCTGGCCCCCGGGGCGCCCCAGCCCGAACTCGAGGCGGTCCCGACCGCAGACCCGGCCGCGTCGCCCTGGCCGCGAGGACACCGGTTCGCCGACCGGACCCGGGCCCGGCACGCTGCCGTCCACGCCCTGCTGAAGGCAGGAAACAGCCAACGCTCGGTCCAGCGGCAGCTTGGAATGACCTGGCGAACGGTCAAGCAGTTTGCCGACGCCGCGACGCCGGAAGAGCTGTTCACCGGTCAGTGGCAGAACCGGCCCTCCGTCCTCGATGACTACAAGCCCTACCTGGATGACCGCTGGAGCGAGGGCTGCACGAATGCGTGGAAGCTGTGGGAGGAGATCGTGCCGCTCGGCTACAAAGGCAGCTACCAGCGCGTTCGCGCCTACCTCCACGACAAGCGCACCTCGCCGCGGCCGGTTGTCGCCCGGCCGCCCTCGCCCCGGGCCGTCGCTGGATGGATCCTCCGCCGCCCGGAAACCCTCACCGAGTCCGAGCAACTCCAGCTCAAGGCCGTCCGGACGCACTGCCCCGAACTCGACGCTCTGACCCGCCACGTCCGATCTTTCGCGACCATGCTCACCGAGCGCCAGGGCGAGCGCTTGCTGGACTGGCTCGACGCCGTCCGGCAGGACGACCTGCCCAGCCTCCACACACTCGCCGCAGGCATCGACCGCGACCGCGACGCTGTCACCGCCGGCCTGACCCTGCCCTGGAACTCCGGCGTCGTCGAAGGACACGTCAACCGGATCAAGATGCTCAAGCGTCAGATGTTCGGCCGCGCTGGCTTCCATCTCCTCCGCAAACGAGTTCTATTGGCGTGACGGAGAGTGGTCGCGTCACAGAAGTTGAGCCAGAACCGG
>NZ_JAVRFI010000054.1:0-1384 GCF_031845785.1 Streptomyces hesseae
ACACAGTGGACGCGAGCAACTGAGGACAAGCCCTCGGCCTATTAGTACCAGTCAGCTCCAACCGTTACCGGTCTTCCACACCTGGCCTATCAACCCAGTCGTCTACTGGGAGCCTTACCCCATCAAGTGGGTGGGAGTCCTCATCTCGAAGCAGGCTTCCCGCTTAGATGCTTTCAGCGGTTATCCCTCCCGAACGTAGCCAACCAGCCATGCCCTTGGCAGGACAACTGGCACACCAGAGGTTCGTCCGTCCCGGTCCTCTCGTACTAGGGACAGCCCTTCTCAAGACTCCTACGCGCGCAGCGGATAGGGACCGAACTGTCTCACGACGTTCTAAACCCAGCTCGCGTACCGCTTTAATGGGCGAACAGCCCAACCCTTGGGACCGACTCCAGCCCCAGGATGCGACGAGCCGACATCGAGGTGCCAAACCATCCCGTCGATATGGACTCTTGGGGAAGATCAGCCTGTTATCCCCGGGGTACCTTTTATCCGTTGAGCGACGGCGCTTCCACAAGCCACCGCCGGATCACTAGTCCCGACTTTCGTCCCTGCTCGACCCGTCGGTCTCACAGTCAAGCTCCCTTGTGCACTTACACTCAACACCTGATTGCCAACCAGGCTGAGGGAACCTTTGGGCGCCTCCGTTACCCTTTAGGAGGCAACCGCCCCAGTTAAACTACCCACCAGACACTGTCCCTGATCCGGATCACGGACCCAGGTTAGACATCCAGCACGACCAGAGTGGTATTTCAACGACGACTCCACCATGGCTGGCGCCATGACTTCAAAGTCTCCCACCTATCCTACACAAGCCGAACCGAACACCAATATCAAGCTATAGTAAAGGTCCCGGGGTCTTTCCGTCCTGCTGCGCGAAACGAGCATCTTTACTCGTAGTGCAATTTCACCGGGCCTATGGTTGAGACAGTCGAGAAGTCGTTACGCCATTCGTGCAGGTCGGAACTTACCCGACAAGGAATTTCGCTACCTTAGGATGGTTATAGTTACCACCGCCGTTTACTGGCGCTTAAGTTCTCAGCTTCGCCCCACCGAAATGGAGCTAACCGGTCCCCTTAACGTTCCAGCACCGGGCAGGCGTCAGTCCGTATACATCGCCTTACGGCTTCGCACGGACCTGTGTTTTTAGTAAACAGTCGCTTCTCGCTGGTCTCTGCGGCCACCCCCAGCTCACGGAGTAAATCCGATCACCGGAAATGGCCCCCCTTCTCCCGAAGTTACGGGGGCATTTTGCCGAGTTCCTTAACCATAGTTCACCCGAACGCCTCGGTATTCTCTACCTGACTACCTGAGTCGGTTTAGGGTACGGGCCGCCATGAAACTCGCTAGAGGCTTTTCTCGACAGCATAGGATCATCCACTTC
>NZ_JAVRFI010000055.1:0-1323 GCF_031845785.1 Streptomyces hesseae
GAATGACACGACTTCGGCGGTACGCTTGAGCCCCGCTACATTGTCGGCGCGGAATCACTTGACCAGTGAGCTATTACGCACTCTTTCAAGGGTGGCTGCTTCTAAGCCAACCTCCTGGTTGTCTCTGCGACTCCACATCCTTTCCCACTTAGCGTACGCTTAGGGGCCTTAGTCGATGCTCTGGGCTGTTTCCCTCTCGACCATGGAGCTTATCCCCCACAGTCTCACTGCCGCGCTCTCACTTACCGGCATTCGGAGTTTGGCTAAGGTCAGTAACCCGGTAGGGCCCATCGCCTATCCAGTGCTCTACCTCCGGCAAGAAACACACGACGCTGCACCTAAATGCATTTCGGGGAGAACCAGCTATCACGGAGTTTGATTGGCCTTTCACCCCTAACCACAGGTCATCCCCCAGGTTTTCAACCCTGGTGGGTTCGGTCCTCCACGAAGTCTTACCTCCGCTTCAACCTGCCCATGGCTAGATCACTCCGCTTCGGGTCTTGGGCGCGCTACTCAATCGCCCTATTCGGACTCGCTTTCGCTACGGCTTCCCCACACGGGTTAACCTCGCAACACACCGCAAACTCGCAGGCTCATTCTTCAAAAGGCACGCAGTCACGACGCACCGAGCAAAGCTCGATGCGCGACGCTCCCACGGCTTGTAGGCACACGGTTTCAGGTACTATTTCACTCCGCTCCCGCGGTACTTTTCACCATTCCCTCACGGTACTATCCGCTATCGGTCACCAGGGAATATTTAGGCTTAGCGGGTGGTCCCGCCAGATTCACACGGGATTTCTCGGGCCCCGTGCTACTTGGGTGTCTCTTAAACGAGCCGTCAATGTTTCAGCTACGGGGGTCTTACCCTCTACGCCGGACCTTTCGCATGTCCTTCGCCTACATCAACGGTTTCTGACTCGTCTCACAGCCGGCAGACTATGAAAAAGAGATCCCACAACCCCGCATGCGCAACCCCTGCCGGGTATCACACACATACGGTTTGGCCTCATCCGGTTTCGCTCGCCACTACTCCCGGAATCACGGTTGTTTTCTCTTCCTGCGGGTACTGAGATGTTTCACTTCCCCGCGTTCCCTCCACACTGCCTATGTGTTCAGCAGCGGGTGACAGCCCATGACGACTGCCGGGTTTCCCCATTCGGACACCCCCGGATCAAAGCTCGGTTGACAGCTCCCCGGGGCCTATCGTGGCCTCCCACGTCCTTCATCGGTTCCTGGTGCCAAGGCATCCACCGTGCGCCCTTAAAAACTTGGCCACAGATGCTCGCGTCCACTGTGCAGTTCTCAAACAACGACCAGCCACCC
>NZ_JAVRFI010000056.1:0-1213 GCF_031845785.1 Streptomyces hesseae
TCCGGGCACGAGAAGCTGCGTATCGACGTCACGATGGCCACCACCTCGACCGAGCACGCCGACGAGATCGTCGAGAAGCTCCGCGGTATCGAGGGCGTGGTGCTGGGCAAGGTCTCCGACCGTACGTTCCTGATGCACCTCGGCGGCAAGATCGAGATGGCCTCCAAGCACCCCATCCGCAACCGCGACGACCTCTCCATGATCTACACCCCCGGTGTGGCCCGTGTGTGCATGGCCATCGCGGAGAACCCCGAGGACGCCCGCCGCCTGACCATCAAGCGCAACAGCGTCGCGGTGGTCACCGACGGCTCCGCCGTCCTGGGCCTGGGCAACATCGGCCCCAAGGCCGCGCTGCCCGTGATGGAGGGCAAGGCCGCCCTCTTCAAGCGCTTCGCCGGCATCGACGCCTGGCCGATCTGCCTGGACACCCAGGACTCCGACGCCATCGTCGAGATCGTCAAGGCCATCGCCCCCGGCTTCGCCGGCATCAACCTCGAGGACATCTCCGCCCCCCGCTGCTTCGAGATCGAAGCCCGCCTGCGCGAGGCCCTGGACATCCCCGTCTTCCACGACGACCAGCACGGCACCGCCATCGTCGTCCTGGCCGCCCTGACCAACGCCCTGCGCGTCGTCGGCAAGCAGATTGGCGACGTACGGGTCGTCATGTCCGGCGCGGGCGCCGCCGGTACCGCGATCCTCAAGCTCCTCATCGCGGCCGGGGTGCGGCACGCGGTGGTCGCCGACATCCACGGCGTCGTCCACGCCGCCCGCCCCGACCTGGTCTCCGCCGACCAGGGATCGGCGCTGCGCTGGATCGCGGACAACACCAACCCCGAGGGCGTCACCGGCACCCTGAAGGAAGCCGTGCGCGGCGCGGATGTCTTCATCGGCGTCTCCGCCCCCAACGTCCTGGACGGCGAGGACGTCGCCGCGATGGCTGCCGACTCGATCGTGTTCGCGCTGGCCAACCCCGACCCGGAGGTCGACCCGGGTATCGCCCGCAGGACCGCCGCCGTCGTGGCGACCGGCCGCAGCGACTTCCCCAACCAGATCAACAACGTGCTGGTCTTCCCCGGCGTCTTCCGCGGCCTGCTCGACGCTCAGTCCCGCACCGTCAACACCGACATGATGCTCGCCGCCGCCCGCGCCCTCGCCGACGTCGTCGCCGAAGACGAACTCAACGCCAACTACATCATCCCCAGCGTCTTCAACG
>NZ_JAVRFI010000057.1:0-941 GCF_031845785.1 Streptomyces hesseae
GCTAGAGGGTGTCTGAGAAGTCCCTTTCAGGGTAGGTGACTTGGCGGTCCCTACTGGGGTGGGAGGTCGGGTATGGCCGACCGCCGTGCTGTGTATCCGACAGACTTGTCCGATGCCGAGTGGGTGGTGCTCGCACCGCTGATTCCACCGCCGAAGCCCGGAGGCCGACCGCCGGAACACTCCCGGCGCGAGATCATTGATGCCCTGGCCTATTGGTTGCGGGCCGGGTGTGCCTGGAGGTTACTTCCGCATGACTTCCCGCCGTGGCAGACGGTGTACCACTACTGGCGGGTGTGGCGGATCGAGGGCCGCTGGGAGGAGATCCTGGCCACCCTGCGTGCACGGGAACGTGCTGGTCGGGGGCGTAATCCGACGCCGAGTGCGGGTGTGCTGGACAGCCAGAGCGTCAAGGGCGCCGAGCGGGGCGGCCTGCACGGGTACGACGGTGGCAAGAAGGTACACGGCGTCAAGCGTCACCTGATAGTGGACACCCTCGGGCTGGTCCTAGCCGTGTGTGTCAGCCCCGCGAACGTGGGTGACCGGGACGGCGCCGACGTGCTCCTCGCACGATCCGCCGGGAAGTTCCCCCGCTTGTGGCACCTATGGGCCGACCAGGGCTATCGAGGCCGTGAGTTCCTGGACGGCATCCGGGAGAACACCGGGATCACCATCCAGGTCGTGAACGCCGCGACGGCGGATTCCGGGGCACCTGGGTCCGGGCCGGCGACACACCACCCCCGGTGCCGCAGTTCTCCGTGGTCCCGCGCCGGTGGGTCATCGAGCGGAGTTTCGCCTGGCTGGGACGCTACCGACGCCTGTCAAAGGACTACGAATACCTCGCCGACAGCTCCGAAAGCGCCGTCTACCTGGCCGCCATCATGCTCCTACTCCACCGCACTACAACACCCACCTGAAAGGGACTTCTCAGACACCCTCTAGCC
>NZ_JAVRFI010000058.1:0-865 GCF_031845785.1 Streptomyces hesseae
CGATTACCCGGCACGGTAAGCCCGTCCGTACCAATGACGGTCCGGGCAATCGGGCGGGCGGGTGGGCAAAACCCCCGGCGCGGCGCGCCGGGGGCCTGGGGTCACCCGTCTGCTTACGCCTTACGAAGGCGGAACGTCAGTCCGAGCCCCTCGTCGGTGAAGGGCTCACCGAAGGAGTCATCGGCGGAGCCGGTGGCGAAGTCCGTCGCAAGGACCTCGTCGGAGATAAGGCCCGCGTGCTCGCCCAGAGCCGTGACGACCTCCTCCTCGGTGGAGACCCACCGAAGCGCGATGCGGTCGGCGACATCCAGCCCGCTGTTCTTGCGCGCCTCCTGGATCAGCCGGATCGCGTCGCGGGCCAGGCCCGCACGCCGCAGTTCCGGGGTGATCTCCAGGTCGAGGGCGACCGTGGCGCCGGAGTCGGAGGCCACGGACCAGCCCTCGCGTGGGGTCTCGGTGATGATGACCTCGTCCGGGGTGAGTGTGACCGTCTCGCCGTCGACCTCGACGGAGGCCGTGCCTTCCCGTAGTGCCAGCGA
Organism: Streptomyces hesseae; assembly: GCF_031845785.1. Lineage (NCBI taxonomy): Bacteria > Bacillati > Actinomycetota > Actinomycetes > Kitasatosporales > Streptomycetaceae > Streptomyces > Streptomyces hesseae. The sequence continues at coordinate 540 of NZ_JAVRFI010000058.1, forward strand.
CAGCGAAGCGGCATCCGCCGCCGCGACTGCCTTGGCGACCGCCTGGACGCCCTTGCCGAAGCGCTTGCCCAGCGCGCGGAAGTTGGCCTTGGCGGTGGTGTCGACCAGCGAACCGCCCACCTCCGACAGGGACGCGAGCGAGGAGACGTTCAGCTCCTCGGCGATCTGGGCGCGCAGCTCCTCGCCCAGCGTCTCGAAACCGGCCGCCGCGACCAGGGCGCGGGACAGGGGCTGGCGTGTCTTGACGCCGGATTCGGCGCGGGTGGCGCGGCCCAGTTCGACCAGGCGGCGGACCAGCAGCATTTGCTGCGAGAGCGTCGGGTCGA
>NZ_JAVRFI010000059.1:0-741 GCF_031845785.1 Streptomyces hesseae
CAGAGACAACCAGGAGGTTGGCTTAGAAGCAGCCACCCTTGAAAGAGTGCGTAATAGCTCACTGGTCAAGTGATTCCGCGCCGACAATGTAGCGGGGCTCAAGCGTACCGCCGAAGTCGTGTCATTCATACAATAGGTCCAACGACCGTGTGGATGGGTAGGGGAGCGTCGTGTGCCGGGTGAAGCAGCCGTGGAAACGAGTTGTGGACGGTTCACGAGTGAGAATGCAGGCATGAGTAGCGATACACACGTGAGAAACGTGTGCGCCGATTGACTAAGGGTTCCTGGGTCAAGCTGATCTGCCCAGGGTAAGTCGGGACCTAAGGCGAGGCCGACAGGCGTAGTCGATGGACAACCGGTTGATATTCCGGTACCCGCTTTGAAACGCCCAATATCGAATCAGGCGATGCTAAGTCCGTGAAGCCGTCCTGGACCCTTCGGGGAAAGGGAAGTGGTGGAGCCGACGGACCAGACTTGTAGTAGGTAAGCGATGGGGTGACGCAGGAAGGTAGTCCAGCCCGGGCGGTGGTAGTCCCGGGGTAAGGGTGTAGGCCGTGTGATAGGCAAATCCGTCACACGTTAAGGCTGAGACCTGATGCCGAGCCGATTGTGGCGAAGTGGATGATCCTATGCTGTCGAGAAAAGCCTCTAGCGAGTTTCATGGCGGCCCGTACCCTAAACCGACTCAGGTAGTCAGGTAGAGAATACCGAGGCGTTCGGGTGAACTATGGTTAAGGAACT
>NZ_JAVRFI010000060.1:0-489 GCF_031845785.1 Streptomyces hesseae
TTTTTATGGTGGCTGTAGCTCAGTTGGTAGAGCCCCGGATTGTGATTCCGGTTGTCGTGGGTTCGAGCCCCATCAGCCACCCCAGATAAAGGTCCGTACTTTTCGGTACGGGTCTTTTCCTGTTTGCGCGTACTGTCCGCGCCGTCGTACCGGTGCGGCGGTATGCCGTCTGAAAGCCGGGCCGGTCATACGGAAACCGCTTCATACGGCATTTGCGCCGCCGGCTTTGCCTTTCGCATATGCTTCTGTATCATGTGGGTTTTTCTGTCTTTTATGGTTTTTGTCGGAGGCTTTGATGGTTGACGCTTGGTCTGTCCCTGATTTTGAATCGAAAATCTGTCCGCCCGAGGCGTTGGCGGCGCGTTTGGCGTTGTTGCCGCGCCCGCTGGTGTTTACCAACGGCTGTTTCGACATCCTCCACAGGGGGCACGTTACTTATCTGGCGCAGGCGCGTTCGGCAGGGGCGGCGTTGGTGCTGGCGTTGAATAC
>NZ_JAVRFI010000061.1:0-483 GCF_031845785.1 Streptomyces hesseae
GGTCGTGGTGCGCCACTTCCCAGATGTAGCGCAGTTGTTGAAGCTTCATAGATGTCCCTCAAAGCAAATAGACGCCACGGGTATCAGCGACGGTATATAACTATATTAAAGGTCAGACGGATAAATCTAGAACTTTTTATCGTTTTCACCGATCAACTGTCATCACTGCGCCGACGCTGCAACGACGGCACCATGTAAACCGGCACTGTCGCCAGTTGCAGCACCCTCGCTGCTGTGCGCCCCAGCGGTGTGGCGGCGGCGGTTGCATGGCTGTGACTACCTACGATCAACAGGTCGACGGAAAGTTTACGCAGCTGGTCGAGAATCACTTCGCACGGGTCGCCCTGAATCACCCGCACCGACTGAATCAACTTCAAGTCTTGCTCGCCGTCCCCCAACTCCTCGCGAAAACTGTCCAGTACCCGCTGCTCGATCGACGCCATGACCGTGTTAAGCCCCTGGCTCTGCCATTCACTCAAGGCC
>NZ_JAVRFI010000062.1:0-482 GCF_031845785.1 Streptomyces hesseae
GATGGACGCCGTGACCGGAACTCTGGTGCTCCTCCGCCACGGCGAGAGCGAGTGGAACAAGGCCAACCTCTTCACCGGCTGGGTCGACGTGTCCCTGTCCGAGAAGGGCCGCGCCGAGGCGACCCGGGGCGGTGAGCTGCTGAAGGGCGAGGGGCTGCTGCCCGACGTCCTGCACACCTCTCTGCTCAAGCGGGCGATCACCACCGCCGAGCTGGCGCTGGCCGCCGCCGACCGGCAGTGGATCCCCGTGACGCGCTCGTGGCGGCTCAACGAGCGGCACTACGGCGCGCTGCAGGGCAAGGACAAGGCCGCCACCCTCGCCGAGTACGGCGAGGAGCAGTTCATGACCTGGCGGCGCAGCTACGCCACCCCGCCGCCGCCGATCGACCCGGCCGACGAGTACAGCCAGGACGCCGACCCGCGCTACGCCTTCCTGCCCCCGGAGGCCCGGCCGGCCACCGAGTGCCTGGCCGACGTCGTCG
>NZ_JAVRFI010000063.1:0-478 GCF_031845785.1 Streptomyces hesseae
GTTCCGCCGCGGCGGCGTGGTGGGGGCCGGGCTCGCGCTCGGCCCCGCGCTGGCCGCCTGCGCCGGTCCCACCGGCACCCCCGGCCCGGGCCCCCTGACCATGGCCCTGAACCGGTCGCTGGTCAGCCTGGACAACAAGCTCAACCAGTTCGACGCCGCCGTCACCGTGCAGCGCGCCGTGCGCCAGGGCCTCACCCGCATCGGCGCCGACCTCACCCCCGAGCTGGTCCTCGCCGAGCGCTTCGAGCTCACCGGCGACACCGAGTGGACCGTCCAGCTGCGCGAGGGCGTCGTCTACTCCGACGGCACCCCGGTCACCCCGCAGGACGTCGCCACCGCCCTGGAGATGTACCAGGGCGTCAACGGCTCGTTCCTGGCCTCGTTCTTCCGCGAGTGGCCCACCGTCGAGGTGCTCGACGAGCGCACCTTCACGATGAACACCGAGCTCCCCGAGCCCAACCTCGACTACCTGTTGGCC
>NZ_JAVRFI010000064.1:0-476 GCF_031845785.1 Streptomyces hesseae
GCCTCTCGATCGCGCGCGAGCACGGTGCGCGCGTGGTCATGACGCTGCACGACTATCACGCGCTGTGCGATCGAGCGACGCTCTCCACGCCCGGCGGCGAAATCTGCGAGCGCGGAGTACGCGAAGCGTGCGGCTCCTGTCTCGAGCGCTATCCGTTGAACGTGCCGTTGCCCGGCGACGCGCCGTTGCGCGGGGACGCGCCATCACCGGGGCACGCGCCACGATCGGCCGAAGGATTGCGACATGAAGGCGACCTTCGCGCGACGTACGATGCTCGCGCACACGAGCGGCGCGAAGCATTCATGCAGCACTTCCGTGCGGTCGTGCGCTTCCTGGCGCCATCGCATTTCTTGGCGGCGATCTATGCCGACTCAGGCCTCGTGACACGCAACGCGATCGACGTCCTGCCGTATGGACATCCCGGCGACGTCTTCGAGCCGCGCCGAAGCGTGTCCGGCCGAGCATTGCGCGTAGGC
>NZ_JAVRFI010000065.1:0-476 GCF_031845785.1 Streptomyces hesseae
CGACGCCCTTGTCGGTGTTGATCCCACGCAGGGTCACGGCTTTGCCGATCGGCTTGAGGGTGGAGTTGTGCACCACGCCCTGCGGGTCGGTACGGCGTGGCGCGGCCAGGCTGTAGACCACCAGGTCGATCTTGCCCAGGTCTTTCTTGATGGTGTCGATGGTCAGGCGCTTGATCTCGTCGGAGAACGCATCACCGTTGATGCTCTTGGCGTACAGGCCTTTTTCGACGGCAAACTTCTCGAACGCGGCGCTGTTGTACCAGCCGGCGGAACTCAACTTGCCCTCTTCGCCTTCTTTCTCAAAAAACACGCCCAGGGTGTCGGCACCGCAGCCAAACGCGGCACTGATGCGCGCAGCCAGGCCATAACCGGTGGAAGCACCGAGGACCAGCACCTTTTTCGGGCCGCCTTCGATGACGCCGTGTTGAGTCACGTAGTCGATCTGTTCCTTGACGTTCGCTTCACAGCCAACAGGG
>NZ_JAVRFI010000066.1:0-476 GCF_031845785.1 Streptomyces hesseae
GTTATATCGCGGATGGCAGTGCGCAAGATGTTCACGCGGCGGTTTGCATTGCTCGTGAAACCTTTGATGAGGGCTGCTGGAGCGGTTTGTCCCCTCAAGAACGTAAACAGGTCATGTTACGTTGGGCACAATTAATTGAAAAACATAGCGAAGAACTAGCGGCATTGGATTGCGTCGATGCAGGTAAGCCTATCACTGAATGTTTAAATACGGATTTACCCGCAACAGTCGAAACGTTTTATTGGTATGCAGAAGCTATCGACAAACTGTTTGGCAAAATTGCGCCAACTGGGCGTCAAGAAATGGGGTTAATTGTTCATGAGCCTATCGGGGTCGTGGGCGCTGTTTTGCCATGGAACTTTCCTGCACAAATGTTTGCCTGGAAAGTCGCGCCGGCGTTAGCGGTTGGTAATTCTGTGATTGTGAAACCTGCCGAATTAACCTCATTGAGTGCTTACCGTATGGTTGAACTTGCT
>NZ_JAVRFI010000067.1:0-474 GCF_031845785.1 Streptomyces hesseae
CGCCTGGATCGCCCCCGGCAACGACCGGGGCTGGACGTGGCGTCTGCGGGCGCGCATAGACGGTGAGTGGCGGGACTGGAGCGCCAGCCAGGCTTTCGACGTCGAAACGGTCGACACCGACTGCGGGACCTTGCCGCCACCGCAGCAGATCGCCCCGCCCGACGGCGCCGTCTTCACTCACTTTCCCCGGACCACCGTGAGGGAGTGGGGCGCCGTGCCGCAGGCCGCGAGCTACTCGCTCGACCTGGAGGTCTGCCAGAACCCGACTTGCATCGAAGGCCAGACGACCGCGACCCCGCCGGTCACCGGCTTGACGAGCACGAGCTACACGTTCAACTTCGTCGGCGCCCAGCCGGGCCGGTGGCGGGTGTGGGCAGTGAACGGCTCGGGCATGCCGGGCTCGAAGAGCGGCTGGCGGCAGTTCCGCTTCACGCAATGAACCTCCGCGGTTGACTCGAGCGGAGACGCTGTGGG
>NZ_JAVRFI010000068.1:0-474 GCF_031845785.1 Streptomyces hesseae
GTGTCGCTTGCCGATGTCGGTAATGCCGGAGGTCCTTCTGGTGGTGGTGCCGGAGAGGACGCGGAGGGGCTGCCCGGTGGGGGCCGGCCCCGGCGCGGTGGGTTCAGCCTGAAGCAAGACGGTTGCGGAGTGTGATGTACGGGCGCTGCAGCAATGCCGCAGCTCTGCTGAACAAGGCTGGCTACGCTGGTCGTTCGGTCGTTCCACCGGGTGACGGACAGGGGGTGCCACGGTGGTCACGGTGCAGAGATGGTCCGGTCGGGAAGCCCGGCTGCTACGCGACGCCCTGCGCATGAGCCTGCGGGACTTCGCCGCGTACCTGGGGGTCAGCGACCGCACGGTGTCGAACTGGGAGGCAGGCGGTGCTGGCTACCAGCCTCGCGCCGAGTCTCAGGGCATTCTCGACACCGCGCTCGGTCGCGCACCCCACGACGCGAGAACCCGGTTCGCGGAATCCCTGGGAATGAGTGACAC
>NZ_JAVRFI010000069.1:0-471 GCF_031845785.1 Streptomyces hesseae
TTCCGTGCTAACACCCTGCGCGCCATCGGACTCGACGACGTCGCCTCGGCTGGTTACTGTTTCCAGCTCGACCTCACCTGGCGCACCCTCAAAAAGGGCATGACCGTCGCTGAGGTCCCGATCGAGTTCATCGAACGAGAATACGGCAGCTCCAAAATGAGCAAGAACATCGTCATCGAAGCATTGTTGCGCACGACCATGTGGGGGTTCGATTACCGTTCCCACCAGCTCAAGGATCTTAGCCACGTGGCCTTGGACCGAGCTGAAAAGATCGCCGGAGACATCAAAGAGCGTCGTTCTCGCCACTGACCAGACGTGCGCCCCATGGATCACATCGCGCCCGCGGGGCGCACCTCGGCGGTGCACGGGCTCGGCGGGATTAATTCTCCTTACGGATTTCATCCAGCCTTTCGGCAAGTAATTCTTCAAGTTCGGGTATCGAGCGACGTTCAGTAAGCATGTCCCAGTGGG
>NZ_JAVRFI010000070.1:0-470 GCF_031845785.1 Streptomyces hesseae
GAAGACCACGTCCCACCCCGCTCCACCCGCGGTGACGCGGCCCTCCGGCGTGACGCCCCCCACGCGGGGCGCCCGCCCGGCGGGCCGCGGGCCCCACGGCCCGCTGCGCCGGAAGATCGCCGACCAGGCCACCGCCTACGCGTTCCTGGCCGGCGGTCTCCTCTGCTTCATCCTCTTCTCCTGGTACCCGGCCGTCCGGTCCGTGATCATCGCGTTCCAGAAGTACACGCCCGGCTCCGACCCCCAGTGGGTGGGCACCGCCAACTTCACCCGGGTCTTCCAGGACCCGGAGTTCACGGCGGCCTGGCGCAACACGCTCACCTTCACCGTGCTCGCCCTGGTCATCGGCTTCGCCGTCCCGTTCGTCATGGCCCTGGTCCTCAACGAACTCCGGCACGCCAAGGCGTTCTTCCGGGTCGTCGTCTACCTGCCGGTGATGATCCCCCCCGGTGGTCAGCGCGCTGCTGTGG
>NZ_JAVRFI010000071.1:0-466 GCF_031845785.1 Streptomyces hesseae
GCTCCTTGGTAACCCTAAAGGAAACTCGCTGGGAATTGTCGGTGGTGGTGAAATCGCCACGGAAACCCTTCACTACCTGGATGCGCTGAACATTTTGCCGGATCGAATCACCATAAGCGACCCACGCCCCCTCAAAGAGACGCCCCTCGGATCCTTTGAACATTGCAATCTCCATTCAGATGCACTCCTCCGCGTCCTTGACGCGGACACAGTCCTTCTGACCACTACTGCTTCAGCACCGCATTTACCCCAAGGCTTTCGGACACGCCCGGGGCAACTAGTTTTGAACCTCTCACTGCGCGATCTGCACCCAGAATCTCTGCTTGACGCAAACAATATTTTTGATGACGTGGAGCACTGCCTGACTGCCCGAACCTCACCACACCTACTCAGCATGACCCATCCGAGAGAAGAATTCGTAACAGGAACGCTCGCAGACGTTATGGACGGAGACGCGCAACTGAGT
>NZ_JAVRFI010000072.1:0-459 GCF_031845785.1 Streptomyces hesseae
CCCGGCGCGACGGGGTGGTGGGCCCCGCCGGGGGTGGGGCAGGTCAGCCCGTGGCGACCCGGTCCAGGATCGCTGCGGCGAGCTCCTGCGGCGCCTTCTCCGGGATCCAGTGCGAGACCCCGGGCAGCTCGACGAAGCGGTAGTCGGCGGTGACCTGGTCGGCGCAGGCCTCGGCGGCCGTCCGGCCCACGGCCATGTCCTCGTCGCTCCACACGTAGGTGGTCGGCACGCCGACCGGGTCGACCGGGGTGGAGGAGCTCATCGCCCGGTACCAGTCCAGCGCCGCGGTGAGCGCCCCCGGCGCCGACAGGTGCGCCACGTAGGTGTCGATCGCCTCGGGCGGCACGTCGCCGAGGATCCGTCGCAGCCGGCGGGCGTCGTCCTCGAGCAGCACGCGCTCGGCCTTGTCGCGCTGCCAGAACAGCTTGATGTAGGCCGAGCGCTCCTTCTGCTCCGGGT
>NZ_JAVRFI010000073.1:0-452 GCF_031845785.1 Streptomyces hesseae
AGCCGAGGCCGCAGGCAGCGCACAGTTCGATTGAGCTGCGATGCGCGGATCATCGACGTCAACGACGGTGACGCCATAACCATCCACTCGCCCGACCAAACTCGGGGTGGTCACCACCGCCACCGGTTGGGCGTCCTCGAACATGAACTGGATCCGCGCATCAGGATGCATCGGATCGATCGGAACATAGGCCGCACCCGCTTTGAGCACCGCCACAATCGACACAATCGCCTCAGCGCACCGGGGAAACAGCAACGCCACACACGCACCCGGACCCGCACCCAAACCAGTCAGATAGTGCGCCAACCGATTCGACGCCTCATCCAACTCCCGATACGTCCACGACCGCCCACCGCAAACCAGCGCTACCGCATCGGGCGTACACACCACCTGTTCGGCGAACATCACCGGAACCGACATCGGAACCGTCGGCGTGGTGAGCACCCCCCGGT
>NZ_JAVRFI010000074.1:0-452 GCF_031845785.1 Streptomyces hesseae
TTTCCACACTGGACCTGAACCATCAACAAACTGTGTCACCGCTGGCATTTTCAGCTCAGGGTTCAGGATAACAATACCCACCGCTAAACCAACGATAACCCCGATTTTCAGGAATGTCGCTAAGTAGTCACGAGGAGCCAGAATCAGCCATACTGGCAATAACGCTGAAACAAACGCATAACCGACTAATGCATAAGTAATCGTCGTATCTTTAAAGGTCAGCGCTGGACCCCAGTATGGGTCATGAGCAATCACACCACCAAACCAAATAGAAGCGACTAACAGTGCAATACCGATAACGGCAATTTCACCCACACGTCCTGGTCGGATATAGCGCATGTATATCCCCATAAACAGCGCAATCGGCACAGTGGAGCAAACCGTGAACACACCCCATGGGCTTTCTGCCAGAGCCTTAACCACGATCAATGCTAATACCGCAAGGATAATGA
>NZ_JAVRFI010000075.1:0-451 GCF_031845785.1 Streptomyces hesseae
GTCCTGATCGTGGTCGCGCTGATCGCGGCCCTGACGGTGGGGGGCCTCGGCGGCCGGATCACGGAGGGGCTCCAGTCGGCGATCTGCTCACTGACCGGCAGCTCGTGCCCGGTCTCGGACGGGGGCGGCAGCGGCCCGGTGGAGGCGGGGGATGCTTCGGGGGGTGCGTCCAGCGGCGGTACGGACGCGGGCTCGACGGTCACCGGCGGTACGGGAGCCTCCGGCGGCGACGCGACGGGCGGTACGGGTGGGACCGGCGGGGCTTCCGGCGGGACTTCCAGCGGTACGGACGGGGGCGCGACCGGCGGCGAGACCTCCGGCGGTACGGGAACCACAGGCCCCGGCCCCGCGACGGGCGGCGGCACCGGTGGCCCCGACGACGAGGGCCGCCCCGGCACCGGCGAGGACACCTACGCGGAGGACCACGAGGAGCCCGAGGCCGCCTACGACG
>NZ_JAVRFI010000076.1:0-450 GCF_031845785.1 Streptomyces hesseae
GTCGAGAAGGCCCACCCCGACGTCTTCGACGTGCTGCTGCAGGTGCTCGACGACGGCCGGCTCACCGACGGCCAGGGCCGCACGGTCGACTTCCGCAACACCATCCTGGTGCTGACGTCGAACCTGGGCTCGCAGGTCATCGCCGACCAGTCGATCCCCGCCGACGCCAAGCGCCGGGCCGTCGACGAGGTGGTGCGGGCGCACTTCAAGCCCGAGTTCCTCAACCGCCTCGACGACGTGGTGGTGTTCCGGCCGCTGGGGACCGACGAGCTCACCGGCATCGTCGACATCCAGGTCGCCGTCCTCGCCCGCCGCCTGGCGGCGCGCCGACTGGGCCTGCAGGTGTCCGACGCCGCCCGCGAGTGGCTGGCGATGAACGGGTTCGACCCGGTCTACGGCGCCCGGCCGCTGCGCCGGCTCGTGCAGTCCGCCATCGGCGACCAGCTGGCC
>NZ_JAVRFI010000077.1:0-443 GCF_031845785.1 Streptomyces hesseae
GTCGAACACCTCGCCGACCCGACCGGACAGCATCGTGGCCTCGACCAGGTCGACGACGGCCCGCTCCACCGCGTGGGTGCGCCGGTCGGAGGCGGCCATGAGCGCGGGCAGCTCCGGCAGGGCGGCCCGCAGCTCGGCCGAGGGCTGCTCCCCCGCGGCCAGCGCCAGGCAGACCTCGGTGCCGAAGCGGTCGACCAGCCGGCGCAGCGGGGCGGTGACGTGGGCGTACGGCCCGCCGACCCCGCCGTGCCCGGGCTCAGCCGGGGCCTCGCCGTCGAAGGCGGTGTAACCGGCGCCGCGCAGCAACGAGGTCGCGGCGTCGAGGAAGGCGGCATGCCGGGGCCGGGCCGGGTCGAGGGTCCCGATCACCTCGCCGGGCCCGGCGCCGTCGGGCCACGCGACGCCCAGGCCGGGGGCCAGCCGCCGCAGGGCCTCGACCGCGC
>NZ_JAVRFI010000078.1:0-441 GCF_031845785.1 Streptomyces hesseae
CGAATATCCTGAGCGATACGTGTGGCGCTGCCGCCAAAATGCGGGCTGTCGGAGACATCAAGATAGGCTTCGTCCAGCGACAGTGGCTCGATCAGGTCGGTGTAATCACGAAAGATCGTCTGGATTTCCTTGGACGCTTCTTTATAAGCATCCATGCGCGGCTTGACGATGGTCAGGTCCGGGCACAGCTTCAAGGCGTGGCGCGACGACATGGCCGAGCGAACGCCGTACGCCCGCGCCTCGTAGTTGCAGGTTGCGATCACCCCTCGTCTATCCGCCGAGCCGCCGACCGCCAGAGGCTTTTGTGCCAGGCTCGGGTCGTCGCGCATCTCGATGGCGGCGTAGAAGCAATCACAGTCGACGTGGATGATTTTGCGCTGCGTCATATAAACAGAAGGTGTAATCCAACGGATGGCCAGTATCGCACTCACCCCTGTATAT
>NZ_JAVRFI010000079.1:0-434 GCF_031845785.1 Streptomyces hesseae
GTCGATCACGATGAGCTCGGCGAGTCGATCGGTGCCGACCGCGGCGTGCTGGCCGACGGCAGCCAGGTCGAGCAGGTGCTGGAGCTCACCGGCGGCCACGGCGCCGAGGTGGTCGTGGACTTCGTCGGCGAGAACGGCTCCACCAAGGAGGGCCTGGCGATGACCCGCCGGGCCGGCGACTACTCGGTGGTCGGCTACGGCGAGAACGTCGACGTCCCGACCATCGACCTGGTCTCCACCGAGGTCAACGTGATCGGCAACCTGGTCGGCTCCTACAACGACCTGGTCGAGCTCATGGCGCTCGCCGCCGCGGGTCGGGTCACCCTGCACACCCAGAAGTACGCGCTGGAGGACTTCCAGAGCGCCGTCGAGGACCTGGACAACGGCCGCGTCCGCGGCCGCGCCATCCTCATCCCGTAGGGGTCCCCGGGGAG
>NZ_JAVRFI010000080.1:0-423 GCF_031845785.1 Streptomyces hesseae
GACCGGGGGTGAGGAGATCAGCCTGACGCAGTCGCTCTCGGTCGGCCATCACGGCAGCGCGATCACGAATGTCGCCGTCGCGCACCACGATGAACCGCCACGGTTGGCTATGGCCAACGCTCGGAGCGCGATGGCCGGCCCACAACACGGTGTTGACGAGTTCTTTGGAGACGTCGTCGTGGCGGTAACGGCGGATGTCACGTCGAGTATCGATAGCGGTGTCCAACCCCTGTTGTACCTGGTCGCCCAGGGACCATCCGGTGGGGTCTGCGGCTCGGGTGGCAGAAGAAGTGGTGTCTCCGATTCGGGGAATAGGGCGGTTCCAGCGCCGACTGGTAGAGGGGTTTTCGTCAGGGATGATCACAGCATGAGGGTAGTGCTCGGCCCGCAGCGGCCTGTGGCCGGGATGGTGTGGCAATGCGG
>NZ_JAVRFI010000081.1:0-416 GCF_031845785.1 Streptomyces hesseae
GGTCGATATTGGTCAGAGAACCAATTTGGAAGTTAAAACCGTGGTTACGCGCATGGGCCAGATAGCTCAGGGCATCAACGCCGTCATCCAGACTGCCGGTTGCCACTTCATGCAGCAAAGGTTTCCATAAATGGCTGTGGTTGCGATCCACTAAGATGATTTCGGCTTTCTTTTTACGGCCCAGTTTATGGCCCAGGCTGGTCGCCGGATTGCTGAATGGCTTTATCCACTTCTTTTAACAAATGCTGCATGTCGTGACGCGGATGCAGCGTGCTGTAGCTGATGAAGCGAACGTCCGGGTCGATAAACTGGAGTTGCAGCACCTTTTCATGGTTGCCGGGGCTGGTTGAGTCAAAGCCATGCAAATAAATGATCATCGTTTTCCTCGTCCTGACTGTGCGTTGATTAGATTAGCG
>NZ_JAVRFI010000082.1:0-415 GCF_031845785.1 Streptomyces hesseae
GAGCAGCTCCAGCAGGCCGCCGCCCTCCCTCGGCCCCTCCGCCTCATCGCCCTTTCCGGCGGACAGGAAGTGCAGGGCCAGCAGCAGCCCCGCCGCCCCCGTGGCCAGGTCGGCGGAGCAGCGCCGCAGGGTGGCGCCCGGGACCAGCAGCCGGTCCCCGTCGGCGATGAGGTGCCAGGTGAGGTTGCGTACGGAGGCCAGGACCTCGGGCCCCGTACGGCCCTCCGGCGACAGCTGGCCGGCTGTGGCGGCGAGCCCCGCCCGGCCGGTGAACAGCCCCGGTTCGCGGACGAACTCCATGGCGCAGCCCTTGCGGACGCCGGGGATCAGGGCGCTCAGGGCGGGGTCCTCGTGGTGGGCGGTGTACGCCTGCGCCACCAGGGCGACGCCCGAACTGCCCTGGTTCAGATAGAGC
>NZ_JAVRFI010000083.1:0-413 GCF_031845785.1 Streptomyces hesseae
GTCATGGGCCCGTGGTGTCGGGCCCGCCCTCGGGGTCGGTGCTCGGCGCGAGCGGGTGGGGTGCTCGGCGGAGCCTGGGTCAGCGCTTGGCGAAGGCGGTGTTCTCCGGGTCGCGCGACCTGAGCATCAGGTAGGAGACGCCGAGGAGGAGTGCCCAGAGCGGGGCGCAGTAGAGCGAGATCCTGGCCTCCTCGTCGATCGCCATCATCACGATGACCAGGCCGATGAAGCCGAGCGCGAACCAGCTGGTGTACGGGGCGCCCGGGGCCTTGAACGAGGAGTGCGGGAGCATGCCCGCGTCCGCGAGGCGGCGGTAGCGGATCTGGCTGATCAGGATCATGATCCAGGCCCACATGCCGGAGATCGTCGCGAAGGAGACGACGTAGTGGAACGCCTCGCCCGGCCACTGGTAG
>NZ_JAVRFI010000084.1:0-408 GCF_031845785.1 Streptomyces hesseae
GCCCGGCTGCGGGCCATGCTCGCCGCATCGAGCCTGGTGGGTACCGCGATGCTGCGTTACGTGATGGCAGTCCCGCCGATGGCAACGCTCGACGGTGAAGACGTCGTGAGACTGCTCGCACCGACGGTGACCCGCTACCTCACCGCCGATGCGGCCGAGCTGGGGTTGCCTGACCTATAGGTGGTCAGTGCGACTGGTCGGAGTGCCGCGCGATGAGCGCGAGTTCGGCCTCACCGGCCTGTTCGGGGGTGGCGAACGGCATGTTGGTCTCCACGAAGTCCCGAGCTTCACGGAAATCCATGCCCTGCTCGACGAGCATGTTCACCACACCGATGTGCACCACGGCCGTCGCGCGCTTGGCGGCCACGCCGGCCACGACCCGGATCTCGTCGGCCAGTTGGGCCTCGG
>NZ_JAVRFI010000085.1:0-406 GCF_031845785.1 Streptomyces hesseae
TGCGCGACATGTCGACCTCGGCAATGATCCCGACGGCGTGGGCGATCTCGGCGGCCTTGGGCTGGGCCCCGGACATGCCACCGAGACCTGACGAGACAAAAAGCACCCCGGAGAGATCCCCATCAGCGGGAATTCCCAGCCGGATTCTTCCGGCGTTGAGAATGGTGTTGAAGGTGCCATGGACGATACCCTGTGGGCCGATATACATCCAGCCGCCAGCGGTCATCTGGCCATAGTTCGCCACCCCCATCTCCTCACAGATCTCCCAGTCCTTCTGGTTGTCGAAATGGCCGACCATGAGGGAGTTGGTGATGATGACACGCGGGGATTCTGGGCGCGACGGGAAAAGCCCCAGCGGGTGACCGCTCATGACGACCAAGGTGGTGTCCTCGGTGAGCTGGGAGAG
>NZ_JAVRFI010000086.1:0-395 GCF_031845785.1 Streptomyces hesseae
GTATCCCATTCTCCCGGATGACACTCGAGATCGCGGTACGCCGCGACACCCCAATGACGCTAAGATTGACTCGCTCGAATCGGGAAAGTCTGGCCGATATTTAGGGAGACGGACGAGCGATTCAACACCGTCAGAGGCGAAAGAATCCAACCGCATTCGCGACACCTGCCATGGTCGGCGCTAGAATATTATGCGTTGCCCATCTCTAGCGAGGGTTGGGCAACCGGCACACCGAGCTGGAATACCGCCGAGTGGCCATCGAACGGGCATCCGACAATGCAGTTTTTGCTCATAGTGATCTACGTGCTCTTCGCGAGCACAGTCACGGTCCACGTGCTGCTGACGAAGAGCGACGTCCGCGCTGCGTTGGGGTGGATCGCGGTCGCTTGGTTGGC
>NZ_JAVRFI010000087.1:0-386 GCF_031845785.1 Streptomyces hesseae
GCTTGGCGCCGGCCGGGCTCTCGCCGAGCTCCCAGTCGTAGGAGAACAGCATCTCGAAGTAGGTGTTGTCCCACTGGGTGGGCGTGGGGGTCCACGCACCCTCGAGACCGCTGGTGATGGTGTCGGCACCCTTGCCGGTGCCGTACTGGCTGATCCAGCCCAGGCCGTTGCCGTGCACCGGGCAGCCGTTCGGCTCGGGGCCGACGAGCTCGGGGTTGCCGGCGCCGTGGGTCTTGCCGAAGGTGTGGCCGCCGGCGACCAGGGCGACGGTCTCCTCGTCGTTCATGCCCATGCGGCTGAAGGTGACGCGGATGTCGTGCGCGGAGCCCATCGGGTCGGGCTTGCCCTGCGGACCCTCGGGGTTGACGTAGATCAGACCCATGGTG
>NZ_JAVRFI010000088.1:0-381 GCF_031845785.1 Streptomyces hesseae
GGACGAAGACCGCGTGCATGAGGAAGTAGTGGAGACCGTGCACGACATCGGCCTCCGCCAGCAGCCGCCAGATGTCCGCCGTGCTCCGGTGGGCCACTTCGTAGGTGACGGCCTCGTCGCTCCAGAGGGAGTTCCGGCGCCGGATGCCCCAGAGGCCGACGACGAGTGCGGTGGCAGCGGGGGCGAGGGCGATCAGGGGCGCGCGGTGTGGGGGTCGGGTCGCTGCGGGAGGTCTTCTCCGCGTGACGGGTGCGGTGGTGATGGCCGGCTCCGGTGGTAGGTCGGGGGTTGTTCTCCGTACGCACCCGAGTCCAGCCGTCGGCGGATTGATGGTCAGCCCGCTCCCGCCGGACCAATCAATTACGCTCGCGGGTGCGTGGG
>NZ_JAVRFI010000089.1:0-351 GCF_031845785.1 Streptomyces hesseae
TTCCGGCGCGCTGGGTGTCGTAGGCCTCCAGGGCCTGGGTGACCTGGTCGACGAGCGTGTTGAGCTCGCCGAGCAGCCAGCGGTCGATCAGCGGGCGGTCGGCCGGCGCCGGGTCGGACGCCGAGGGGGCCCAGTCGGACGTACGGGCGTAGAGGGCCTGGAAGGCGACGGTGTTCCAGTAGGTGAGGAGGGTTTTCCGCACCACCTCCTGGATCGTGCCGTGACCCACGCGGCGTGCGGCCCAGGGGGAGCCGCCGGCGGCCATGAACCAGCGGACGGCGTCGGCGCCGTGCTGGTCCATGAGGGGGATGGGCTGGAGGATGTTGCCGAGGTGCTTGGACATCTTCCGGC
>NZ_JAVRFI010000090.1:0-322 GCF_031845785.1 Streptomyces hesseae
GGCTTCATCGTTCGACTTGCATGTGTTAAGCACGCCGCCAGCGTTCGTCCTGAGCCAGGATCAAACTCTCCGTGAATGATTACCGGTAATCCGGTGAAACACTCGCGTTGAGCGGAACAACCAGGCGGAATAGGCCCGGTCGTTCACAGCGTCCTCGCTGTGTGCGCCTCCCATCGAGCTAGTCGACGGAAGGACTTTTTAAAGGAACCTCATCCATCGAGATGGACGGGGTGTCAACATATCTGGCGTTGACTTTTGGCACGCTGTTGAGTTCTCAAGGAACGGACGCTTCCTTTGTACTCACCCTCTCGGGCTTTCCTCC
>NZ_JAVRFI010000091.1:0-315 GCF_031845785.1 Streptomyces hesseae
TGCGCGGGCATTCGTTCGAGTTCCGGATCAACGGCGAGGACCCGGGCCGCAACTTCCTGCCCGCCCCCGGCACCGTCACCACCTTCGCCCCGCCCACCGGCCCCGGCGTCCGCCTCGACGCAGGCGTGGAGACGGGCAGCGTCATCGGCCCGGCCTGGGACTCCCTCCTCGCCAAGCTGATCGTGACGGGCGCGACCCGTGAGCAGGCCCTCCAGCGCGCCTCCCGCGCCCTGGCCGAATTCCAGGTCGAGGGCATGGCCACCGCCATCCCCTTCCACCGCGCGGTCGTCACCGACCCGGCCTTCACCAGCGACC
>NZ_JAVRFI010000092.1:0-287 GCF_031845785.1 Streptomyces hesseae
GTCCTGGACCCTTCGGGGAAAGGGAAGTGGTGGAGCCGACGGACCAGACTTGTAGTAGGTAAGCGATGGGGTGACGCAGGAAGGTAGTCCAGCCCGGGCGGTGGTAGTCCCGGGGTAAGGGTGTAGGGCGCTGTCTAGGCAAATCCGGACGGCATGAAGCCTGAGACCTGATGCCGAGCCGATTGTGGTGAAGTGGATGATCCTATGCTGTCGAGAAAAGCCTCTAGCGAGTTTCATGGCGGCCCGTACCCTAAACCGACTCAGGTAGTCAGGTAGAGAATACCGAG
>NZ_JAVRFI010000093.1:0-285 GCF_031845785.1 Streptomyces hesseae
GGGCCTATCGTGGCCTCCCACGTCCTTCATCGGTTCCTGGTGCCAAGGCATCCACCGTGCGCCCTTAAAAACTTGGCCACAGATGCTCGCGTCCACTGTGCAGTTCTCAAACAACGACCAGCCACCCATCACCCCCGATCTACAGACCGGAGTGCACTGGGGCCGGCATCGAAGGTGCAGACCGTAGTCCGTACCCTCAGATACCCAACAGCGTGCCCGGCCCAGCCCCTCACAGTTCACGTTCCACGCCGAAGCAGTACTAGTAACCTGTAAGAAACTGTGCCG
>NZ_JAVRFI010000094.1:0-282 GCF_031845785.1 Streptomyces hesseae
GGGCCTATCGTGGCCTCCCACGTCCTTCATCGGTTCCTGGTGCCAAGGCATCCACCGTGCGCCCTTAAAAACTTGGCCACAGATGCTCGCGTCCACTGTGCAGTTCTCAAACAACGACCAGCCACCCGTCACACACCATCAGATGGTGCTTTACCGGGGCCGGCATCGAAGGTGCAGACCGTAGTCCGTACCCTCAGATACCCAACAGCGTGCCCGGCCCAGCCCCTCACAGTTCACGTTCCACGCCGAAGCAGTACTAGTAACCTGTAAGAAACTGTGCCG
>NZ_JAVRFI010000095.1:0-280 GCF_031845785.1 Streptomyces hesseae
CTGTACCGCCGAGGGCTGCTCCCACACGGCCGTCCGGGTGCCGGAGGTCATCGACGCCTGGTACGACTCGGGCTCCATGCCGTTCGCCCAGTGGGGCTACCCGTACAAGAACAAGGAGCTCTTCGAGCAGCGCTACCCCGCGCAGTTCATCAGCGAGGCCATCGACCAGACGCGTGGCTGGTTCTACACGCTGATGGCGGTCGGCACGCTCGTCTTCGACAAGTCCTCGTACGAGAACGTCGTCTGCCTCGGCCACATCCTCGCCGAGGACGGCCGGAAG
>NZ_JAVRFI010000096.1:0-278 GCF_031845785.1 Streptomyces hesseae
CAGAGACAACCAGGAGGTTGGCTTAGAAGCAGCCACCCTTGAAAGAGTGCGTAATAGCTCACTGGTCAAGTGATTCCGCGCCGACAATGTAGCGGGGCTCAAGCGTACCGCCGAAGTCGTGTCATTCCAGCATAAAGACCAACGTCTGCTGGGATGGGTAGGGGAGCGTCGTGTGCCGGGTGAAGCAGCCGTGGAAACGAGTTGTGGACGGTTCACGAGTGAGAATGCAGGCATGAGTAGCGATACACACGTGAGAAACGTGTGCGCCGATTGACTAA
>NZ_JAVRFI010000097.1:0-260 GCF_031845785.1 Streptomyces hesseae
CGCCTACGGCCTCCCGGTCGTCAACCCGGTCCGCCCGGACGGCACCTTCGAGGAGAGCCTCGGCCTTGTCGGCGGTCTGTTCTTCAAGAAGGCCGACGAGAAACTCGTCGCCGACCTCACCGAGCGCAGCCTCCTCTTCCGCCACGTCGCCTACGAGCACCGCTACCCGCACTGCTGGCGCTGCCACACCGCGCTCCTCTACTACGCACCGCCGTCCTGGTACCTCCGCACCACCGCGAGCACGGACCGGCTACTCCAGG
>NZ_JAVRFI010000098.1:0-258 GCF_031845785.1 Streptomyces hesseae
GGGGAGCCATCAGTCGCGTGACGGTCTCGACCACGTCGTGGAGCGTGCGCAGTGCGGCGGCGTCGCCCTGCCAGAAGCGGCGGCGTGAGCGGCGGACGTACCAGTTGGAGAGGTCGTCGACGAAGGAGGACAGCAGTTTTCCGGCGCGCTGGGTGTCGTAGGCCTCCAGGGCCTGGGTGACCTGGTCGACGAGCGTGTTGAGCTCGCCGAGCAGCCAGCGGTCGATCAGCGGGCGGTCGGCCGGCGCCGGGTCGGACG
>NZ_JAVRFI010000099.1:0-255 GCF_031845785.1 Streptomyces hesseae
AGCGATGGGGTGACGCAGGAAGGTAGTCCAGCCCGGGCGGTGGTAGTCCCGGGGTAAGGGTGTAGGCCGTGTGATAGGCAAATCCGTCACACGTTAAGGCTGAGACCTGATGCCGAGCCGATTGTGGCGAAGTGGATGATCCTATGCTGTCGAGAAAAGCCTCTAGCGAGTTTCATGGCGGCCCGTACCCTAAACCGACTCAGGTAGTCAGGTAGAGAATACCGAGGCGTTCGGGTGAACTATGGTTAAGGAACT
>NZ_JAVRFI010000100.1:0-255 GCF_031845785.1 Streptomyces hesseae
GTGGTGACGTACTCGGCGGTGACGACGAAGTGGGCGGCCTCGGGGAACTCGCCCAGGTCGAACGGGCGACGGTAGGCCCAGCGCTCCATCTCGCGGCCGGTGAAGGACTGGCCGGTGGCCGTCCAGCTCTCGCCCAGGGCCTTCTCCAGTAGCGGCTCGGCGACGACCAGCTTCTCGTTGCCGTCGGTGGCCACGACATAGGTGACGTCGGGGTGCGCGGCGGCCGCGGTGTTGGAGACCAGCGTCCACGGGGTG
>NZ_JAVRFI010000101.1:0-255 GCF_031845785.1 Streptomyces hesseae
CCAACGGCATGCCCGGCGCCCACCACATCGAGGCCCGCGTCTTCAAGGACGTCTTCCCACGCTTCCGCACCATGCAGGGCTACCACGTCGGCCGGAAGGCCGGCTGGGACTGCCACGGCCTGCCCGTCGAGCTCGCCGTCGAGAAGGAGCTCGGCTTCTCCGGCAAGCAGGACATCGAGGCGTACGGCATCGCCGAGTTCAACGCCAAGTGCCGCGAGTCCGTGACCCGCCACACCGACGCGTTCGCCGAGCTCA
>NZ_JAVRFI010000102.1:0-255 GCF_031845785.1 Streptomyces hesseae
CGGCGCCTAGCGTCTCGTATTCGATGACGGTCCGGTTGGAGGTTCCCGTGTCGGGGACCGCGGTCAGTGAGCTGACCACGGCCGTGGAGTCCTCCGGTGGGTCCGTGACCGGCCTGGACGTGACCGCCTCCGGGCACGAGAAGCTGCGTATCGACGTCACGATGGCCACCACCTCGACCGAGCACGCCGACGAGATCGTCGAGAAGCTCCGCGGTATCGAGGGCGTGGTGCTGGGCAAGGTCTCCGACCGTACGT
>NZ_JAVRFI010000103.1:0-255 GCF_031845785.1 Streptomyces hesseae
TGGCCGACACCCACGGCAACGTCGTGGTGGTCTCCACGCGTGACTGCTCGCTCCAGCGCCGTCACCAGAAACTCGTCGAGGAAGCCCCCGCCCCCTTCCTGACCGAGGAGCAGAACGCGCAGCTGTACGCGGCGTCGAAGGCGATCCTGAAGGAAGCCGGCTCCGTCGGCGCCGGCACGGTCGAATTCCTCGTCGGCAACGACGGCACGATCTCCTTCCTGGAGGTCAACACCCGCCTCCAGGTCGAACACCCCG
>NZ_JAVRFI010000104.1:0-255 GCF_031845785.1 Streptomyces hesseae
CGTTGCCGGACCATTGGAAGACGGCGTTGCCGTCGGGTGAGAGCCCGAAGAGGCCGTTGCCGGTGACGGCGAAGGTCTTGCCGGGTCCGCCGACTTTGCTCCAGTTGTTGGGGCCGTTCATTTTGTAGAGGTCGCCGTTGGTGGGGTTGGTGGCGAACAGGCCCGCTCCGCCTGCGTACAGTGTCCCCGCCGCTCCGCCGACTTTGTTCCATGTGGTGCCGTTGCCGGACCATTGGAAGACGGCGTTGCCGTCGG
>NZ_JAVRFI010000105.1:0-223 GCF_031845785.1 Streptomyces hesseae
GATTACCGGTAATCCGGTCAACACTCGCGTTGAGCGGCACAGCCGGGCGGAATAGGCCCAGCCGTGCACAGCGTCCTCGCTGTGTGCCTTCCCTAGGGAAGGACTTTTTTAAAGGAACCTCATCCATCGAGATGGACGGGGTGTCAACATATCTGGCGTTGACTTTTGGCACGCTGTTGAGTTCTCAAGGAACGGACGCTTCCTTTGTACTCACCCTCTCGGG
>NZ_JAVRFI010000106.1:0-220 GCF_031845785.1 Streptomyces hesseae
AGCGATGGGGTGACGCAGGAAGGTAGTCCAGCCCGGGCGGTGGTAGTCCCGGGGTAAGGGTGTAGGCCGTGTGATAGGCAAATCCGTCACACGTTAAGGCTGAGACCTGATGCCGAGCCGATTGTGGTGAAGTGGATGATCCTATGCTGTCGAGAAAAGCCTCTAGCGAGTTTCATGGCGGCCCGTACCCTAAACCGACTCAGGTAGTCAGGTAGAGAAT